>CAYMHI010000006.1:6326-57616 GCA_964390265.1 uncultured Candidatus Saccharibacteria bacterium | reverse complement strand
TGGCTATAAATCAACAACTGCAAAATTCACTAATTGTTAAAACTCTAGATAGTAACTTGCCGCCCACGCCAGCTATACTGGCAAGAATAAACGGCTTAATAACTCCGCTGGAGTTTCCGCAGGTATTTGCCGGCGAGCCACCTGCGCTTACCGAACCAGTCGCACCAACTGGCTCAGCAGATATTCAGGCTGCCGTTAAGGCGGCAGGGCGTTCTACGGTGCGGATTGGTGCACCAGGTTGTGGCGGAATACTTTATGGATCAGGCTTTGTGGCTGCTCCAAACCTAGTAATGACCAATGCTCACGTAGTTGCTGGTACTAGTCAGGTTGCAGTTGAAGACACTAGGGGTCAACACAAGGCTACTGTAGTATATTTTAATCCCGACTTAGACATAGCAATACTTAGAACAAGCAACTTGGTTGGTCAACCATTGGTAATAGATGATTCAATTAAGCCCCGAGGTACGGCGGCCGTTGTGCTGGGTTATCCTGGAGGCGGCAATTTTAGGGCTAACTCGGCAAGTATATTGCGCAATTTAAATGCTGTAGGTTTAAACATATATGGCAACGGCATGGCGCCCCGCAGTGTATACGAGTTGCAATCTACTATAGTACAGGGTAACTCGGGTGGACCGGTGGTGTTACCCGACGGTACTGTAGTGGGTATGGTGTTTGCCGCCGCCGACAACGGCGACGCTATTGGCTATTCTATTACCTCACCAGTTTTAAAAAACGTATTAAGCGAAGCTCAAAATAATTTTAACTCAGTTTCTACTCAAAGTTGTAGCAAACGTTGAGATTTATAATCCAAGTTTAATGTAGATTGTTGCAAGTACTGCTAGGCTATACAGCCCCCACAATAAATAATCATAGTTATTGGCCATTATCTTGTCGGGCAAAATATTCTTTGATTTATTATTATTCCTTTCAAAATAATTAATTCGAGCTAAGCCGGCATTGATAAGTATTAGACCAAAAAAATTAGCAATACAGTATAGGCAAATAGCACCAATTACAAATGTGCTTTGCCATAAGAACCAAGAGCCAAAGCCAAGTGTAAATAAACTTAATATAAATATTATCTTTAATGATATTTTTGATACTTTTCCGCCGCTAATACCCACCAAGCCAATGGTAAAAAATATCACAAATAAAACCAGACTCATCATTGAGTTGGGGAATCCAAAAACTGCGCTTTGAGGCGCGCTCAATACATTAGTGCAATTTACTACCTCGTTAACATTACAAAGCAAATTAATTTGCGGATTTTTGAGTATGTGGATCTTTTCGATTAGCTGCATAAAAGACGCCAAACCACCCATTAAGCCACCAATCGTAATTAAATAATAATATAGCTTGTTGCTTTTAACTGTCATTAATCTATCATAACAAATTATTACGGCATATAAACCCTTATGTAAATAATGATATAATGTCTATATGAGTAAAACTATATATATTGATGTACGAGAGCCCGAAGAATATGCCGCTAGTCATGTGGCTGGTGCACTAAATGTGCCTGTAGGTATTATTAATAACAATAACGATACTTTGTCGCAAATTAACAAAGAAGATCAAATAGTGGTTTATTGCCGGAGCGGAGCTAGGGCAGAGCAAGCTAAACAAAAACTAGTATTTCTTGGCTTTAATAATGTTGAAAATGGTATTAATCAAGAGGAAATTGCTAGGCTTAATTAAATAAATATTTGGTGGAGATACTATTATGAAAGTCGGAATATTAGGTAGTGGCGATGTTGGTCAGGCATTAGCAAAGGCATTTAAAAGTGAGGGCCACGAAGTAATGATGGCAACACGCGACCCCAAAAGCAAAAAAGCATTGTCAATTAAAAAACAGCTTAATATAGAAATAGGCGATTTTGCCACCACTGCAAAGTTTGCCGAACTTGCTGTTTTATGTACTCTTTGGACAGCTACAGAGCAAGTAATTTCATTGATTGAGCCAAAAAATCTTGAAGGCAAAGTAGTAATAGATGTTACCAATCCATTAGACTTTAGCGCAGGAATGCCACCATCATTATTAATTGGCACGACCGACTCAGCTGGCGAGCAAGTACAAAAGTGGCTCAAAAAGTCTAAAGTAGTAAAGACTTTAAATACAGTAGGCAATGCTCATATGTACAAACCTAGTTTTGGCAAAACAATTCCAACTATGTTTTACTGCGGAGACGATGCTGGCGCAAAAGAAGTAGTACACACTATCTTATTAAGTTTTGGCTGGCAACCGGTAGATATAGGGGGCATTACCGGCGCTCGTGAGCTAGAACCTCTGTGCGTACTATGGGTTAAGTATGGCATTTCTACCGGCCAGTGGAATCACGTATTTACAGTTTTAGAAAAGTAATTAGGCTTTTTAAATAACAGCTACAATCACTCAATATTTACTGAGCTTTTCTTGTGTTTTGCCAGAATTTGCCGGCGCGTACTCTAGAGCCTTCGAATAATAGGTAGTAGTAAGGGAAGGCTACAATTACCAAAAATACGCTGCTTATAACCCCAAATATTAGAGTAACAGCTAGGCTTTCCCAGAAAGGATTACTTAGTGCTAACGGAATAAGAGCAACTACAGCAGTTAGACTAGTGGTGAGTAGTGGGCGTACTCGTGAGTTTAGAGCACTAGCAATGGCCTGGCGAGGCCCATCACCTTCTTTGCGTCGTTGGTTGGCAAAGTCGGTAAGTAGTATTGTGTTGTTGACCGATATACCAATTAGGGCAAAGAAACCCACCATTACAAAAAAGCTAATGGGGTTGCTGGTAATATAAAGCCCAATACCTACGCCAAAGAAGCTAAAGGGGATAGCCAAAAATATTAGTAGAGGTTGAACCACAGATCTAAACTGTATAGCTAGCAAAATATACATAACTACTAAGAGTATTGGAAAAGCAATAAGTACAGTTTTGAACGATTCTTGGTTGGAGCTTTCGTTGCCGAAATCGAAACGGTAATCACTAGATTGTAAGCCGGCTGTGTTGGCAGGGTTATTTATAAACTCCTTAACTTCATTTTCTGCCAATCCAACTAGCGCCGAAGTGTCACTATCGCTAAAACCAGCGCTGACTTGCACCACTTCGTCACCATTAGCACGCACCAAGATTGGTCGCTGACCATCATATTCTACCTCGGTAATTGCTACACTCTCACCGTTAGAACGCACAAAATTATGAGTTTGCATAAATTGAATTAATTTTTGAGCAGCTTCATTAGCCGTTTGTCGGTTACGCGCCGATATTTGTACTTTGAAGGGCAAATTGTCTTTAGGTGGACCGGCATCTACCTGCGCGACTGTAAGATTAGCACCTTCTATCTCCCCCAAATTACCATTAATCTTGTCGATAAGCTCTTTAGAGGTTGGTTGACGGTTAGCGTACGAAGAAAGTTTGATTTGTAATTTTGCCGATCGTACAGACCCACTGCCGTTATAGCTTATTCTTTCTATCTCATTGCCGATAGTAGATGTAACTATATTATTTACTTTTTTGGCAATAACAATATTTTTAGCTAAATCGTTACCCGGTAAATAATCTATATTAATACTAATTACATCGCTATCTTTGGTACTTGGAAAAATATCAAATTTCAATTGATTGAAATATTGTGCTCCCAATATAACAAATTCAATACTAATACCAATAGCGATTACACTCACTAATATCTTTCTCCACTTGGTATTTGACCATAGTAATATACCGCTTCCAGCAAAAGATATTGCCAACTCTACCCATCTAAATGGATTAAATCGACCTAGTGTTTTACGCCAGTCGCGTGCTGGTTTGTTATCTATCTTGTTAGCCAAAAATGGTATTAACGTAATAGATGCCAAGAGCGATATAGCCAAACTTGTAATAATTGTTATTGGTAGAACACGTATAAATTCTCCCAGAATACCACTTACAAATAAGAGCGGGGCAAAAGCTAGCATAGTTGTGATTGTTCCAGCTAGACTAGCCACAGCAACGTGATTTGCAGCAATCTTAACGGCCTCGGCAAAGCTGCGCGAGTCGTCTTTATATTTATCTATCGCCTCAGCCATAATAACGGTATCATCAACAATCAAGCCCAAACATAGAATTAAGGCAAATAGAGTAATGGTATTGAGAGAAATGCCGGCAATATAAAGAACCCCGAGCGTCATTGTTAATGTACCAATCATGCCAAGAGCAGCTACAATGCCGGCTCGCCAACTAATAAACAACATACATACCAAGGCTACTATCAACAACCCTTCAAGCAAGTTGTCCTGTAATAAGTGAATTTGCTCTTTAATAGCCGTGGCTTGGTCGGCGGCAATACTGCCATGAATGTTTTTAAATTCAGGCTGGGCGTTTAGTTCATTTAGTGAACTTACCAATTTGTCATCAAAGCGAATTATATCGGTGCCCTTGGGGTTTTTTATGCCAATTATTATGCTACTTTCTACGGCCGAGAGTTGGTTGTTTACTCTGGTAGCAGAAAAATCAAACGACTTTTGCTGCTTAATTACTTGCCCCGTATAAGGGCTTATACCAGTTTGAAATACCGAAATCACTACCGCAGATGACGGCGACAGCTTATCGTTAAGCGCACTGGCGTATTTACTAGCCAAGGCCTCAAGTTCTTCGGTAGTTAAGTTACTGGCTCGTACGGCCACCAATGTGTCGTATTCATTCAAAAACTTACTAGCATTAATGTTGTTGTATTCTATCTTGGCTTGGTCGGGCATTTTGTAGCTCGCCTTAATACTTTTTTGTAAGTTTTCAGATTCAGTCTTGGCATTTACGCCGTCGTTGTATTGCACTACTATACTAAAACCATTATTGAGAGTTGTAGCTGTGGTTTTTTTAACCTTAGGATTGCTTTTGGCCACATCTACAATTGGTTTAACTATTTCGCTATCTACTTTTACTCTATCGTTGACAAAGTACGTGCCAGTAACAGTGCTAATTGGTACTTGAACATCCGGAAACCCCTGTCGTTGCATAAACTGCAAATAGCTAAGCAAACCAAATATAAAAATTACCAACCAGACAATAGCGCTAGTTTTGGGGTGTCGCACTGAGCGTAGCGAAAGTTTGGCCAGCCAACCGGCTTTTTCGGGTTTAGGGTAGTGATGTTTGGGCTCGTTTTGCATTGCAGGTATTATCTCATACAAGGTTGTCTATCATAAAGCATAGCTATTTTGCTAAGCTAAATTTAAAGGTATAATAAAACAATGAATAAACACAAAATATTAATTGGTCTTTTGTGGTTTGCTAGCTTTGCGGCCATATTGGGCGGGGTTGGTTTAATAATGGGCAAAATGGGCTTACCGGCACAATGGCTGGAGCCTACCGGATTTAAAACCTACTACTTTCCAGGAGTAATTCTTATGGCAGTGGTGGGTGGTAGTGCGCTTATTGCTGCTGTAAGCCAACACAAAAAATTAATAGGTGCCAATTTAGCTACTGTAGTTTCTGGCATTATTATGATGTTTTGGGTAGTTGGTGAGATAGCCTCAATTGGTAAAGTCAATTTTTTACAAGCACTATTCTTTGGTATTGGCCTAAGCATCGTGTTGCTTACGCCCTCTGAAGAAAAAAGTAGCACAAAAACAAAATAATATTTTAACCAGAATTGCTTGTCTGTAGGCTGTTTATCTTTCGTATAAAAACCACAAGCCAAGCAAAGGTAATGCCAAAAGCCAGTAGCTCAAAAGCGGTGAGATTCAAATAACCTACTCTAGCAAACAAAAAGTAGCACACACCAATTATTACCAAGGTAAAATAAGAGTTAGCTAAAAATGTAGTGTCTATAAATGGAATAATTTTCTTTAATCCAATAATCATTATCGCAAAGCCAAGCACCATAGAGTAAGCCGAAAGATTGTGCAAAGTAGGGTGCTCAGCGTAGGTGAATATGCCTACACCGGCCATACATATACCAATAAAAATAAATAATATTTTTAGCAATCCCACTCTAGCGTTCTGAGCTTTTGTGCTCAAGCCTTTAAGTAGCTTAGTAATATCATCGAGTAAATGTGAGCTGAGTGTAATTAATAACAAACCTGATAGTATTAAGGTGAAATTAAAGGCTACTGCTGAAGGGCTGTCGGTGCTCCCTAGTGAGGAAAAATTTACTTCCCACCAGTATGGATTGGTTGAGGTAATCATACTTAGTAACATCCCACAGATCATTACAACAGAAAATATTTGTGCTATACCTCGCGTATTTAACCTAATAACTGCCGGAACCAACATATAAACAATCAGCCCACTATAAACTCCAACTATTACTGCCGATACATATCTATCTAGAGTAAGGCCCTTAAACGACTGCGAAATTAACCCCACTCCAAGCGAGGTGAGTAGCATGGTCATTATTACAGAAGCGATGGTAAGCGAGAATATATTAAATACCAGTTGCTTGCTAGTAAGCTGTTCTTTGTGAGATTTTAGGCCATAGATATAGGCTGGAGTAAAAATGAGTAAGGTAATAATGGCTCCAAATATTAATACCATCATTCCTATAGATCCACGACCTACCAATTTAACGGCCGTTTCGTTCCAAAATAAAAAAAGGGCTATTAAGCCAGTAACTAAAATAGTGGGTAATAGCAGAGCTTCGGCAATGTTTTCATTACTCTTGCGACTTCTGTCAAATACTTGCTTCATGAATATATCTTAACCAATATGTTCATAAATTACCATATAAAAAGTTGCTTACTCACTCGGTTCTTAATGCCTCTATAGGATTAAGCTTGGCGGCTTTGCGCGATGGTAGCCAACCAGCAAGAATTGAAACCAGCATTAAAATGAATATTAAACCTACTACCTGGGTGGGCTTAAATATCAGTAGGCTGTTACCCGCACCCAGACTTAGCTTAGTGGTTATCCAGGGGTTTAGCGCTATGCCTAAGCCAATTGCTAGCCCAGAGCCAATAATACCACCCAGCAAACCTATCCAAGCTGCTTCAAACCTAAACAGGCGGCCAATGTCGCGCTTACGCATACCTAGCGCTTTCATTAATCCAATCTCGCGCGTGCGCTGAATTACGCTAATATACATAGTATTAACAATGCCAAATATTGAGGCAATAATAGCAATTAGTCCAAAGGCTATTACTATTCCGCGCAATACATCAATTATTTGGGTAAGAAACTTTTGAGTTTCTTTAACGCTTTGGGCATAGAGGCCGTGCTTTTCTATCTCGGTTTGCACGGCATTGAGATTTTGCTCATTCTGGCCATCAACTACCTTAACATAAATACTGGTATAGGCTCGGTAGTCGTTGGTGCCAAGCGTGGCAATATCGTTAAGCTCTCGAGCTGCGTCTTGGCTGGTATATAGGTATAGCTCGGTTCCAGGTTGAGCGGTGGCGGGTTTTTTGAGCACTGCTGCGATACTAAACTCTTGTAAAACAACATCTTGGCTTGGGGTAAAGGTGGCTTGAGCCAGGGTTTGAGGTGTAGGTGATGAAGATGGTTTTTTGACAGCTACCGTTATTTTCTCGCCAATAGCCGATTCAGCACTAGAGAACCCAAGACTTTTTAAGAAGCCCTCTGGCAGCAATATCTGCTTGCCGGTAAGTGGTTGTGGAATATTGCCAGCCAGTAATTCGGGCTTGAGAAAAGGCGAGTAAGACTGCATGGTGGCGACATATTTTTTTTGGTCGGGTCTGGTAATGTATTGTAAGTTTACCACCAGGTCTTCGCGTACCGATTCTACGCCATCAATACTTTTAATTTTGGTTATGTCGGCATCGGTTAAGCGTTTAATTTGCGTTATGGCTCCGGCATTTGAAAGTGAGCTACCAAAGTTGCCACTAAACTCGGTTGGTTCAGTACTTCCACTACCGCCACCCAACAACGACTTGTCGGCCACCACTACCAATTCGGCAGGGTCAAAATTGTCCGATATTATTTTATTAACAAACGCTGTAGCGCCATTGCTGGCTGCCAAAGTTAAAGTAAGAGCGAATGCACCAACAGCAATTGCTAAAGCCGTCAGTAGTGTTCGAGCTTTGGCGCTGCGTAAGCTTCTGCCGGCACGTCGAATAATATCGGTAATATACATTAGCGTAACCCCTGTTTTTTAAGAGTATCGACTTGAGTAGTTTTTTTGACCCTGTGTTTGGAATGCGTTACCTCAATAATCTCGCCATCCTTCATATATAGCTGCATATCGGTGCGCAGGGCTAGGTCTTGGTCGTGAGTAACAATTACAATAGTAATGCCTCGCTCGCGGTTAAGTTTAAATAGTAAATCAATTACAATTTCGCCAGTAGCGCTATCTAGGTTTCCAGTTGGCTCGTCGGCAAAAATAAGCTTAGGCTTATTGACAATCGCTCGAGCAATTGCAAGCCTTTGTTTTTGGCCACCACTTAGATTGCCAGCCAGACTATCTACTTTGTCCTCTAAGTCAACAGCGCGCAGAGCCTCAAGCACATGCTTACGTCTATCGCGCCTACCTACGCGAGCTATCTCGAGAGGTAATAATACATTTTGGTAGCATGTTTGGTTGGCTTCTACAAAGAAGGCTTGAAATATAAAGCTCATTTCAGTTGCCCTAAAATTATCAATTTGTTTAGGCTTGAGACCAACTAGGCTTTTATTATTTACAATAACCTCGCCATCGCTCGCACGGTCAAGACCACTCATTATATGCATAAGCGTGGATTTGCCCGATCCGCTTTTACCTATTATCGCTACACTAGCCCCATCGGGTATCTCGGCACTTACCTTGTAAAGAGCGGTAAACAGGCTTTCACCCTTACCGTAAGTTTTGGTAACATCTTTTATCTGTATCATTACTACTATCTTAACACGTAGACTATAGTAAATGAAAAACTTGTTGAGCTCTGCTTTGCTTGAATTAACAACAAAATAAAAAACGACCTATCATATTAATGATAAGTCGTGCGGGCGCAAACTAGCTTAGCCCGGGGCTGTTACCGGCGAAACAATGGTGTCGCGCACTACTGGTGCAGTGTCGCTTTCGCTGGGCGAGCTGCCCCACCACACTAGCAAAATCACAACTATCAGGGCACAAAACACCATGGCTCGCATTTGACGTTTTGTCATATCGGATGGTTGCTCTGGAGTGTCTTCTACCAACTTAAGGTGCCTTTCGGGCTTTGGAGTTGCTTTGAGTTGTCGAACTTGCGTAGTTTTGCTCATCAGATGTTGATCACAAAGACGGGCAGGCCACGCTCAAACATTGTGCGCCGGCTATTGAGATATAGCCACCTAATCATGCCTGTAGCAGTACCAAGCGCTATGAGGTGCTCAACCACTATGCGTTCATCTGTCCAGGTAGTTCCATCGCTATTGTGGTGGGCTTGTCTGAGGTTACCGCCGGTGCCGGTTGACTCATGCAACTCATCGGGTAGCTCGGCCAAGCACGCCCTAATGGTGTCGCAATGCTCATCGAGCCTAGTGCGACTAAACCCGTAGGGTAGAATTTGGCCTTCGGCTCGCACCAAGTCATCTTTTGCGTCGGTTTTTCGGCGCTTGCAATTTCTGAAGATTTCTTCAACGCGTTCGGGTGTCAATACCACCTCTTCGGCCATTACCTTTCCTTCCGGTCGTGTATTGTGTGGGGTGCACTCAATTAGAGTTGGGCTAAGTATAACAATATTAATACATTATGTCAATGTCTATTTGTCATATCTAATAAATACACTCACCACCAACTATAGTAAAATATTATTATGAGTCAATCCAAAACAACTCGCCAAATACACCAAATTATCACCGGCACTCCAGCTATAGATGGCGCTGGTGTTAAGCTAGTGCGGTTATTTGGTGGCGCAGAGCAGGCCAAGGAGTTTGATCCATTCCTAATGATGGATGGCTTTGATAGTATCGACCCCAATGATTACGCCCAAGGGTTTCCGTGGCACCCACACCGCGGTATTGAAACCATTACCTATCTTATTAAAGGAAATCTCGAGCACCGCGATAGCCTCGGCACAGTAGGTGTCATAAATGATGGTGACGTGCAATGGATGACTGCAGGTAGTGGTATTGTGCACCAAGAAATGCCACAAGACTCGGCGCATATGTTGGGTATACAATTATGGCTCAATTTACCCAAAAAACACAAAATGACTCAGCCCAAGTACGGCGATATTTTGAGTCGTGACATTCCGGTGGTGAGTGAAGAGGGTAGTAATGTGCGAGTGATATCTGGCCAGTATCGCGACACAACTGGTGCTTTTAAGGGCGAATACGTAGAGCCAACTTTTTTAGATGTTGAGCTTACAGGCGATACAAAATGGCAACTCATTACAACTACCGGTCATAAATATTTTATATATATCGTGAGTGGCTCTATTAGCACAGATAGCCAAGACATTGCCGCCAAGCATGTAGTGTTATTTAAGGACGGCGATAGTATCGAACTTTCTAGCCGCAAAGATGGCGCCAGACTATTGGTGTTTGGTGGTAAGCCTCTACGTGAGCCCATAGCTTGGGCTGGGCCAGTAGTAATGAACACCGAGGCCGAGCTGCACTCGGCATTCTCAGAGCTTCAAGACGGTAGCTTTATCAAAAACGACCCTCCGGGCGATAAGTAGTTATTTGTTTTAATTAAATCTAGTTTCGTCACAATCAACCAATTCTAGATATTGGCGTATTGGCTGTAGAGAAGTTTAAGATCTTTAGTACCACCAAATGGTACGCGCTTAATAATAGTATCGTTCATATTCATCATCAGCGCCGGTATAAGTGTAAACTCGCCATAAGTGTCGTTGGTCTTATCGACTGCGCCAGCAATTTGTCGCTGTTTGGTAGCTATGGTTTCAAACAGCTCTATTTGCTCGGGCCGAGTTGGTTCTAGGCCATAGACCGATATGCCAATCTTGCTCACCGGCTTGTATTCGGGCTGACGATTAAACACGCGCATAATGGCCTCATAGATATCGTTGGTAGAGTAGAGAACAGTCTGCGATTTCTTGCCGGTGTGCCAATAGGTATTATCATCGTATAGTAGCCACAAATGGGCACCGCGGGCAAAATAATTATTGCGTCGCAGGCGCCGGCCAGTTTTTTCGCACAGCTTCATTATCATTCGCGACAACTCGTGCCGGTCGGCAGTCGCTTGGTAGATAGCAAAATCATTACCAAAAGATTTGCGCCCATAGGTAACCCCATCTACCTCGTAGCCCCGCAAGCGCTGATACCACCGGTAGCCCTCTATGCTTTTATAAACTCGTTTTTTGAGTACCTCAGCGCTGGCCTCTAGAAATTCTAATGGTGTAAAAATACCCGCCGCATTTAGCCGCGACTCCATGCGATAGTTTATGCCGCACAAATCACGCAGCTCCAAGCTAGCATATACCTCGTGCAAATTATTATGGCTTATTACATCTAGCCCATTGGGCTTGTGCAAACTAGCCGCTGTCTTGGCCAAAAACCGATTGGTACCAATGCCAATATTTACGCGCATCCAGTCGCCAATTTCATAGTGAATCCTGCGCTTTATCTCGCGGGCTATTTGCGTAAGTGGGCGAGGGTTAACGCTGCGGCTGCGGCTAAAATCGAGCACAAACTCATCGACTGAGAGGGGAGTAATATCTGAGGTGTATCTACCCAGCAGACGATACAGCAAGGAGTTCACATAATAATACTTATCGGGGTCGGGCATCATCACTACAATATTTGGGCAGATGGCTTTGGCTTGGCGCACCGGTGTGCCGGTAACTATGCCTAGCGCCTTAGCCTCATAGCTAGCCGCCAGAATTATCCCGCCCGGGCTAGTATACGAGCACACACCTATCGGTTTACCGCGCAGCAATGGATTGGCTTGTTGCTCAATAGTCGCAAAGGCACTATTGAGATCGATGTGCATGGTTTGCGGATTATCTTTGCATAGCTCTGATGAGTTAAGCAGGTAGGCCATCACTAATTGCCTCTAGGGTCCATTGCAAAGACTCAGTATTATGTCTGAGCCGAAAGCTTAGGTTGCCATCGCTACATTCAAATATATGATAAAGCACCCGACCCTCGCGCACGGGGTGGCGCAAGCCTATTTTTTTGATCTCATAGGTCTTGTTGTTCCACTTCATCCGCAAAGGCACCACTATACCTCGCCCCTTGCGTGAGAGTGAGAGTATATCTACAGCTTGGTTTACCGGCTCTATCATACTCTATATTATACGAACATATAGCGAACAAATGCAAGAGCAAAATTGACCGCAAAAGTGTATAATTATACCTATGTGCGGAAGATACACCCTCGTTAGTGGCAAGGCCAAACTCATCACTCGTTTTGGAGTGCAGGGCAAGCCGGCTGGTGAGATCAAACCCAACTACAATATCGCGCCCGGCCAGACCATGCCGGTAATCACCAATAGCGGCAAAGGCAACCAGCTCGAGCTGATGCGTTGGGGGCTTATCCCTGTTTGGGCCAAGGACGCCACTATAGGCTACAAGATGATAAATGCCCGAGCCGAGACCTTGGCCGAAAAACCTACCTGGAAACGCCCTTTTAAGTCGCAACGCTGTTTGGTGCCAGCTAGTGGATTTTATGAATGGCGGCGCGACGGCAGTACCAAAACCCCTTACTACATACACCTTACCGGTGAGGATACCTTTGCCTTTGCCGGGCTATATGATGAGTGGACAGACAAATCCAGCGGTGAAGTCATCCGTAGTTACTCCATTATTACCACCAACCCCAATGGGGTAGTTAAGCCCATACACGACCGTATGCCGGTTATATTAGAGCCCAGCCAAGAGGACGACTGGATTAGCCCCAAGGCCAATGATGACATTGGATTTTTGGAACACCTACTGCAGCCATACAAAGCCAAAGATATGAGCGCCTACACTGTCTCAAGCGAGGTTAATAGCGCCAAGCACAATAGCGCTGTGTTGATTAAACAGTCTACTTAAATTATGGCCCTAGAAGAGCCTAATTTAGGCTATCGTTTTCTATCACGTCAGCAATATCATCTATTATTGGCTTGAGCTTTTGAGTCTTGGGCGTGAGTGAATACAATATTTCTTTGCCCGAGCTTCTTTTGGTAACCAGCCCGTTGGCTTCTAGAGCTTTGAGCTTGCGGGTTAAGGTGACGGCATTTATTTGGGTCATGCGCTTGAGCTCATTAAAAGACTTCTCGCCAAAGTTATTTAGCTCAAAGAAAATTAATAAGTTGTATTGATCACCTATAATCGCGGTGGTTTTAATTATTTTATCTATTTTGGCTTGACTATATAATCGTCTCATTGGTATACTTATATTACTAGTTAATAATTATAACTAGTATACATAATTTGTTATATATATGCAAGTCTAACTATCAATACAAAGGAGGCGAGCCTACAAAAAACATTTAAAATTATTAAAAAGTTACGGAGGAATATATGAATACATCAAGATCATCACGCATCAAAAAAGTAAATAACTGGCTCAAACACCGAGAAACCCAAGACGATATTTGGGACTACATGGCTAGTAAGTGGGCTATTAGAGCCGAGGCAATGTCGGCATACGGTAGACAGCACTTACCCAAGCCTGTAAAGACCGTCTTGCGCACTACAGTCAAAAACCCTATTAATGCCGCCAAGCGCTTTAATGACAAGCGCAAAGAGTCGGCAAATACACCCAAGACTTATCTAAGGTTTAGTAATGAAAGACAATAAATCACTGCGCCACGCCAAGCGAGTGATAGTAGGCGTAATAGGCTCTACCGTATTATTAATAGGCCTAGTTATGCTGGTACTGCCGGGCCCCGGGTTTATCATTATTATCGCTGGGCTAGGGCTGTTGGCTACCGAGTTTGTTTGGGCCAAAAACTTACTGGAGAAAACCAAACATCACTATCACAAGGCCAAGCACAAAATTACCAACCGTGGCAGCAAAGAAGATACCAACAAATCTAAAGCAATTGAAGGGAGCAAAGTAAATTATGGAAATTCTCAATAACATCACCGAAAACATTGGGGACTTGGGCGCAGTAGCCGAGGGTCTCAACCCAGCCGAGGAGCTTACTGGCGGCGTTGCCGACACCGCTACGAATATTACTGAGTCTACCGGGGGTATCACCGATTCTATTAGTGCGCTGTTTAATTAAAACTATCTCATTCTCAAACTTACTCAAGCTAATTAATCAATATATTGTTTAGATTGATCGATTAAGAAAGTCAGTAAAATACAAAAAGACCAGGACTAGCGGCCGGTCGAAACCTTAGGCATCCCTGGTTATGGTGATATAGCCAATATAACATAATCGTATTGCTTATGTCTATAGGCGCACGCACCCGTCATCCTGAACTTGCTTCAGGATCTCTAATTATTGTTATGGTACGCCCCAGGCGTTACAATAGAGCTACAATGCAAACTTACAATTGGTACCAATCGCTCATTAAGCCATCGTGGGCTCCGCCCGTATGGCTTTTTGGCCAGGTTTGGACGTTACTCTATATTATTATTATTCTTATATCTTTTGGCGTAGTTTTTTATATGGCTGCCACCAAGCAATTGCCGTGGCTAGTAGCGCTACCGTTTGCGCTCAATCTCACTTTCAACTTCGCCTTTACACCGTTGCAGTTTGGCTTGCGCAACAACTTGCTGGCCAGTATAGATATTCTCTTAGTAGTGGCAACTCTTGTTTGGGCACTTATTGCTGTCTGGCCACACCTGCGTTGGGTATCGATAGTCAATGTGCCATATCTGCTCTGGGGCTTATTTGCCACCGCTTTGCAGCTGAGTATTACCTATCTCAATTGGCGCTAGTATTACAATAAGAGTAGAATTAACAGTACTATGGCAGAGATAAATGATTTACAAAAAGAAGTAGTGAAGTTTCGTGACGAGCGCGACTGGGCGCAGTTTCACAACCCCAAAGACTCAGCGATTTCGCTTGCACTAGAGGCGGCCGAAGTACTAGAGCATTTTCAGTGGAAGAGCGCCGAGGAGATGAGAGATCATGTAGTAGATAATAAAGTTGATGTAAGCGAGGAGCTGGCCGATGTGTTGTATTGGATTCTACTTATGTGTAATGACTTAGATATAGATATATCAGAGGCTTTTATGGCCAAGCTGGCCAAGAACGCCCAAAAGTATCCTGTAGCCAAGGCCAAAGGCAATCATAAAAAATACACGGAGCTATAAGAATAACCTGTCTGCTTATCTGAAAAAGTAGTATAATTAGAGTTAATTAAACCTTGGAGATTAATGGCAAATACTAATTTAAGTGCAGCTAAAAGTGCAAAGAATGATGAGTTCTACACTCAATTTGCTGACATTCAAAAAGAAATAGAAGCATATCTCGAATATGATCCAAATTCTTTCCGTCGAAAAGTTGTCTATTGTAATTGCGATGACCCTTTTGAAAGTAACTTTTTCCGCTATTTTGCACTTAATTTTAACCGTCTAGGCCTCAAGCAACTCATTACTACAAGCTACAAACCTTCGCCGATAGCTAATACACAACTTGCATTATTTGGTGACGATAAAACTATTCAGCCTGAAAAGGGTAGGCCAAAAGTTAATGCAAATTTATTTATTATAAACGATGTACATGACATGGATGGTGATGGAGCTTTCAATATTTCAGACATTGCTGAACAGCTCAAGGCAAATAAGAATAATGAGTGGGCTCCACTCGAGGGGGATGGCGATTTTCGCAGCGATGAGTGCGTTGCACTACTCAATAAATCTGACGTTATTGTTACCAACCCGCCCTTCAGCCTTTTCCGTGAATATGTAGCGCAGCTAGTTAAGTATGATAAAAAGTTCTTGATTATAGGTAATATTGGTGCAGTAATATATAAAGAAATTTTTCCGTTAATTAGAGAAAATAAGATGTGGCAAGGGGCTACGGGCTATACTAGCGATATGGTATTTGCTGTTCCTAAAGGCTCTGATGTGCCCCCTGCTTATAAGAAGAAAGCTGAAAAACTAGGATACAAAGGTGACTTTACGAGGCTGGGTAATTCTTGCTGGTTTACAAACCTTGACCACGGCAGACGGCATCAACCTTTAGCAATCATGACTATGGCAGATAATAAAAAATTTAATAAAAAGATTACTAAAAGCGATTCAGCATATAGAAGATACGACAATTACAATGCAATCGAGGTGCCATATACAGATGCAATCCCATCAGACTTCGACGGCATCATGGGTGTACCTATTAGTTTTTTAGATAAATATAACCCTGATCAATTCGAAATAATCTGGCAAGCTAGCGGGAACTCTTATGCAAATATGCCGAAAGAATTATTAAAAATCACTGGTTTTATTCCTAATGTCTCTGGGGCGGAGGGTGCAGGTCAAGGCGTTGGTGTTGTAAATAAGAAAAAAGTATACTCGCGAATACTTATTAAACATAGAAAGGCACTAAAATGATTACAACACTAAATACTAACATTACCATAAGAGAGATAGTAGATGGATTTGAATACAATGAGTTTGAAGGAAAAGGTTTGTTTGGACTTACGGGAAAGCTCACAATTCAGCCCGAGTATCAGAGAAATTATATTTATGCCGACGGCATAAAGGACGTTGCTGTAATAAATAGCATATTAAAGGGCTATCCAATTGGTATTATCTATTTTAATAAAATTGGTGGCAATAAGTACGAGGTGTTAGATGGCCAACAACGAATTACTAGTATTGGCCGATTTGTTAAAGGCAAGTTTGCAGTTAAAGACGCTAATGATCACGAACAATACTACAGTGGAATGTCTGAAGCACAGCGTAAATTGATATTAGATAAAGAGTTACTCATTTATATCTGCGAGGGTGAAGAGCAAGAAATGATGAAATGGTTTGAGACCATTAACATTGCTGGTGTACCTTTAAAAATACAAGAAATTCGAAATGCAGTCTATCATGGGCCATTCGTGACAAAGGCAAAGGAAGTTTTTAGTAACAGTCAAGATGCTAATGTTCAAAAATGGAGTGCCTACGTTGCCGGCGATGTAAAGCGGCAAGACTTCCTTGAGACAGCGCTGGATTGGGTAAGCAATGGGCGAATAGATGCCTACATGAGTAAGCATCGTAATGATGGCAACATAGAAGAACTTAAAAGTCATTTCGACAAGGTCATAGATTGGGCTTCAAATATTTTCACAGATGTTCATAGCGAAATGCGTGGGCTTGAATGGAATCGCTTGTACAAAGATTACGGTTCTAATTCTTATGATCCACAAGAGGTTGCATCCAAAGTTAGAGAGCTTTTTACGAATTACGAAGTACGCAGGAAGAAAGGTGTTTTTGAGTACATTCTTGGTGGCATGAAGGACCCTTCATTGCTAAAAATACGCATATTTGAACCATCTACGATTAAGACGGCTTATGCACAACAAACAGCAAAGGCTGAAGCAAAAGGAGTATCAAATTGCCCCGTTTGTGCTTCTGGGAATAATAATAACAAAGACCGTATATATAAGTTATCTGAAATGGATGCGGATCACGTAACAGCCTGGAGTAATGGTGGTAAAACCGACATTAGCAACTGCGAAATGCTATGCATATCCCATAACCGTGCAAAGGGTAATCGCTAGCATGTTGGTTGAAATTGAAAAATATACTCATAACATAATATGAGCGGCTGGGAAGACAATACACAAGCGTTCAGAAATGAAGTACTAGATAAAATTTTAAAGGACAAAAATTTAGTTAGATTGGCTGATGGCGATCGGGCTAGGGTATACGAATTTATTAATGATATTACGGCCATTGAAGAGGCTAGTAGAATTGAGCCATATTTGAAATATAATTGCGGGTTAATAACCCCCAGTGAATACATAGGTGTTCTTATTGATCAATTACGTGACGATGTTTACCCTCTATTAAATTCACCCGAAGTAACAGCTGGTGGAGCACCATTTACAGTATTAAGAAATATTTTTTGTTATATAGATTTAGTATCTATGTTAAGATATGGCCCCGATAAAAATAGTTCCTATGGTAAAGGTACAGGTAATATTAGTAAACTGTTAATGTCTTTTGGACCTAAAGATATGAAGGCAAGATATAGAAAGTATAGTAAATACTTAATACAGATTTACAGACATGATTTAGTACATACTGTGGAACCTAGACTAAAGATTATGAAAATTATTAGTAACAATACTAATATTATACAGCTTATTGGGTGGAGTATAAGGAGTGACTGTATGAATAAACAAAAATATAAAAGTATTATTTATAATTTTGATATTGGAGCTAAATTAATGAGATCAGATTCTTTCAGAAAGAATGAGTTTCTACATCTTAGATTTGATGAAAATAGTATGTCGCCAGTTATCAACACAATCGCTTTCTTTTTTGATTTGGTGAACTATCTATTTGACTACCAAAATTCCCTTACAAAAGATGAAGATATCAACAAAGAATTTGCATTAAATTATGTACAAATGGTAGCATATTCTTCTCTTACTTTGCTTAAATATTCGCTAGAGATTAAGAACTAATACTCTGCATAGAAATCGATATACAAAAGAGGTTTGTAATTAACATTATTAATGATTGAGTGTTCGTACTATATTTGGTAAAATGGTGATAAGAATTTTATATAAGAAGATGGAGTAATGGTACATGAACGAAATTGTATGTCCACATTGTAAAAAAACTTTTAAGCTCGACGAGGCGGATTTTACCAATATACTCAAACAAGTGCGCGATGGTGAGTTTGAGAAAGAACTGCACGAGCGGCTCGAGCTATTTGAAAAAGACAAAGAGAGCGCCGTAGCGCTGGCCGAGGCCAAGACTAAAAGTGCTCTGCAAGCCGAGACAGCCCAAAAAGATGCCGAGATAGTCAAGCTACAATCCAAGCTAGACTCGATAGATACTGAGAAGAAACTGGCTGTCACCGAAGCTGTCGAAGAGCTCCGAGAACGCTACGAAAACAAGATAAATGGACTCGAGGGTGATCTAAAAATAGCCGAGAGCACAGTAGAGCTCTACAAAGATATGAAGTCTAAGCTCAGTACCAAGATGGTGGGTGAGACTCTCGAGCAACATTGCGAGACGGAATTCAACAAGTTGCGAGCAACCGCATTTAAAAACGCCTACTTCGAAAAAGACAACGATGCTAGTAGTGGGAGCAAGGGCGACTACATATATCGTGAGACCGACGAGGCCGGCAACGAGATCATCTCTATAATGTTTGAGATGAAAAACGAAGGTGATGAGACTGCTACCAAGAAGCGCAATGAGGATTTCTTGAAAGAGCTCGACAAAGACCGCAATGAGAAGAAATGCGAATTTGCAGTGCTAGTCACATTGCTCGAGGCAGATAGTGAGCTGTACAATACCGGCATAGTCAATGTCTCACACAAGCACCCCAAGATGTATGTGATACGTCCGCAGTTTTTCATACAGATTATTACCCTGCTACGCGACGCCGCACTCAACTCTATGCAATACAAGTCTGAGCTAGCATTGGTCAGAGCTCAAAATATCGACATCACTGATTTTGAAGATAATATCAATGCATTCAAAGAAGGGTTTGCGCGCAATTACGATCTAGCAAGTCGTAAGTTTCAATCGGCCATAGAGGGTATAGACAAGACTATCGCACAACTACAAAAGACCAAAGAGAATCTGCTGCGTTCTGAAGACAACTTGAGACTTGCCAATCAAAAAGCCGAAGATCTGACTATCAAGCGCCTGACCCGTGGTAATCCTACTATGAAGGCCAAGTTTGAAGAGCTAGATAAGAATAAGTTTTAGAGTGTTTTTTGATATAATTGGTGTATGTCGTTTCAAGCCTACTTAGATAATATAGAGAAAAAGACTGGCAAAACGCCCAATGAGTTTTTAGCTATGGCAAAATCTAAAGGGTTTGATGCCAACACCAAATCTAGCGACATAATAGCTTGGCTCAAAAGTGATTTTGATCTTGGCCGCGGCCACGCCATGGCGCTGGTGCATGTTATAAAAAATGGTGCCAAGATAGGCAGTAAGCACGTCGGCACTGCCGGTAGTCATAGTGATGAGTCTGATACTTTACGCCTTGATGGCATCAAAAATCGATAGAATGTTGTAAAATATGAGTAAATCATGATAAAACAAAAAGTACAGCACGATAGCGAGACAAAAGCCGAGGGGCAGCAGGTATTTTCTGCCTGTGCCTTTATACATAAAAAAGATGATGGTGTAGAAAAAGTGTTTTTAGCTAAACGTGCTGATACCAAGAAGTTTTTACCTAGTGTGTACGAGTTGCCTGGTGGGCATATTGATTTTGGTGAAGAAATAGATGTAGGCCTAAAACGTGAGATAAAAGAAGAGTTTGGTGCTACTGTAGAGCTGGGCGACCCGTTTTTTGTCTTTAGTTATAGCAATGAAATAAAAGGCTCGCACACTATTGAAGTTATATACTTCGCCAAGTTTGTAAGTGACGAAAAAGATATAAGCATTAATCTAGAAGACCATAGCGACTATGGTTGGTTTGCAGAAAACGAGCTTGAACAAGCTGCTACGCCTACGAAAGGCTTAGACGATATTGAGTTTGTGGCAATGCAAAAAGGCTTTGCAATCTTGCGTGGTAAAAAACTTAATACGTTTTAGCCTCTGACAATCAAATATGTGCCAGGTTTTTTTGGTTATGCTTTAAACAGACTCACTTATAACCAACACGTAATTATTGAATAATTAACCAAAAAGTGCTATAGTATAGGCACAACATTCCGTACCTTCCATCTACCCAGGAGAGCCAAAATGAAGCGCCCATACATAAAGCTGGTAATTGCCTTTTTGGTAATAACTGTGCTGCGAGTAGTAACGCTGGTGCAATATATTCGTTACGCAAATATTGCCGCGAGCGACTTTCGGCAGTTAGGCAATGCTTACGGCGACAGTTTCAGCCTAGGCCTGTCACACAACTACACCGATATTGCTCAGCTCAACACAGCGTCCGTCTTCTTATTGATATTAGCGACGGTGTTGCTTGTAGCGTTTTGGCTAGGCCTCACCAGCAGCAGGTACCTAAGCAGATTCCAACATCACACCGATGTGCAAATAAAGGTATATATTCGTGCAGAGAGAGTACTACAAGTACTATTTGTAGTACTCGCAGCCTCATCGGCAGTTGTAGGGCTAATAAGCCTTAATGACAGCCTTGAGAGCATGCGGCTCTACTCATCAGATAACAGCTTGTCGATGTTACATATTGATATATCGCAGTACTACTGGGATGTGGCGCGCAACTGTATGGCTGTTGTATATGCCGCCCTGTACGGTACGCTGTGGTATTTGCTTACCAACCATGTCATTAAGGCAGCACGTTCGGCTACGCAGTCGAGTACTGACAATCCGCCTGTGGCCCAGGCAGTCTAATTAACCCTACCCCAAACACAACTTGGGGTTTTTATTTACCAGATTTAATAGCGATTTTTTTGGGGGCAGGTAAAGCCTTGAGAGGAATACTTACCTTTAGCACACCACCGCTCATTTCAGCAGAAATGTGTTTTTCGTCGGCCATTTGGGGTAGGTTAATGCGCCTATAGAAGCTACTAGAGCTTTCTCTCACAACATATTTTTTGGTCTTGTCTTTTTCGGTCTCGCGCTTTTCGGCTTGCACTATAAGCGCGCCGTCTTCTACGTGAATATCTATATCTTTTTGATCAAAGTTGGGCAAGTGTGCCTCTACTACCATTTCTTTGTCGTCTACCGTATAGACATCGGTGGTGGGGATGTTCATTGATTTTACTGGTGTAAACCAATCATCGCCAAAAAACTGTTTTTGCAAAGCATTGAGCTCAGCAAAAGGATCATATTTAACAATATTTGCCATAATTACACCTCCAATATATTAATAATTATTGCAAAGTCTTAATGATCTTTACAGTTTAATTTTAGCAAATTTGGCACTCGCATGTCAAGAGTGCTAATTGGTAAAATAAACAAATTTGATATAATATTCTCATGAATATGTTTAAACCAGTTGGTGTAAGTAGTAGAGAAGAGTATATTGATGCTCTAAGCCCAGAGCGAAAAGAAATAATATTATCGCTAGACAACCTCATACAAAAGACCGTGCCAGCCCTTAAGCCCAATTTTTTGTACAACATGCTAGGTTATGGTGAGTTTGACTATTTAAATTACAAAAAAGAAAACATTAAGTGGCCAGTTGTTGCTCTAGCCAGCCAAAAAAACTATGTTAGTTTGTATGTTTGTGCCTTGATAGATGGTAGGTATTTAGCCGAGAAGTACAAAGACGAACTTGGTAAAGTAAGTGTAGGTAAAAGTTGTATAAGATTTAAGCGGTTTGAAGATCTGAATATAGACACTGTTAAAAAGCTACTAGTAGAAGCAGCCAAGAAACCTGGGCTATAGTTTTAATCAAAAAATTACGCGATTTTTTATAGTGTGTATGTAAGAGTATAATATAGTTATGCTTGATCAAAATATGCAAGAGACAGCGGGTGTGCAGCCAATAGAGACTACCAACTCTAATGGCGAGCAATCACCACCAACATACAATGTGCCCGGTAAAAACCCACGCAAAAGAAGGATTGTATTAGGTACTGTACTCTTTGCGTTATTGCTAATAGGTATAGGAGCGGTGCTTTATATTGTACTTAGTGGTAATGGCCAAAGTAAAAAGCTGGTACTGACTACAAACAAAACGACCGTAAAAAATAACGAGGAGATAGAGGTAACAGCAAAATTTACCAACAATAGTCCTTTGGCATTTACTGCCAACTTCTCTAGTGGTTGTAACGATCCAACTGTAACTATTAATGGCAAATCAATTATGGGTGGTGGAGCATGCACAATGGCGCTAACAAAGGTTGAGGTGGGCGCTTATCAATCTAAAGAGTGGAAATATAAAATTAACGCCGATAAGCTACCCAAAGGCCAATCTGAACTTATTGCTGAGTGGTACGACTACAACTCCAATAAAGTAATGGTTGATAAAACTATAGACGTGATGGGCCAAAAAGAAATAGATGCTTGTACCACATACACCGAAAGAAAAGATTTTTGTACCGAGCTAACACTAATACCTCGTGTGGGGGCAAAACAGGCAGCTATTGAGTCTTTTCTGGCTAGTTTGGGGGTGAAAAGTTTGCCATCGCCATATATGGGCGGCGACAATGGTAGGCCACCTACTACATACTATATGCAGGTGCCTCCCAGCGAAATGCAACTTTGGGTATCCAAGCTAACTACTACCAAAAGCCCAATAGAATTGGCAGTAGAAGAAAAGAAACCAACATATAGCGAGTCTCAGTGAGCAGATTTTATAAAATGCAAAAAATTTACTATGCATGAGTTTAGTGCCAAAGTAAAAGTCTACCCCGGTGCAGCGGCATGGTATTATGTCACATTACCAAAAAGTGTGGCTAGAGAAATAGATTTTGAGCATGGCCACCACAAGGCCGGTTTTGGTTCTTTGCGCGTCAAGGTGATTATCGGAGTCACTAACTGGCAGACATCAATTTTTACCGACACCAAGTCTAACAGCTATATGTTGCCCCTAAAGTCTGCGGTGCGTAAGGCTGAGAGAATAGAGGCTGGAGATACTGTACAAATAAAACTAGAAGTAGTGGTTTAGATTAATACACTATTTTGAGTTGACTACCTGGCTCAATGTCAGCAGTAAGAGCGTTTGGCGACTCAACACCATTAATATAGAATTGGAGTTGCTTGGTGGCATTGCTACAAAATGTTTGCTTGGTACCGGTAACAATACAATTGGTATCTACACTCATGGGTAAGGTCTTAAAAAGATCGCCCCAAGTGATATTGGGCTTGGCTACAACCACTTGTACCTGGCTAGAGCCTTCTGGTGCTATGTATACATCGGCCGATTTATTGTGGTAGCGCGGGTCGGTAAAAGTGCGAGTTTCGCCATTTATAACTATTTGAAAGCTGGCAGTGTAAGGGGTAAATACTGTCTCTGCCTTAATAGGTTGAGAGCTGTTTTGCGTAGTGCTTGCCGGCGCGGTTGTTTTGGATCTAGTAAGGTACAGATAGCCAGCAATAATAATTATAATTGATACAATCATTGCTACGGCTATCAATAATTTGTTGCTAAGTCGTTTTTTGGCATTATTCATTTCTATAGTATAACAAGTTTTTGAATTACAACCTCAGTATTGACATAATAGCACAAATAGTGTAGAATACTCTAGACATTGCATTTTTCATCTACCAAAAGGACAAAAACCGTGAAAATGCGCGTACCTTCATTTCTGCTACTGGTGACGGTGCTGATCGCCATGCTGGCGGCCTGCACCTCAGGGCCAGAGCAATCTCAAGATACCCAGCACGAGCGGGGTATTGGTGTGCTCGACAACGATCTGGCCGGTGGCAACTTCAGCATCGAGACCACCATCAATTCTGGTTCGCCTTCTCCTGTCGAGCTAAGAATGACCTACTCCACGGGCTATGACATTGATTCGTGGAGGATCACCGACAGCAAGACCCTCAACATCCGCGTAGAACTAGTGAGTGCGCCTGAGACCACCCAGGTGTTCATTGAGCACATGCATGCCGATGTGAACATCCAGGCCAATCAGGCCGAGATTGATGGCCTCAAACAAGACTCCATGGATGACTACCTGCATTCGGGTGATCAGCCTGGGTTCTTGGTAACCCGTGATTTCAATTACGAGGAGGAGTTCTCGATCGATGGTTACTCTGAGACGTTGATCGCGGGCTGGCAGTTCCAGAACGGGGAGTACGGTCGGGGCGAGATCAGCGAATCTCGCTTGACAGAGTGCAACCTGCGCGCCCTGGGCGCTCGCTTCAACCAGTTCACGCTGGTATACGACGTGGTGATGGGTACACCCGAGACGGGCTACCACAAGAGTGTAGTCCGAGACCAGTTGCGAGTACCGGTAGCCGACCCCGACTGTTAAGCACCACCAGCAACACCCGGTCTGTTCTCTGACCCAGAGAGCAGGCCGGTTTTTCATTTATACCAACTTTCTTAGTTGTTAGTTGGTTGCGTAGGGTTGTAGTATATCTGTTAGCAATAAATAATCCTAAAGGGCTTATGCAAAACAAAACTATTGCGTATTTTTCATTTCGTCTGTATAATAGCGCATCGGAAAGTATTCCCTAGAGAAAGGTCCTATAAGGACATGGTACATTCCCATATATATATGATTGGTGCAGCCATGAGTATTCCGGTTGTTCCAATAGTGCTAGGCGTCTTACTGCTGATCGTTGCGTTCTTTGCGTGGCGGTTCGTCACAAAGAGCATCCATAGCATCGGCCCCGACCAGTTCGGACTAGTCGAGAAGCGATTTGGAAAGAAGCTTAACGATGGGCATCTGATTGCCTTCCATGGTGAGGCAGGGTACCAAGCAGAGTTGCTACAACCGGGTACACGCTTCAAGCTTTGGCCGATCTTCTTGGTCAAGAAGTGTCAGATGGTGCAAGTGCCGCCAGATGAGATTGGCGTAGTTGTCGCTCAAGTAGGCGAAGAACTTCCTCGGGGTGTGAAGACAGGTGTAGACAAGGAAGAATTTGGATCTTTCGCAGATCTCAATGCCTTCTTATCGAATGGAGGACAGCGTGGTGTGCAGCGAAAGGTTTTGCCTCCGGGTACTACCCAGCAGATGCACCCCATTGCCTTCGTGGTACAGACTGCTTCGCAGACCTTCGGTGAAGTCCTCTCCGAAAGTACCAAGAATGTTTTACACATGGTCGACAGAAGTAAGTTCAAACCATTCACTATTAGACCAGAGGGGCATACTGACAAGGTTGGTGTGGTCACTACCCTAGAAGGCGCAGCGGCCAAGGGCATTGCCAGTCGACTTGGTGGCTATGATGATGTCATCGCAGCCGAGGCAGAGGGCATTCCGGCCAATACCATCATTACCAAAGTGTTGGCTCCGCAAAATGAAGTGCACGATAACTATCAGGACTTCCAGGCCTTTCTGGACGCCGGTGGGTGTATTGGTTTGCAGCACGACCCATTGCTCTACGGGCAATACTTGCTCAATCCTTATCTTGTAGAAGTCGAGATCCGCGACATGCTCGTCGTCCGTCAGGGCGAGGTAGCTGTCATCAAGGCCTATGTTGGCTTGCCGACTGAAGACACTTCTGGTAATGAGTTCAAGTTTGGCTCTATTGTTAAGCCGGGTCATCAGGGTATTTGGTCGGAGCCGATGCGCACCGGCAAGTATACCCTTAACCCTCGTATCTACGAGGCCGAGATCGTTCCGACGTCTATCTTGACGCTAAACTGGGCCAACGCTACCAGCGAAGCTCATGATCTTGATGCGCGATTGTCTGCAATTGATGCCATGAGCAGGGAGGCATTCGACTTCAGTATTGATTTACAGGTGCAGATTCACGTACCTGATACTAGGGCACCGAAGGTTATCAGCATGGTTGCGACCATGCAGAATCTTGTCAATGAGGTGCTGCAATCGGCGGTAGGCAACTACTTCCGTAACAAGTTGCAGTCACTCGGTGCTGCTGAGTTCATTCAGAAACGTGACGAAGTTCAGGCTGCGGCCGAACAGTATATCACTACGTACTTGACCCGCTATGAGGTTGAGGTGCGAGGTGTCTACATTCAGGACGTAGTCTTCCCGCCCGAGCTTGTTGAAGTACTCACAAAGCGAGAGATCGCGGCTCAGCAGAAGGCAACGTACGAGAGTGAGATGGTAGCCGAGCAGGCACGTATTGCTCTCGAGAACCAGAAGGGTGTGGCTGATGCTCAGGCCGATTTGGCTCGAGCGAACGTCAATATTGACGTCAGAGATGCTGAAGCTAAGGCAGCTGTCAAGCAGGCTGAAGGCGAGGCTGAGGTCACACGTCAGAAGGGCCAGGCAGCGGCCGATATCACCAAGATCACCGGTGATGCCAATGCCAGTGCCATTCAGGCAACTGGTCTGGCTGAAGCTGAGACAACCAAGGCCAAGGGTCTTGCTGTGGCAGCTGGCTACGAGGCACAGAAGGATGCCATTGGTCCCGAACAGACGGCGGTCGTTGCTGCTCTGCACGAGATTGGTGATGGCAACATCAACCTGACGCCCGATATCCTTGTGGGTGGCCAGGGCGCCGGAAGTGGTATGCTAGATGCATTGCTCGCGATGGCGATGCGCAATGGCGCCGATGGCGGCTCTTTCATGGGCAGTAACGATTCTGCTCAGCCCGAGCTCGCGACCGACCCAACAACCGAAGCCACGCCATCAGAAGGCGACTCCTCGGCTGAGTCAGTCGATGAGGGCATGACCACCTACGAGTAGGTCATTACATATACCGTCCATGCATTTGCATGGACGGTTTTTCATTTACATCAATTATTATATTAACTTATATGTAAAAACCCTCTAACGATTAGTGAGAGGGTTGAATGTCGATTGCTACCAACTAGGCCGGTAGCTTCTGGAGTTTTTGGCATCATAGTAGGTGCTAACTGCCGACTCGGTCGAGAACACACAGATATATATCCTAGATGCTGCGAGATAAGTCTAAAATTTAATTAGTAATAATAGTGAAATATTATATTGTTATATAAGCCTGTATAATAATAGTTATGCAAACAAAAAAAGCAGTTAAGACCAAGCCCAGGCCCAGATTGGCTCGTAAACTAGGGTTTGGTCTGATTGCAATTTATGGCTTGGGTAATATTGTTGGAGCTGGCATATATGCGCTGGTGGGTAAAGTAGCCGGAGAAGCTGGCATGGCCACTCCGATAGCATTTGTATGTGCTATGGTGGTTGCTGGTTTTAGCGCTTTGTCTTTTGCTGAGTTTTCTAGCCGACGCCCTTATAGTGAAGGATCGACCGCCTATGTGGGCGCAGGGTTTAAGAATCGTACTTTTACTATAGCGGTGGGTTTGTTAATGGGGCTGGCTACGGTGGTTTCGGCGGCAGCCTTAGCTCGCGCCTTTGGAGGGTATTTAAACGCCGCTACGGGACTGTCTATACCAATTGGCGCTGCTCTAATTATTATAGTTTTTGGCCTATTGGTTAGCTGGGGCATAGAGGAGTCGGCCAAGGTTTCGGCTATACATACTATTATAGAGTTGGCGGGCTTGGCAGTAATAATTTGGTTTGGACGGAGCAGTATAGTGCATTATGCCAGTAGCGATGGATTGGCAACTAGCCTGCAAGGCTTTCAACTAAGTGGTGTAGTGGCCGGAGTATTTTTGGCTTTTTACGCTTTTATAGGAGTAGAAGATATGGTGCATTTGGCTGAAGAAACCAAGCGACCACGCACCACCATGCCTATAGCTATCATCTCGGCATTACTAATAGCTACGGTATTTTATGTGCTGGTATCTATAGTAACCATTAGTAATGTACCAATAGCTCAACTCAATCAAAGTAACGCGCCGTTGAGTTTGGTTTTTCGACAAATTACTAACCTACCAGGTTGGCTGATTGCTCTAATTGCACTTACTGCAGCGGCTGGGGGAGTACTGGCGCATATTATTAGTGGTTCGCGGTTGTTATTTGGTATGAGCGAAAGAGGCCTAATTCATGAGAGTTTTGGTAAGGTGCAATCAAAAAGTCGAGCGCCTTTTTTGGCCATAATAGTAGTAGTCGCTGTAGCAACCTGCTTGGCTATAATTGCCGATTTGAAGGTACTAGCAACAACTACTAGTTTTTTAGTGTTAATACTATTCGCTCTCGTAAATGCTGCACTAATAGCCGTCAAGCTTGGACGTAGCACCGAAAGAAAGCCGGTGTTTAAGGTGCCTTTGCTAGTGCCTATACTGGGTCTAATTAGCTCAATTGCCTTGGTAATATTTCAAGCCGTTACAAGCCTTGCATCGCTCTTGTAGTAGATAAAAATTGGTTGCTACTTGGGTGTATAATAGAAAGTGATGAGAATGTTACAGCTTCAAAATATCAGCAAACATTTTGGCTCAAAAGTAGCAGTAGATAGTTTGTCGGTGTCATTAGATAGCGGCGAAATATATGGATTTTTGGGGCCAAACGGGGCAGGAAAAACCACCACGATACGTATGATCATGGATTTTATCAAGCCCAATTCAGGTAGTGTAAAATTGTTTGGCAAACCACTACAGCATGGTGGACCGCACGAATTTAATAAGGTTGGATACTTGTCCTCAGATAGCACCTTGTATCAGGGCTGGACGGCTGCACAGCATCTGCAGTTTGCTAGTAATATCCGGGGCACAAGCGGTGTTACTGAAGAGTTGGTAGAAAAATTTGGCTTAGAGCTTAATACAAGGGTATCACGTCTATCTTCGGGCAATAAACAAAAGTTATCATTAATATTGGCGCTAATGCATCAGCCCAAACTATTGGTGCTCGATGAGCCTACTAGAGGCCTCGACCCTATTTTGCAGCACGATATTTATGATATATTGGCCCAATTTCGCCGTGGAGGCGGAAGTGTTTTTATGTCATCGCACAATCTATCGGAGGTGCAGGAGGTTTGTGACAGAGTAGGTATTATTCGTGACGGCAAGTTAGTGGCGAGCGAGACTATGCAAAGTTTGCGCAAAATGAATATTCACGAAGTTACAATTGTATTTAGCCAGCCCTTTGATAGTAAGAAATTTGAGTTACCCAATGTCGAAATAAAAAAGGCAACCAAAAAAGAACTTATTATGCACGTTACTGGAGATTTATCGCCCGTAATAGCGTTGTTAGGCAAACACAAATTGCGCGATGTAGAAATAACTCATGCTAGTGTAGAGGAAATGTTTATGAGGTTTTACCAATGAATAATATATACACTCTTATTCGAAAAGAGCTGGTCCAAAGACGTTGGTCGGTTGTGGCGTATTGCCTTATAGCTTTTGCGCTTATTTGGCTGTATATTGCTATTTACCCATCTGTACAAGAGCAATCGGCTGAGTTTAATAAACTATTTGAGGCTTACCCCAAAGCGTTATTCGAGGCCTTTAATATTGAACAAATACAACTAGGTACCGTTGCTGGCTATATATCGGTAGAGCACTTTAGTTTTGTTTGGCAAATTTTAGCCATTTTGCTGGCCCTGTCTATGGCTGGTCAATCTATAGCTGGTGAAATAGAACGTGGGACAATGGCAATGCTGCTAAGTATGTCTTTTGGACGTTTGCGATTGTGCTTATCCAAATATTTGGCCGGATTAGCTATTTTGCTGGTCTTTATTCTATTTTCGGTGGTAAGCATAATTCCACTTACCAGCGTGATGAATCTGAGTATTTCGGCAGCTAATGTTTGGCGAACGGCACTTGTTAGTTTTTGTTTTGCTTGGGCGATTTACGCTGTTAGTATGATGGTCTCGGCGGCAGTACGTGAGCGAAGCCGAGTATACTTTATTGTAGGCGGTAGTTTGCTATTAATGTATGTAGCCAAAATATTCTCAGGGCTCGTAGATAATTTAGAGAAATTAAAATATGTGTCGTTTTTTTACTACTATTCTCCAGACAAGGCATTAGTAAAGGGCGAGTTAAGTTTACAGCCATTTTTGGTTTTTGGTGGAATTGCTGTGGTTGCCACGCTTGTAGGCATGATAATTTTTATACGCCGAGACATTAGCGTATAGCTAACTAATTTTGAATAATAGCCTGTTTATATGGAGGAGTGAGTTGGGTTGGTGTTATAATATATCCACTAATAGCACCTAACAGAAAGTAAAGGCAGTGGCGCCAGAATGGCAAAGTACCGATCCGCAACAGAAATATAGAGAATATAAAGTTCGATTCGCAAAGTTGAGTGATGCAGAATTGCTAGAACTCAGAAGACAAGGCAAAACTGATAAGGGGTGGGTATCAACACGCGGAGCCTATGAAAGAGCACTAAGTGAGGAGATTATTGCCCGAGGCTTAAAAGCCGCTATAGAAAGCGATGACCAGTGATGGAAGAAAAAGATACTCCAAGTTGCCCCTGCAGCTGTGCATGCCATGGCGAAGGCAATTACAAGCATGTAAAGGACTGTTGTAGCTACCCCAACAGAATCTGGAAAGATAAGGGCTGGGTGCCCACAATAGACCCACTGGGACCCAAGCCCGCCCATATAGTAGCTGAGATAGACGCAGAGTTTGCTCGGCTCGACCGAATAGAAATGCAAAGGGCTCGAGAATGGGCTAGGTCGCTACCAGATAGAAGTCGTCGAAGGCGTCGACGTTTGCGCATGCATCGTTAAAACATCACACACTACCGCAAAAGAGAATATACTTTTTTTGCGGTTTTTTATTACTTGGCAATAGAAATATATGAATAAAAGGTTATAATAATATTATCGAAAAGCACAACCAAAATACTCAAAACGAGCTATATTCCACTCGCCGAATAGAAAACCTCACCGACGGAGTGTTTGCAATAGCCATGACGCTTTTGGTGTTAGATCTCAATGTGCCAACTCTAGCCAAGAGTATTACCGACGAGGGGCTTTGGCAGGCTTTGCTGGCCATGGGTCCCAACTTTTTTAGCTTTGCACTTAGCTTTGCCATACTGGGTATTATGTGGTCGGTACATATGCGCCAATTTGAAGACATAGAAAGAGTAGACAGGCGCGCAACGGCACTTAATACCTTAAGGCTTTTTATAGTTGTGCTAATACCTTTCACTACTAGTCTCAATTCTGAATACAGTCAATTGTTTATAGGGCAGTTTTTTTACCCGTTCAATCTGTTTTTGTTGGCCTTAGTAACATATATTCAGGGTTGGTACGTTTCTAAACACCCTAGTTTTTATAGAAGATATAACAAGGTTGATATAAATAATGGCCAAACTCGTAGTCTTGTTTTTGTAATTGTAACGGCATTGGTTTGTGCACTCACACCATTTTTTGGCTCAAAGGCACTGTTTGCGTTTTTACTAATTACGCTTATTAACGTAATGATGAATAAAAAACTAAAAAGCTAAATCTATTCTGCAGATGTGGTAGGAGGTTGAGCGTGGCTTTGGTCTTTAACTACGTAAGCCACAATGACAGCGGCAGGAAAGAAAAATAGGCTAAATATAAAGTATCCAATAAAGCTGTGGCCTTTGCGGGCGGCTACTCTAGCGGGCCAGAACGCAATGGCTATCCAGATTAATCCTGCTATTACCCAATAAATTGCTTGAAAGAGATCCATAATTAACTCCAATCATTAAATATTATTGCCTATATTATACCATATATATACCAGTAAAAAATCAAATAAAATTGCTCTAAATGAAAAGCAGCTCATCGCCCGGTGATGGGCAATGAGCTGCTGGTAAAGCTTGTGGCGCTACCGCACGCGCACCACGTTGGTGCTGACCTCCTGCTGGGCGTCCACGTTGAACACTCTCAGGTGGTACTTGACGCTCACGAACGGGCGAGAAGGCGGGGTAGTCACCCTGAGCTTGCCGCTGGTGCCGACGGTGGTACTGCGAATGGGCGGCTCGTAGCCGTTGCCGTAGTCCACGCGGATCCACATGAGCTGGCACTCGATACCGGCCATCTTCATGGTGGTGACCTCGTTGCCACCCTGCCTGAAGTAGCGCAGCGCACCCTCACAGTACATGCCGCCGTTCGGCACACGGGTGCGGTAGTAGCTGTCGGCCTCAGTGAAGTGGAGGGTGGCCGAGATGCTCTCGGCTTGCGGCCCCTGCTGGGCGTCGGCCGGAGTGGCGGACGTGGGCAGAAGTGGTGCAAGCACCAGTGATGCCAGGAGCAGAATTGCAAAAAAACGTACTCGCATCTGATTTGTCACTTTCTCTCGGGTACACAACAGTATTCTGTTGAACCAGACTATATTAACACAGTAAAAGGTAATAGTCAAGTTTTATTTGTTGGTATAGATATTGTGAATTGGGTTTATCTGATATACTATAATTCTTAAGCTTATAACTAAAAAAGAAGGGTAACAATGGCAAAAAAGAATAAAATTGGTAGTAAAATATCATCGTTTGTGCTGCCGAGTATGTTTTTGTTGGCATGGGTAATGGCATTGAGTGGCTCGGCTGCACCTGGTGCGGTGACAGGTGAGGTTACTCTGGTAGGATATATCAAGTGGATACTGTTCTTTTGTGGCTGGGTGTTTTTGTTTTCTTCTATTATGCACTCAGTTTTCGCCAATAAAATGGCTGCAAGTATTGGCTGGAAGACCAATGGATTTCAGTACGAGATAGCCTTTGTAAGTCTGGGCTTAGCACTCGGCTGCTTTTATGTAGTTTACTATGGCACTCTGCAAGCCTGGGTAGCCATTAGCCTACCTATAATCTCATTTTTGTTTTTAGCTGGTGTAAACCACTCTATAGAGATTGTTCGTAAAAAAAACTATGCACCCAATAACACCATGATATTGGTGTGGGATTTCGGTGTGCCTATCTCACTAATCTTTTTACTACTATCGGTTGTTAAGTAGTAATTAAAAACGTATGACTGATTCATCTACAAATCAGAAGCAGCCAGCTCGCAGGCGTAAAACCCTGCGTATAATGCCCTCAACTCAGCTAGCTGTGTGGTCACTGTGGCTTATTGTATTATTTGTGGCCGTACTTGCCTCGGTAACATTGACAACCCAGATATTTAATCTGCAGGGTGGTGAAACATTCACCGACAACTTATTTGTAAGCAAGCCAATGCTTGTAGCTATGGGCGTGGCTATCTGTGCATTTGTAATTGGAGTTTTGAGTGTAGCTCGCTACAAAGAAAGGTCGTTAATAGTAGCTATACCAATTCTGTTAGGCCTAGTAGTGGTTATTTACTTACTAGGTGAGCTGGTAATAACCAATTAGCGTGGATTTTTTCTTTTAGGGCCAGATCTTTCTTCGCTACCTTTATAACGTACGTTCTCGAGTGTTGGTTGTTGGCTGTTATTGACGACAACCATTTGGGTAGCTACCGGTATATAATCATTTTTGACCGACCAATTAACTATGTAGTCGAGAGCAAAATATGCCGTACCGTCTTTAGTTTCGGTACCTAGCCATCTATTTCCCGAAAACTTGATATCACTTAGTAAGCTATTGTTGTATCCGGCCATTATGGCTAACTGTTCTTTTTGAATACCAAGGTTTATGGTGTTGTTGGCAATATTATATTTATCGGTGGGGAATGCAGAGCCGCCTAACTGGGAGTCGTAATTGCCCCGTATTTCAAACACGGCCGCTTTGCCACCACCACTAAGATTGATCTGAGAGTTTATAATATCTACATCTTGTGCATCGCCAATTCCAATAAGTCTTTGGTCTACCACCCATTCTGGGCCGACATTGAGTTTTAATTGATTGAGTGTGATATCAACCGAGCGTTCGCCTACATCTACGGCATGTGCTTGGGCCTGATTATTGTTGGGGGCAACATACGTCATATTAATATTTTTAAAACTACTGCGCGATGAAGCCATCTTTATCTCAAGAGCATTTTGATTGTACGTCCCGGTTATGTTACTAAATATACTGTTTACAATAGCATTTAAGTTCATTGGTTTGGTAATGTTTTCAAAATTCACGTTTTTTACAAAACAGGCGTAACAAAGACCGCCGGCTAAGCCAAAGCTGGCATCTTGAAAAGTTATGCCGCTAATCTCAACATTTTGAATACCATACCAATTTACTTGGGTGCCCAGAACAGCAGTCTGGTACCCGTCTATACCTGTTATTTTACACACTTGAGGGTCAGAAATAGTATTTAGAGATTTCTGGGCGAACTCTAAAGTGTCGCCGTTTATATTAGTTATTTTATTAAACTGCACAATGTCTGGTTGAGACCATCCTTCTGTACCCACGCCATTATTAAATTCCTTGGTAGAGCGAATGCAAACCAACTCATCTTTTTTAAATTGAGAGACGTTTGCTATATTCGCAAGAGTGATTGAGCTACTGTCTTTGGTATACTGCCCTCTTACCGGGTAATTGGTGAATTGTTGATTGGGCTGTTGCCTACTATCGAAAGCTTGGGGGTGAACGTCGCCAATATACATAATAAAACTCGAACCCGGCACACTACTTCTGCTCATAAGTTTGGTTTGACCTTGAACACCTCTAAACTGTACATTTGATTTCATAAAAATCGGCCTGGTAACTTTATATGTTCCAGCAGGTAGTCGTAGCTCTTGAGCTTGGTTGGCTAAAGTGCCCGATGCCGATACAGCATCTATGCCTGCCTGTATGGCAGCTGTATCATCGTGTACACCGTCTCCTACGGCACCAAACTCTGTGACCGATCTGGGTGGAGCACTCGCATTAGATACAAACAATACCACAATGCCAATCAATGCCACAATACTAACTACAAATATCAGGCGCCATTTTTTATTTGCAAAATTTAGAATAGGCGATTTTTTTAAGGTTCGCTTTTTAATCTTATTAGTTCGTTTTTTAGCCATAAATGATAATTTAGATATTTAAGTATTATCATAAAGCAAAAGCATTATAGGTGCAAGCTTACGCAACCCAACGCAATTAAAAAATAATACAATAGTGCTAAAATGTATTTATGTCCCAAATAACGAGCTCATCCAAACCAAGCCACACCAAGTTAATAATAATTATTGTTGCAACTACCATAGCTGGAGTACTATTGGTGGGCTGGTTGGTGTATAGGTTTATTAATAACCCCGTAGATAATAATCAAGGTCAGTCTGCTATAGATGTAGCGCAAAGTATCGACACCTACCCTACCAGTTATATTGCCGCTGAGTTGCCCCAATACCCGGTGGTCAAGATTACTAGCCTAAGCAAAAAAACCGATAAAGTAGAAAACGGTATTAGCTTAATTCTGTACTCCAACGACAAAGCCGCCGATGTCGCTAAATTTTATGATGAAAAGCTAAAAGCTTTTGGTTGGGCCCCCAAAGATAGCTCGGTTACTTTTAGCGATGCACCATTTTCGCAAGAGTACACCAAAGACAATCAGCGTTTTGAGTTTTTAGTAAATTCTACTAGCGGGCAAGAGTTTGTTAGCGTAATAACTATTACTTGGGAAACTAAAAAATAATTGCGCATAGGCTATAATAGTAGTATAAAAAAGGAGTTATATATGACCGACAAATCACAAAGAACAGAAGAGTTTAAGGTTAACGGCGAAGATTTGCTTAAAAAAGTAAAAAATCTTATTGCCGAGGGCAATATTCGCCGCATTACTATTCGCAACAAAGAGGGCAAAAGTATAGTAGAGCTACCACTAACAGTTGGCGTGGTGGGGGCTGTATTGGCTCCGCCACTAGCAGCAGTTGGAGCTATTGCCGCTTTGGTGACTGAATGCACCATTGTAGTAGAAAGAGAAGGCAAATAAAAAAACTCATCAAATTATTCAAGCTAACGTATAAAAGTGGGTCAGAATACTAAAATATATGTTTGGTAAATTAAGCACTATTATTAAAGGTTGGTTTAAATCATTATTCAAACCTAAATATATTCTTAATTATAAAACTATTGCTGGGCCGGGCCAGCAAATTATTTTTCTACACGGCCTTGCAAGTAAAATTAGTGTATGGAAATACGTTTATGAACCACTTAGAGGTAAGCACAATATATTGTTGCTTGATCTACTTGGTTTTGGAAGGTCACCCCAACCCAATGATTGTCGTTATACTGCCGATGACCAAGTAGATGCTATTGTTGCTACACTAAAGAAATTGGGAAAGTGGGAACCCTCATATTTTGTGACTCATTCTATGGGCGGGATTGTAGCTACACGACTAGCAAGTAGATATCCAGATAAGGTTCTTGGCATGGTATTATGTAGCCCACCGTTTTATAAACGAGCTGAGCTAAATGATCAAAAACTATTAGAGTGGCAAAATAACAGCGATGAATTATATTTTAAGGCCTACCGTAGGTTACGTAGTAACCCCGACTGGGCTATTAAAGGCTCGGCGATGCTTAAAAAACTCAACATACGGGGTATGGACGTGACCGAGCAAAACTGGATGGTTTTTCACGAAAGCCTAAAAAACACAATTGAACAACAACATGCAATATCTGATATCTCAACTCTTCGTGTGCCTATTAAAATAATATATGGTAGATTCGATGTTTTGGTAAATAGTAGTAATATAAGTCGTTTAGCAAAAAAACTTCCAAATATTAGTCTATTAAAAGTTAATACTGGCCATGATTTGAATATGGGATATAGTAAAATTATTGCCCGCGAGATAGATAATTTCGTAATTTCTAAATAAAAAAGACCCACATAGTTATGTAGGTCTGTATGTTGCGGTTGGCGTTAGTGCACCACCACAAAGCCCACCAAGGCCGCGCCGGCAATTAGCGCAATAATGATGATAGTAGAGATGATGGGGTAGATGCTTATGTTGGTTGCTATTGAGCTGGCAAAGTAGCCAATCTCGGCAAATATGCTACCAAAGAAGTAGCCTATTTCTACAAACACCGCTCTAAAAAAGTCGATGATTGAGATGTAAACAAACGAAACATAGTCTGTGAGCCCGAATCGCAGTCTTTGCAGCCTGCGACGTACAGTCTTTTTCTTAGGCCGAGTTGGCGTAGTAGTAGCCACTGGATCACCCAGAGCTAGCAAACTATCATAAGCAGAGCGTAGACCTGGCGTAGAAAGTGCCTTGTAGGCTCTATTTAATTCCATTATCGCATCATCCGAAACTTCGGGGTTGGTGTCGGGATGAAGCTGTCGAACTCGCCGTCGGTAGGCTTTTTTGATTTCTCTGTCTGTTGCGTCTCGGCGTACGCCTAATACATCGTAATAAGTATTTTCACCTTGTTTTGTCATGTCTACACGGCCTTTTTGGTAGGAACAAATGATCGTAAATATTTTAAAGCATATATGCTGTATTGGCAATGATAGCTTGGAATACAAATTACTCAATGATATTTAAGGTATAATTGTACTATGATTACGCTTAGCAAATCTGAATATATAATGTATCTTAAGCACCCAGCTTGGTTGTGGCTAAAAAAACACGACAAAAAAATGCTACCCGAAGTTGACGACAACTTACAGGCTCGTTTTGATGCTGGTAATTTGTTTGAACAGTTTGCCGAGAAGCGTTTTAAAGGTGTAGTGCGAGTTGGTTTTGATAACTACCAAGAGTATTTGAGTATGCCAGAGCGCACCCATAAAGCACTTAGAGAGGGTGCTAAAATTCTCTCACAAGGTAGATTTGAGACTAATTTTGCTGGCCAACAAATAACCTGCATTGTTGATATTGTAGAGCTAGTAGGTGAGAAAACCTTTGATTTGTATGAGATAAAGTCTAGCACCAAGGTAAAGGCAGACCATATAGAAGACTTGGCATTTCAAGTAGCGGTATTAGAAGGTGCCGGCTACAGGGTGCGCAATATTGGCGTGGTTTTTTGCAACAATCAGTATGTGCGCCATGGTGCGTTAGATGAACTTTCCCTTAGCGTACAGCAAGATGTTACTAGCAAAGTAAGGCAGAAGTTAGATACAACTAAGCGAAATATTGAAGCAGCCCTAAAAGTAGTTGAATCAACAGAAATGCCCGACCCCACACCGCGCCGAACTAAGATGGGAGCAATTAAAGACTGGCTAGAAATTTTTTTAGCGCTAAGACCAACTGAAGACAAGTACTCTATTTATAACCTATGTTCTGCAGCCCCCGAGCAACTTGGCCAGCTAGAAGATATGCACATTAGCTCAATTGCCGATATTCCAAATGATTTTACATTGAAGCCCAAGCAAAAGCGGCAAGTAGAGGCAACTAAACTAGGCGAGCCGATTGTAGATATCAAAAAGATTAAAAGGTTTATGAATTCTTTAGAGTATCCTCTGTATTTTTTAGATTATGAGACACTAAGCTCTATAGTGCCGCCATTTGATGGCACCAAACCATTTGATCAAATTCCATTTCAATATTCTCTGCATATAATAGAAAAACCAGGTGGCGACTTATTACACAAAGAATTTTTGCACACCCTAGATACTAACCCTGTTCCCGAGCTAGTAAAACAACTTCAGAACGACATTGGTGAGAGAGGTACAGTGCTGGTGTGGTGGGAGGGCTTTGAGAAGACCTGCAATGATCTTATGGGTAAACTTTTACCCGAATACGCCAAATTTTTAGAAGATGTGAATAGTCGAGTGATTGATTTGATGAAGCCATTTAGTGAGGGCTATTATATAGATAGTGATTTTATGGGCTCGGCCAGTATCAAAAACGTTTTGCCGGTAATTGCCCCCGAGCTTAGTTACAAAGATATGGATATACAAGAAGGTGGTTCTGCTCAAAGGTTATGGATGCAATCCGTTTACGAAGATAAATTTAACGATATCGAGAAAGCTAAACTAATGGAGAGCTTACGCCAGTATTGTGAGCTTGATACTTATGCCATGGTACGAATTTTTGAGTTTTTAAATGCCCTAGTTTATAACGGTGATAAATATAGCGTTGTAACCAATCAAGGTCAAGCAGCTAATCAAGAATTTGAACAACAATCGTTATTTTGAGGTTTATCACCTAAATTTACAATAAGCTTATAAACTTGGGTGGTGCACCGAGATGTCGCTCTCGGCGGGCGGCTCAGATGAGCTAGTACAGCCAGTACGGATCCCAGACGAGCGTGTTGTCGGTGTGCTGGCTGTAGGCGAAGCGGTGAGTACGGCGCAGTTGCCATCGGCCCTGAATCATCTTGCCTGCGAAGGTATATGATCCACACATCGAGGTGCTGTCAGTGCACTCCATCATGACCTGCCAGCCGTTCTCTCGCACGAACGACTCGATGAGAGCGATCTCGACGAAGGCGACAGGGTCGCCGTCGCGCCTGATCTTCACCTCGAAGTTGCGGTAGCTGACTTGGTAGCTCCGAGACAGGTCGCTGCCCTTGCTGGGCTCGTTTACCGCATTGATCTCGTAGGTGTAGTCGGCGTAGTATGTCGCCGAGAACGCCTCCCTCAGCAGCTCCTCGGTGATCGCGATGGCCATACGTATGGTCCTGGAAAAGTTCATCTCTACTCCCGTAAGGGGGTATTCACAGACACCAATCTGGTGACTTGCGCTTGGTAGTACAACCAAGATGAGTACATTCTAGCACATTCTATACTATAAGTCAATATTTAATGAAATATCAGATACAATACTGAGTATTGTGCTTGGTATAATACTATGATATAATAGTATTAAACTGATAGCGCGACAGCGATATTATAAGCTGATCGCGCTATTATATTTAATTAGAAATTTTCAATATGAACGAACAAAATCAAGATCCCACCAAAATTCGCAATATCGCCATTATTGCCCACGTAGACCATGGAAAAACCACCTTGGTAGATGGGTTATTAAAGCAATCACAAACTTTTCGCGACAACCAAGCTGAGATGAGCCAAGATCTTATAATGGATAGTGGCGATCAAGAGCGTGAGCGGGGCATTACTATTACGGCCAAAACTACTGCGGTGGTACACAATGGCTATAGAATAAATATTATCGATACCCCTGGTCACGCAGATTTTAGCGGTGAGGTAGAACGTACTCTCAATATGGCCGATGGCTGTTTGCTAATTGTTGATGCTCAAGAAGGCCCTATGCCACAAACCAAGTTTGTATTGCAAAAGGCCTTGGTGGGTGGTCTTAAGCCAATTGTCGTAATTAATAAAATTGATAAGTCAGGCAGCCGAGTAGCCGATGTAGAAGAAGAATTGGCTGATTTGTTTTTAGAACTGGCTGTGCACGAGGATCAACTGCACTACCCAGTCTATTACGCTATTAGCCGCGAAGGTAAAGCATGGTCAGAGATGCCTAGCGATACTACAGCTGAGGCCAATTTAGATGTATTATTTGACGCCATTGTAGAGCAAGTACCAGCCCCTCAAGTAGAGCTAGAAGGACCGTTTCAAATGTTGGTTACAGCTTTGCGTTGGGATAATTTTAAGGGCAAATATGCTATAGGGCGAGTAAATAGGGGATCTGTAAAACCCGGCGAGTCAGTAGTGCTGTGCAAAAAAGACGGTACACAAGCCAAGACAAGTATCGACAACGTTTTTATAAGTAGAGGTCTTACTACCGTTGAGGCCAAGGCCGCAATTGCCGGCGATATAGTTCAACTTACTGGCGTAGCCGATGCTCAAATAGGTGAGACCATTACCGATGTTAATAATCCAGAAGCATTGCCGGTGCTAGAGGTAGAGGCACCAACCCTTAAGATTTATATTGGCCCCAACACTAGCCCGGTAAAAGGTACCGAGGGCGATTTTACCACTAGTCGTCAAATTGGCGATAGACTACACAAAGAACTCGAGACCAATGTGGGCTTAGAGCTAGAGAATAGTGATGTTGGCTTTTTAGTGAGTGGACGGGGTGAGCTTCACTTAAGTGTGCTAATTGAAACTCTGCGTCGTGAAGGCTTTGAGCTAGAAGTTGGTCGCCCTCAAGTGGTAACCAAAATAGAAGATAGCAAAATTATGGAGCCGGTAGAAGAACTAATAATCGAAGTTCCGCCCGAAAACGTTGGTGCCGTACAAATGGAGCTGGGTACCCGTAGAGCAACGCTGAAGGAACAATTTAGTAGCTCAAAAGGTGTATCAAAACTGGTTTACGAATTACCTACCCGAGCTCTACTTGGTCTGCGTAATGTACTTATGACTACCACCAAAGGTGCAGCCGTAATTAATAGTTTAATGATTGGTTATACTGAGCAAACTCCTGCACTCAAGCAACTACGTAATGGTGCACTAATATCTTTTAAGGCCGGTAGCGCTACGGCTTATTCACTGCAAAAAGTAGAAGAACGTGGAGTTTGTTTTGTAGAACCAGGCCAAAAAGTCTATGCCGGGCAAATCATTGGACTCAACAATCGTGGTGAAGATATGGAGATAAATATATGCAAGGGCAAACAACTCACCAATATGCGTACTAGCTCAAGCGACGGCGTTGTACAGCTCATGCCGCCTATCAAAATGAGTCTTGAGGAATGTATTGATTTTATCGAAGATGATGAACTATTAGAAGTTACTCCAAAATCTCTAAGATTACGCAAACGCGAACTCGATCCTAATAAACGTAAAAGAAAATAGTTATGCGCTTATTAATTATTGTTGATAAAATTGCTTGTATAGTCTAGAATAACCTGGTCATCAAACTCAACGCGAAAGGCGACCTATGAGCGATTCAGGTGCTATAGAGGTTTGGGATAATACTGGTGGCGATAGCCCAGATGAAAAAACGCGTCGCTGGGGTGATGCAAAAACTCCATGGCCGGTGGGTCCATTTGACGGACTGGAGTACCTTTTCCCAACTGATGACCCTAGAAGTACAGTCTTATTGCGTGCTAAACAAAGGATGGATCTTGGTGATAAAGGTAGATGGGTTTTAGTAGAAGAGTCTGAAATTGATGCTCTACTCCGCCTGAGAATATGTAGAAGCACCCACGTGTTTAGTAGTGAAATTGGATTAACAAAACCCTTTACGGCGCATTGTATTTTTCAGGCAGGGCATACTGGCTATCATAGCAATGGTTATTATACTTGGGATCCCCAACCGATTGCAGTAACTTAAGAATTAATGCTTACCAATAACTGGTAGGCTTTTTTATTGATTACCAACAATATAGAGCTCTTCTTCAGCCCGAGTAACTGCTGTATATAACCACTTACACCACTCATCGTCGTTCATCTTGGCGAATCTTTCTTCAAATACCAGTACGCGCTTGGCCTGCGAGCCTTGCGCTTTGTGTACAGTTAGGCCGTAGCCAAAATCAAAAAGGCCTACTAAATCACCCTTGGGTCTTTTGGGTAATCGCCCAATTGTGGTTTGGGCACCAAATTGTTCACGCGGGGCATAGCCTTCAAAACGAGCACCATCAAAAACGGCTTCTATGTACCACCACTCACCCTTTTTGTCCTTGTCAGCTTCAGATATCATATCTATGGTGCCTATTTGGCCGTTACTTAATCCACTTTCTCGACTGTTACGTAAGCAAACTATCGTGTCGCCGCGTGATGGCTCAATAGATTCGTAGCCTTTGAGTTCCCGCACATGGTTATTAAGTTTTTGGCGAGTATGATTATAACCGCATAAAACCAGCGTATCAGCATTATGTGAACGTAGTATTTCTTCAATTTTGTCGCCTGTTTCAGGATTGGCTCGGTCGAGCTTAAGCACATAAGGGCTATAAGTACCTACGTCTATTCTGCCAGTTGTACGCGCACTAGTAGCTAACTTAATAATTGGGCTGTCTACAGCTTGACGCCATATTTGCTCTAATCGTAGCTGAGGCTCTGCCATTAAGCTAAACTCGGAATTAATTGGTGGCAATTGTCCATGATCGCCCACGGCCAGAATAGGCACACCAAAACTAAGCAAATCGCGCCATAAATCTTCGCTAACCATACTGGCCTCGTCAATAATTATTAGGTCGTACTTTATCTCAGACTTTTTACGCCAACTAGGTATGTCGCCCGGTTTGCTATCTGAATAGTAAATAAGTGAGTGCAGGGTAGAGACCGAATCGCCACGTTTTAAAGTCTTTTGTTCTCGCAGGCGTTTTTTTAGTACTTGAGCGGCCTTACCGGTAAAGGCTGCAAAAGCTAAGCGCATCTCGGGCCGATTAGTAGCCAAAACTTGTCTTAGTGAGGCTATAAGCGTGGTTTTGCCCGTGCCGGCATAACCACCTAGGGTCAGATAGGCTGGCTGTTTGTCTTTATCGTAAGCTTTTAGCCACGCACCAATAGCGCTCAAGGCCTCAGCTTGTTGAGTTGAAAGTTTTTGCATAAGGATTCTATTGTATCAGAAACCTGCCAGTATCCGTGGGAATTTTATAACTCCTAGTGCTGTTCGTGAGGGTCAGCCATGGCGTCGGCCTTAGTGGCGTGCACTGTACCATCGGGGTGTTCTGGGGGTGAGTAGATAGTGTATAGTTTGAGTTTATCTTCGCCAGTGTTGACGATATTGTGCTCTACGCCAGCCGGAATAATTACACAGCTACCATCGGTAAGTTCTGATTCTTCGCCATTTAAAATAGCTTTAGCACTGCCAGCATCCACTCTAATGAACTGATCGTGCTCGGGGTGAGTTTCTAAACCGATTTCTTCACCTACATTTATACTCATTACTACCAGTTGCATATGCTTAGCTGTATACAGCACCTTACGAAAATTGTCGTTTTCAAGAGTATCTTTTTCAATGTTTGTTACAAATCCTGTCATAGTTATCTCCTTATTAATCTAACCTTATTATATCACATAGCTATTGCAGTTATGTTACAATAAATTTAATTAATTTTTAAGGAGCATATAGTGGCTGAATCGAAAATTTCAATGAAAAAATTGCGTAATTTAAATCTTGTGGCGGCTGCACTGCATTTTGCCCAAGCTGGATTAATATTGTATTTGAGTAAAAGCTTTACTTTGCCCGTAACAACTACTTTTTTGCAGTTTGATGTAGCTACTCGAACTTTGGCGCCGGTCACCAAAACGCTATTTAATATCAATTTGGCCTACCTTGTTGTGGCCTTTTTGTTTATGAGCGGAATTGCACATTTAATAATCACCACAGTTTGGCGCAAGGGCTATGAGGCCGATCTTGCAAAAGGTATGAACCGAGCTCGTTGGATAGAATATAGCGTAAGTGCCAGTACTATGATAGTAGCCATTGCCATGCTTACAGGTATTTATGACATAGTAACGCTTCTAGCATTATTTGCCTTAACAGCCGTAATGAATTTGTGTGGCTTAATAATGGAAGTGCATAATCAAACTACCAAAAAGACTAGTTGGTTGAGTTTTTGGATAGGTAGTTTGGCGGGTATAATACCATGGATAGGTATAGCACTAACTTTTTGGGCTTCGGCGCAGTTTGGCGTAGGTGATGCCAAAATACCAACCTTTGTTTACTACATATTTGTAAGCTTATTTATATTTTTCAATTGTTTCGCTATCAATATGGTATTGCAATACAAAAAGATTGGTCCTTGGCGCGATTACCTTTACGGCGAACGAGCCTACATTATTCTTAGCTTAGTTGCAAAGTCAGCTTTAGCTTGGCAAGTTTTTGCTGGTACGCTTAGACCATAAAAGATTTTTAAAACTTTAATTCGAATATAAATATTCACCAATTATTTTGGTATAATAAGATTTCTATGAGCAAACAATCGAACAAATCGTACGATGTAATTATTATTGGCGCCGGTCCGGCTGGCTACACGGCTGCAATTTATACCGCCAGAGCAAATTTATCGACACTTATGCTGGCAGGTGATACGCCGGGTGGTCAGTTACTACTTACATCAGAGGTAGAGAATTTTCCAGGATTTAAAGACGGCATTATGGGTCCAGAACTGATGAAAGAGATGAAGTCACAGGCTTTGCGTTTTGGCACCGAGTTTCGCGCAGACTTTGTAACAAAGATAGATTTTAAAGGCAAAGTTAAAAAGGTTTGGGTAGGGGGTGATGAGTATAACGCCAAGACGATAATAATTTCTACTGGCGCCAGTGCTAACTGGTTGGGCTTAGAAAACGAGCAACGGTTAATGGGTAGGGGCATTTCGGCCTGTGCTACCTGTGATGGTTTTTTCTTTACCGATAAACATGTGGTGGTTGCTGGCGGTGGCGATAGCGCCATGGAAGAGGCTCTCACGCTGGCAAAATTTGCTAGCAAAGTTACTATAGTACATCGTCGCGACGAATTTAGAGCCAGCAAGATTATGCAAGACCGTGTAAAAGAACACAAGAAAATTAATATTATCTGGAATGCAACGATTGTAGATGTATTAGGTAAAGATTTTGTAGAGGGTGTAAAGCTCAAAGATACCAAAAATGATAAAATATCAGAATTTAAATGTGAAGGCTTATTCGTGGCTATAGGCCACACCCCGGCTACAAAACTCTTTGAAGGTGTTTTGGAACTTGACGAAAAAAAATATTTAAAGACCAAGCCAGATACAACTACTAGAGTGGCTGGAGTATTTGCTGCCGGCGATGTTGCCGACTCGCGCTATAGACAAGCTATTACAGCTGCCGGCGAGGGCTGTAAAGCCGCCTTAGAGGCTGAACACTATATTGCCAATTTATAGCTTGCAATATCATCGACTAATTCACTTAGGCATATTCTTTATATGACAAATATACTTATCAAAAAAATACCATTTGTTCATGGAGGTAAACTCTACAATCTCTTTGATCAAGCACTAGAAAAAGATTTTGCATATTTTTCGCCTGAATATCGTCAGAATGTGCGTCGTACTAACAATGTAACAAGGCTATGTCTTGGCGCTCTACATCCCAAGCGCTTATATACTGGCATTTATGATGGTAACAGCCTCAAAGGTTATTCAATAGCGGGCATACAAAAAGACAATACTCAAGCCTTTTTGTACTGGTTATACATTGATCCGGTATTGCGCAAAAAACAATTGGGACAGCTTTTATTGAGTGAAACAGAACTTACATTAAAAAAAGGGGGTGTCGCATCAATTCAATTAGTAACCCATAATCAACAGCATTTTTATGAGCGAGCTGGTTACAATATAGATAGAATAATTTCTAACGTAGATTATAATGTAGATATGTATTTAATGGTAAAAGGTGAATTATGAAAAAAAATAATCACGTTAATATGAGTAATAATACCAATAAACAGTCGCTAAGTAACAGAACTCTACCTGATGCTAATAGCAAATCTAATAATAAAAAAATAAACAAAAAACTTTTTATAATACTAGGAATTGAAATATTTATTATGATTGCTTTGGGGGGATGGCTGCGTTGGAAAGCCTACGTAGATGCCCGAAATGTTATTCACAACACCCCGGCACAACAGGTAGAACAAACCAAACCACCGGCCATAACAACTGGCAAAATTATTTCCACCGAGCCAGAGCAAGTATTATCTGCTGCCCAAACTCAAGCTTTAATAAAACAAACCAATCGTAATTTTGATCTACCAGTAAACACCGGTATGACCAAACAAGTTATAAGCTATACTAGCTCAGATGGTAATACTAGCGATATTCCAATTTATGCAAAGGTTTATTTACCCGCCGATGCCAAGGGTAAAAAACTACCCGTCCTTTCTTTTGCTACCGGTACTACTGGAATTGGCGATGGCTGTGCTGCTAGTTTGGAACAACCTCAAAAAAGAAATTGGGCAAATTACGACAGCCTAATGGCGGCATACGCTAGCCAGGGGTATGCGGTAGTGGTAGCTGATTATGAGGGCATGCGAGATCCTGCCAGAGTTCATCATTATATGGTAGGTGACATTGAGGGTAGGGTTGTTTTAGATGGTATTAGAGCTTTGTATAATCTAGATAGCAGCAAAAACAGTATCAATGACGAGGCTATTTTTACGGGTGGTTACAGCCAAGGTGGACACGCCGCATTCTGGGCCGATGCTATTGCAGACAAGTATGCACCAGATATTAAATTAAAAGGCAGTATAGGGTTTGGCCCAGTTACTAGCGTAAACGAGACACTAACAGATGCTATTGTTAATAATGCCAACATTAATTGGTTTGGCCCATTCGTACTCACTAGCTATCAAGACTGGTATAAGCGCAGCTATCCCGTCAATAAGATTATTATGCCACCCTGGAACAAAACAATTGAGGCCGACTCTACTAGGGAATGCATTGACAGCGTTAATCAATACTGGCCCAACAATATAGGCGTTAATAGATCTGCCAAAATATACACACCCGAGTTTATTAAGGCTGCTCAGTCCGGCAATATTGCTAGCAATCCTATATATTCACAGTTTCAGGCTGATATGGAGTCAAACCTAGTTGGCCCAATAAAAACCACAACACCCAAGTTAATTAATCAAGGGCTACACGACAACGTTGTATTGCCACGCCAAAACCGTGCTAGTTATGTTAGGTTATGCCAATCTGGTAACCAAGTAAATTTAAAAGAATACAATACTAGCCCCTATGCGATACAGGGCTACAATCCTACTGGTTTAGTAGATCATTATCAAACTATGAACGCCAGCTTAAAAGACACCTTGGCTTGGATGCAAGCACGTATAGTTGGTGATCCATTGGTAGAAGCCTGCAAATAATTACATTTAAAGAAGATTTTGAGATCTTAAAAATGTATCAATAAAAATATGAATAGATATCATTTCATCCAAATCATGTTTGGGATGTCTTGGAGGGCGTAATTTATTTGAAATTCTAAGCTTTTATATCGGTAATAGTAATGGCTGAGTACTTTTGACGGTGACCAGTCTTGGTGCTTTGTCGTTTTTTGGCCTTGTAGTGCAATATTACTTGCTTTTTACCTTTTACTACTTCGTCGGCAACACTGGCTTTTACCAGAGCACCGGCCACAATTGGCTTACCTACCTTAATGTTCTCACCATCGATAATTAGTAGAGGCTTAAACTCAACTTCTGGTTTTTCGTTATGTAAAAGCTCAACCTCAAGTGTTTGGCCTTTTTCTACAATATATTGTTTTGATCCGGTTTCTATTACTGCTAACATAGTTTTTTTGTATATACCTTATAGATATTGGTTACTAATGCACAATTGTAGCAAATATACAGCTATTTGTAAAGAGTAGAGATACAGTTGGTGCTAGTGTTCGCCAAAGTTTCGCATTACTTGAAAAAAATGCTCGAGATATGCTACACTTAACTTAAGAATAATACACCGAGGGAGGCAAAACAAAAAGTGGCGCATTGTATTGCAATTGCGAACCAAAAAGGCGGCGTGGGCAAAACAACTACTGCAATCAATGTTGCGGCTTATTTAGCCAAAATGGGTAAATCTACTCTATTGATAGATTTAGACCCTCAAGGAAATAGCTCGAGTGGATTGGGCATTAATAAAGCCGAGTTGCAGCACAGTATATACAATGTGTTGCAAGGGAGTGTTTTAGCTCAAAACTGTATTGTTGAAACTGAGTATAAAAACCTGGCAATTTTACCGGCCAACTCACACCTCGCCGCTGCCGAGATTGAGCTGGCGCGTCGCCAAAGCCGAGAGTTTGTACTCAAAACTATTCTTCAAGGGCTTGATTATGATTATATAATTATTGATTGCCCACCATCCTTGGGGCTACTCACAATTAACGGCTTGGTAGCAGCTAACTATTTACTTATACCTGCACAGGCCGAGTATTATGCCTTAGAAGGTCTGGGCCAACTGCTAAATACTGTTAAGCGAGTACGTGCCGCACTCAACCCCAGTCTAAAGTTGCTGGGTGTGGTAGTAACTATGCACGATGGTCGCACCAGCCTAAGCTCGGCGGTGATGAGTGAGCTCAACAAGCATTTTGGCAAGTTATTATTTGACACTACAGTACCGCGCAATATACGATTAGCAGAAGCACCGTCGCACGGCAAACCCATTTATGCTTACGATAAGTTTTGCAGAGGTGCATTCGCATATAAAAAGCTTACTAAGGAGATCACTAGGCGTGTCGAACAACCAAGCAAGTAGCAGTAGACTGGGCAAGGGCCTAGATTCACTTATTCCAGATCAAATTGATCAGGTGGATGAGTTTGCATCTGACACACTTCCACAAGAGGTGCGCGTAAGTAGTAAGACTGTTACTGAGATTCCTATAGAAAACATTGACGCCAATCCCTACCAGCCCCGTACCGATTTTGAAGAAGAAGAGCTGCAAGAGTTGGCCGAGAGCATTAAACAATACGGTATTATACAGCCACTTATTGTTACCGCAGAAAACGACTGGAAATACAATTTAGTAGCTGGTGAGCGCCGCTTGCGTGCCGCCAAACTGGCAGGGCTTACTAGTGTACCAGTAATAGTGCGTACCTATAATGAGCAACAACAGCTCGAGGTAGCCTTAATTGAAAATGTTCAGCGTTCAGATTTAAAACCATTAGAGCAGTCAGTGGCATACCAAAAATTAGTTGATCAGTTTAATATGACTCACGAAAAAATTGGTGAGTCGGTGGGTAAGGCAACATCTACTATTACTAACATTATTCGTTTACAAAACCTTACCCACAAGGCCAAGACTGCTCTCAATGAGGGTATTATTACCGAAGGCCATGCTCGCACCCTTCTTTCATTAACCGACCCAGTCAAACAAGATCAGTTTCTCAATTACATTATCAAGCACAATTTAACAGTTCGTCACGCCGAAACTTTAATTAGAGAATTTAAGTCTGGCGTAGAAATTAAACGGAGCAAGGTAAAAGAGGCCGAGGCACCACAACGAAAGCTTACCCAAGACCTTGGTAAATATTTAGGCACCAAAGTAAGTCTTCACAAAACTGCTAAGGGCGGCAAGCTACAAATAGAATACTATTCAGACGAAGAGCTGGCCCGTATTTTTGCCACTATTACCGGTACTGAACCGACAGTATAAAACAATTATTATTAGTTAAAAATTATTGTTCAGAGTATGTGGGGTCGGTAATAAATTTTAGTGTACTTACCGGTAAAAGTCGCAAGGCAGCAAAGCCAGTAATATTGCCCTGGGGCAATTGGCCCCACTCGCGCGAGTCAAAGCTACCGCCCGGGCTACGATTGTCGCCCATTACGAAAACCTTGCCCTGTTCTACCACCTCGTCGATATCACCTTGAGTGACGTATTGAGAATCGATATAAGACTCTTTTAATACCAAACCTTGTGGATTTTTGTCATTATAAATAGTGACCACGCCATTTTTTACAGTAACTCGTTCACCGGGTAAACCAATAGCGCGCTTAATAAAGAATGTTTCTGGAGCATTTGGATAGCGAAACACCAGTACATCCCCGCGGTTGATATTGATATTTTTTTGCCCAAAAAATTTGCCAATATCAAAAGTAGTGAGAGGTATTTTAGAAATTATGAGATAGTCATCGTTATGATAATCTGGTTCCATGCTGTTTCCAGACACATAAAATGCCTGAAAAATAAAATTTTGAATAATAAGAACAATTGCAATTGTCACAGCAGCCCAAATTAACAACTCTTTTATAATGGAGTGTTTTTTTTCAGGTGTCTCGTCTTCTTGCTCATCGTTGGATGGCTCTTTTAAGCTACTTATATCACTCTCGTATTGGTCACTATCGGTTACCATTATATGGTCTTTGATGACTGTTCCGTCTTGCGGGTTAGTCTCGGCGTGTGGTTTGATTTCTTCGCCTAATTTTAACTCATGACCAATATGATGGCTTGTTTTTTCGGCCTTGGGATCTGAATCGGTGTTTTGGTTTTTACTATCCATTTATAGTATTATACGCAGATAACAGCTTATAAGTCGAATTTAATTTTAATATTACCTCCAATGACGTACATGCATAAGCAATAAGGTATAATAGTTTATGCGTTTAGCCTACAATTAGTTAGATTGCAATCTTATGATATCTCAAAATTCTGAAAGTAAATTACAACCACCCAAAAAAAGACGAATATGGCTCAAGATACTCTTAGCAGTTTTTTTGATATGCTTGGTTGCATCGAGTGCTTACGCCTATACCACCTATCGTTCGGTTAGCAAGGTAATTCAAAAAAACACCGGTATTTCAGCAGAGGGTCTAAAAAATGAAGATATTAAGCCTGAAAAGCTCAAGGGTGAAGGCGTGTTGCTCGAGGTGGAGTCAGAGTACGCCGA
>CAYMHI010000006.1:0-6316 GCA_964390265.1 uncultured Candidatus Saccharibacteria bacterium | reverse complement strand
GGAGATGGTAGGGTTAATATACTACTGATGGGTGTTGGTGATTCCGGACATGATGGTGAAAAACTTAGCGATACACTAATAGTTGCTAGTTATGACCCCAAGACTCACGATGTTGCAATGCTAGGAATACCTCGTGATTTGTATGTTAAAATCGGCAATCAAGGTTATAGTAAAATAAATAATGCCAATGCTTTTGGTGAACAAGCCAAAGAGGGTGGTGGGCCAGATTTGACCAAGCAGACAGTGTCGGCAGTATTAGGTATTCCAATTCACTATTTTATTCGAGCTGACTTTACTGCTCTAAAACAGGTGGTTGATGTGGTAGGCGGGGTGGATGTAAACGTCAAAGAGGATTTGCTCGATCCCGAATATCCTTGCACCCGCGACGTTAACGGTTACTGTGGCTTCAGCTTGCAAGCTGGCCCCCAACATCTTAATGGAAGCGCGGCTCTTAAATACGTGCGTTGTCGCAAAGGCAATTGTGGTGACGATTTCGGTCGCGCTAAGCGCCAACAGGACGTTTTGGTATCTATTAGGGAGAAAGCCGAAAAACAAAATATCTTAAAAAACCCCCTAAAAATAAAAGAACTACTAGGGGTAGTTGGTAATAATATCCGCACCGATTTACAGCTAGGTGAGATAAGTCAACTGGCTAATATTGCCAAAGACATCGATCAGACCAAAATAGTTACGCATGTATTAGATAATACAACTAATAACTTAGTAGTTACTTCAGATATTGCTGGTGCGAGTGTAGTAGTGCCGAGTGCAGGTGTGGGTAAATATTCAGCTATCCAGGCCTACGTGCGAAGTATTTTTGTAGACGGCTATATTAAGCAAGAAGCAGCAACTATTCAAATAGCTAACGGCACTACTAATACTACAAAGGCTAAGCTAGCATCAGATCTACTAAAAAGTTATAATTATAACGTAATATCGGTGGTACCAGCAGCGACATCTAACATTAAGAAAACTCAAATTATTGATTTTTCGGGCGGCAAAAAGCCCTATACTGTTCAGTATTTAGAAAAAAGACTGGGTATTACTGCCACTCAAGCCGGTATAGATGTCAACACGCCACCTCCAGCCGATATACAAATAATTATTGGAGCTGATTATCAAACTTAGAGATCAACTAAAAAGAATAGAGGTATTTACCCACGACCAACGTCTAATCTTGGCCGCTGGGTTTGGTGTAACAATATTTGCTATTGCACTAATGTATTACTCGGCTTACCAACTTCTCATAATACCCCTAGTAATCTTAATCAACTACCTGGTACTAAACAAAATACTTATTAGTCGTAAACGGGCGCATATAGTTGCCTCGCTTATAAGACCAACTCTTTGGCTGTTAATTCTGTACGCCTATATTTTTACAATTCACGTAATATTTCTAATACCAATAATTTGGTTTGTGGCTTTGTGCGGCTTGGTAGGAGTGGGCTATATGGGTTTGCTACTGCAAGAGGTACGCAACAAACCCAACGTAATATTTGTAAATGTTTTGCACATAGCAATGGTAATATTTGGGCTAACACTAGCTAGTTTAATGCTGGCTTACTGGCACTGGCCAACTGTACTGATAATGTTGGGTGTTTGGTTGACGGCTTTCTTCTTATCGCTGGCTTGGCTGCTAAGTTTTACCAACAAGCCCTACGTGATAGCTAGCGTCTGGAGCCTGATAGTTCTAGAGATATTTTGGGTAACAAGCGTATGGATCAACCTCTACCACATCCCTCAAACTTCACTCCTACTTAGCCAATCGGCTCTGATAGTTGGAGCCTTGGCATACGGTTTTGGTGGCCTGTACTATCATTACAAACAAAACACTCTCAAACGTAGTTTGTTGTTTGAGTATATTAGTGTAACGGCAGTTATATTTATTGCACTACTACTGCTAAGTAAGTGGGCGGTAGCAATATAGCCAGCGCAGAAGGAAGTTTCCAGGATAATCTCAGATTGGTATAATATTATTGCAACGACCTAACAAATAGAATTATGAATGAAACTAAAAGTAGCTCAACCACTGCAATAACCAATTCAGTAATAAATCCTAAAGCCATCATTGTATTAATGTTTGCAGCATTAATATTTGGTTTTATTGGTGCAGCGGCCTATAGCTATATGGCTAGTCATCAGCTAAGCTCCAAGCTTGGCGTTGCCCAAAGTAAAAACGTAGTGATAAGTGAACAAAACGCAACTATTAATGTGGCAAAAAAAGTTAGCCCTAGCGTAGTAAGTATTACCACCTCATCGGTGGGGCGTGACGTCTTTGGCCGCAGCGCCAACACTCAAGGGGCAGGTACCGGCATTATTATCTCTGCCGATGGCTTGGTACTCACCAACAAGCATGTGGTGGAGGGCGGCAGTACTTTTGTGGCAGTAGGCTCAGATGGCAAGAGATACGAAAAGGTAAAACTTGTTGCCAAAGACCCCGTTAACGACATTGCATTTTTAAAAATTGAAGGCGCAAGCGGACTTACTCCGGCTGAGATAGGCGATAGTAGCAAAGTAGAGGTGGGCTCGTTTGTGGTTGCTATTGGCAATGCGCTGGGGCAGTATCAAAACACTGTCACTACCGGGGTAATATCGGGCAAATCGCGCCCGGTAACCGCAGCCGATGGCGGTGGAACTGAGAGTTTGCAAAACTTATTTCAGACCGATGCAGCTATCAATCCTGGCAACTCTGGCGGACCACTAGTAAATGTGGAAGGCCAGGTAATTGGAATTAATACCGCAGTAGCCGGAGAAGGCTCACAAAATATTGGTTTTGCTATTCCTATCAATGAGGCCAAGCGCGATATTGCTACCGTTGAACAAAACGGCAAGATTGTACGGGCTTATGTAGGGGTGCGCTACGTGGCAATTACTTCTGAAATTGCCAAAGCCAACAATCTGGGCGTAGATTACGGCGCTTATATACAAGGTGGTCAAGGACAGAGCGGGGTGCAAAGTGGTAGCCCGGCCGATAAGGCTGGTTTGCGTGATGACGACATAATATTGAGCGTAGATGGTACCAAGATAGATGCCAACAATTCGCTTTCAAGCCTTATCAATCAACACAGCGTGGGTGATGCAGTTACGCTTACTATTTATAGAGACGGCAAAGAACAACAAATAAAGGTTACTTTGGCCGAGGCACCACAAAGCTTGTAATGAAAAACCCGAATAATTATTCGGGTATAAAGTTAGCTGGCTGCAAGTCTGCGGCTATGAAACTCAAGATTATCAAGATCGCTCTTGAGAATTTCTTCGATTACAGTCGGCATTTGGCTAAGAGCAAAGAATTGGTGATGATAGCACCGCCAAAGAGTAGGTACGCCGTCTTTGCAGATGTATAGTTTACGGTTAAACCTGGGCCAATGAGCGCTGATCTTTTCTACACCAATCATTAGAACATATTCGTGCTCGCCTTCTCGCTCCAAATCAATCTCTACTTCATGACCCTGAGACTCAAGGAAGGCTTTAGCAAGCTCAATGGCTTGCAGCGATTCAGCTCTATCTAGAACTGCCTCTACTGGTGCTGGCGTGGCCAGAGTGATTGCAAAGCGATAGGTCACGGCGTCTCCTCGGGATCGGCAATGCTTGCATTGTTTCGAATTGCACTCAATATACTTAGCAATACGTCAATTAACAAGAACCACCACATGAGTAAAGACAAGCCAACAACTAACACAAATTTGTAGTTATCGTGGTGCTCAAATGCATTAGCAGCCACCACTATTGAAATCAAACTAACTAATGAGCTGATAACTAACAAAACAGTGCGGTTCATTCACTCTTCTCCTCTAGAGATTGGTAGGTACTAGCAAGTATTATACCTTTTCAAAACCCAAAATCAAGTAGTCTTCTAGCATAGGCTTGAGCCCGGCTTGCTTGGCAAGATTTTTTAATTCATCGTGCTGCCAGGGGTCAGACTCGTGGTACACTCTCGAACCTGCCTGTATATGGCTTGGTAATTGTTTGTAAAATTTTCTATATAGATCTAATCCATCGCCCGACCCACCAAACAAAGCAATAGCCGGTTCTTTTTGCACCTCGGGCTTCATTTGTGGTAGATAATCTTTTGACACGTAGGGGAGATTAGTCACTACTGTTTCAAATTGCCCCTTAATACCTTCAAATATATCGGCTAGTACAAAATTTATGTGGTGGTTTTCGCCCAATAATTTAGTAGCATTGAGTTTGGCTACATCGAGCGCGTCTTGCGACACCTCGGTGGCAGTAATGTGTAGATCTGGTCGGTGCTTGGCAATCGCAATAGCGATAGCACCCGAGCCGGTGCCAATATCGATTAGTCGCGAATCTTTGGGCGGGCATTTTATAGCTTGCTCAACGATAAGTTCAGTCTCTACTCGGGGCGAAAGTACACGGTTGTCTACATAAAAGTCTATACCATAAAATTCTAGCTTGTTTGTGATGTAACATACCGGTTCTCGGTTGAGCCGACGTGAAACATACTCTTCAAATTGGGCTATTTCACTATCTGACAACACCTGATCGTCGTGGGTTATTAAATATTCACGATTTTTGTTAATAGCATGAGCCAAAAGTAGTTCGGCATCTAGCTTAGCCGATGGGATTCCAGCTGCTTTGAATTTTTTAGTTGTATTTTGAATAACCTTGGCTATTGTCACGCTTGGCTCTCAATTGCTTTTTCTACCGCGGCATTGCGTAGCGCCTCAAAAATACCGTCTAAGTCACCGTCCATTATTTTTGGAAGACCATGCGTAGTGTAGCCAATGCGGTGATCGGTAAGCCTGTCTTGCGGAAAATTGTAGGTGCGAATCTTCTCTGATCTATCACCAGTGCCTATTTGTGAGCGCCGACTGTCGCCAAGTTGCTTGGCTTCTTCTTGCAATTTGAGATCAACTAGCCTCGAACGTAGTACTCCCATAGCTTTGAGCTTATTTTTGAGTTGCGACTTTTCGTCTTGGCAAGTAGCCACGATACCAGTTGGAATGTGGGTAATACGCACTGCGCTATCTGTAGTGTTAACACTTTGCCCGCCATGGCCACCACTTCTAAATACGTCTATGCGTAGATCGGCTGGATTTATTTCTATTTCAGATTCCTCAGCCTCAGGCAGTACTGCTACTGTGGCAGTACTAGTATGTATGCGACCAGCACTTTCGGTTGCAGGTATGCGTTGTACTCTATGCACGCCACTTTCGTATTTAAGCAATCCATAAGCCCTCTCACCGCTGACTAATACTATAACTTCTTTATAACCACCACTACTGCCGGCACTTTCGCTAAGTAGCTCTACCTTTAGCCCGTGCGTTTCGGCGTAACGCGAGTACATTCGCAGTAGCTCGCTAGCAAATAGGCTAGATTCGTCGCCACCAGCGCCAGCTCGTATTTCAACAATAGCGTTTTTATACTCATTGGGGTCGGTGGGCAAAAGAGCAACTTTGGCCTCAGAAATTAACTTTTCTAGTTTGGGCTGTAACTCTGCGAGGGTCTCTTGAGCCAACTCTTTCATTTCTGGTTCGACAAGCATTGCATTGGCCTCGGCAATATCGCTCTGGGTTTTGGCTATTGCCTCAAAAAGCTCAAGTTTAGCTCTAAGATCTCGCTGTTTATTAACTAGCGCACCAGCTTTGGGGCTAGCGTAAACATCGGGCTTAGCTAGCTCTGTATCTACGTCCGCAAGGGCTTTTTGTAGTTTGGTAATTTGTTCGGTTGTTTCCATAGTGTTTAGTAAAGTTTAATAAAAAATACTGCTTATATAATGGTTTATTATACCTTAAAGCAGTATTTTTAAGTAAATATTAGTTATTTATCGTCAGTTTTTTGAGATTGAACTTTTTTAGCGTCTTTTTTGACATCCTTGGTGTTTTTGGCGCTCACTTGCTCGTCGGCTTGTAGCATGGCTTTGGCTTCAGCTCTACTTAGGGCTTTTTGGCCTTTCTTGGCTAGAGCGTCTTTTTTGGCGCCAGCAGCGGCTTGTTTGGCCTTAAAGCGGTCTACTCGACCAGCAGTGTCTACAAGCTTTTGTTTGCCAGTATAAAAAGGGTGGCAGTTGCTACATACATCTACGTGTATCTCAGAAACAGTGCTGTGCGAATCAAAAGTAGTACCGCAACCGGCACAAGTTACCTTGGTGGCTATATAGTTTGGGTGAATTTTAGCTTTCATATCTATAGAATAATAGCATATAGGGCGGGTAAATACAAGGATATTTTTATTCCTTGTCATTTCGAGCTAGCCGAGAGATCTCATGGGTGGCAGTTGTTAACTTGAGATCCTGAAACAAGTTCAGGATGACGAAGAATGGAGAATTAATTTCGTGTAAAAAGTGTTAACCCCA
>CAYMHI010000005.1:0-59797 GCA_964390265.1 uncultured Candidatus Saccharibacteria bacterium | reverse complement strand
TGATATTTTTTAGATTAATACTAAGTAGAAGTAAGGACTAACTAAGTAGAACTAAAAGATCATAGTATAGGACTCATAGCGCGAAGAGTCTTATATTGAATCTGTGTGTATTAAAATGGCATGAAGACTAAAAACTAACTAGGTTTGCTTTTATTGAGAGGCTATAAACATTTCTATTAGTTCTAATTATTTATTCATTATGTATATTTGTTCAATATGCATATTATGCCTACTATTAGGCTAATTATTATTTTACCCTTAGTAGTGTATTTTGTTAATTCATTAGCTATTACATAAGATTATGTTGATTAATGTTACTAATAAATGTATAATTTGTTCGTCAACTACCACCCAAAACTACAAGGAAGTGGTGAAAATGTTGAGGCTCCTAAAACGCAAACTTGGGCGTTTCTATCAGAGATGTCGAAGACGACATGGAACTAGACCTGGATTCTTCGATATATCTAGTATGATACGCGGTGAACCATTCTATGCAACGCCGAATTTTTACTACTTTGAGGGTTGCGGTAGACCATGTTACCTACCGCTCAACCCCGCCCCCAAGCGTGGCGGTAAGGATTGGGCCGTTACTGATGGCTGGCCGCTCGAGTTAGATCCTAAGCGTTTCGCAAGATATCCTGGCGGATACATATCTGCATTTCATAAGTTGGATTATGCAGATAGGGTGCTCGTGATTGGCGAGGTAACTGGTGAAAACGCCGTAGACGAAATTGGCCAAGAATCTGACCTGTGGTATGTAATAGCCTGCCCACCCAATAAGGTGGTAAGAAACGCCCATTTGATTCAAGAGCGAGACGAAAAAGGAAACTGCATCGTCTATGCCAACAGCCTGTGGCTAGGTAATACCGGATCGCACGGCCTTCCTCTATACCCAATGCCCCAAGCAACTATAGAATTGCTCAACTCCTAAGAATTTAGGAGTTTTTATTTTGTATATATACAAAAACACCCTCGATTGTTCTAGGAGGGTGTTTAATTTTGGTATTAGCTTTATTACTAGTCTTTTTTGCCAGCTTCTTTTGATGCCTCGTCGTCAGCAGGCTTAGTTTCGCCACCTTCGGTAGCTTCGCCCTCGGCGCCTTCAGCCCCCTCCTCACCTTCTTCGGCAGGTATTTCTTCTACGATATCTTCATCGAGTGCATCTATTTCTTCTTGTGAGCGTGGTGCCTCTACCTTGGCGACAAGCTCTTCGCCATCTATAAATATTTCTACGCCTTCTGGTATAACCAAGTCGCGAACGTGAATAGATTTTTCAAAGTCATCAAGCCCGCTAATATCTACCTCTATACTAGCCGGGAGCTTAGCTGGGAGCGTTTCTACCTCTACTTCTTCTATATTGGTTAGTAATGTGCCCTCAAGCTGATAAACGGCAGGAGCATCGCCCGTAAAGCTTAGAGGTACGGTGGTGCGAATAGATTGGCTCATATTAACTCTATAAAGATCGGCATGAGTAAGATCGCCGGTTACTGGGTTGTGCTCAACATCCTGTATAAGTACATTGGCAGATTTGTCTTGATCTATCTTTAGATCAAGTATGGTATTGTGACCAGCAGCGGCAAAAATTCGACCAAACTCGTGAGCGTTTAAGAAGATTGGTTCGTTTTCTTTGTCTTGACCATACACAATAGCTGGTAGATTACCAGATTTGCGCTGAGCAGATAATTTTTTACCAAACACATCACGTGTCTGGCCAATAAGGGTTGTTTTATCCATAATATTTTAGAATTGCCTATTAAAAATGAGTGTTGAGGTCAGTTTTGTGACTGGTAAGATAAAGGTGTAGCTCAGCTACTTCTTTGGAGCTTATGGCAGAATATGTAGAAAATCTCTGCCTTTCGCCCCTAGCCAAATCGTTTTTACGAACATTACTGCCATAATACTTCTGGGTTTTTGTTGATTTGGGCTTGAGCTGACCACTTAGCAGCACTGTTGCCAGTATTGGCAACGAACATGTGGTGCAACTGAGTTGCATAAAGCAATGTTCATCTATTCGCCCCAAAAAAGTAATATCTTCATGCTTATATTGTGAACCGCATGAAGGACACTTGTAAAAGACTTGCAAATTTTTTATCAATTCTTGAAGGTTCTTACCATTCATAATTTACTACCCTCTTGAAAAATAGTGTACCATAGCTGGCCAGCGGATGTCAATCAAGAAAGGCTGCGCTTGCGCTTGATAACCAAAGATAACAACAAAAATATTAACATTAATAGCACCACTAACGAAAAAATAGCAACTATTTTTTGAGTTGGTGATGCGATAAGAGCTATAACTCCAAAGGTAATACAAAGAGCGTAAATAATAAGTGCGGCTTGACGCTGTGAGAAGCCTACATCTAGTAATAAAAAGTGTAGGTGGCCTCTGTCGGCCGTAAATGGTGATCGGCCGCTTAAAATACGTCTTAATGCTGCCCATACCGCATCGATAATAGGTACCCCTAGTACCAATGCAGCGGTAGCCAGTTTACCACCAGAGAAAATAGCTATTATACCCAGACTCATTCCCAAAAAATACGCTCCTGAATCGCCATTAAATATTTTGGCGGGGTGAAAATTGTACACCAAATAACCCATACAGCCACCAGCCAAAGCAATAGATATTAGTGCCGTTTGGTTTTGATTGACTTCTGGACTAAGAGCTAAGAAAAACATTACCACCGCAGCAATGGCAGCTATTCCACCAGATAAACCATCTATGCCATCAACAAAATTCATTGTGTTGGTCATACCTACTAGCCAAAGCGTGGTGAAAAACAACGCAATCAAGTTAATACTAACTATGTGGCTCAATACGCTAATGCTTAGTGTTGGATCGGTAAACACAAAACTTTGGCCACCAATAGGATTGGTAACGGCTTCAATTCGTATACCAAAAATGCTAAAGGCAATAATAGCTGCCAGCACCTGAAAAGATAGTTTTAACCAAGGTTTTTGGCTCTTGATATCGTCTACATAGCCTAGTACCAGCACGATTGTGCTAGCCACAATAAGCCCCCAATACTGCAAATTGTGCTGACTAATCATAATAAAGGTGGTGACTAAAAAGGCTAAGTAAATTGCCACGCCGCCGCCTCTGGCCATTGTCTTGGTGTGGATTTTGCGGCTATTTTCTTGCGGCATATCTACCGCACCCACCTTAAATGCAACTTTTTTGGCCAGCGGTACAAACAATACCGCAAGGCCAAAACTCGCAATAAGAGCGATTAAATATCTCACTTTTTTACCGCCTTTTCGGTCACTACAAAGCCTAAGTAGCGCCCAAACATCAATCTAGTCTGTGCACTTATGGCGGCAAATGCACCAAATACTATCGCAGTAATTGGCACCAGTACCCACTGTAACACCATATAAATTATTCTATGACGCTTAATATGTTCGGGGCGTTTGGGTAGCATGATAAAACTTATCCAGATAGTCACTATAAGGCCCACCATGGCTATAGTGAGAATATTAGAGGCCACAATAGGTAGCTGGTGTGCTATAGCCTGCCTATTAAATGAAGCATTAAGAAAAAGTGGTGTCCATGCTGCAAAGGTAAGGATTAGTGGTGCTGTGGCCCAACTAAAGTGCCCTTCAAACAATCGGCCAATTTGCAGTAGTTTGTTGCTCCAGGGAATATTGGTATTTATTACAGAGTTTTTTACAACATATGGGAAATCGCTTACTCCGTAAGCCCATCTTTGCAATTGCTTGAATTGAGCTATAAAAGTGCGGCGATAATTGCGCGCCAATACAGCATCTTGGTAGATAGGCAGAAATAGCGGTTCTACCATATAGTCTCCGTTAAAGGCAAAATAACTGCGATAAAACTGGTGGCCGTCCTCAACTGGGCTAGTAACAGACCAAAAATCAGTGTCTATAAGGGCATCTAAGCTCTGAGCGTGCGAGGCAAAATTACGCAGTCGACCTTGGCGCACACTTTCTATCATGACCCAAAAAGAATTGCTGGTGGCTATCACGCGCATTGGGGCTGGCACATCCCAAATGTTGTTGTTAAATAGTGCCAGCGGCTGAAAAGAGCTGTGTTTTCTATTGGGATTAATACAATAAGCGTAGGTTAAACGGCTAAAATACTGGTGGTGCACTCGATGGTCGCAATCAATTGTAGTAATTATTACATTACTTGGATCTATTTTGTTTTTCTTAATTTGTTTAAGCACTTTTTTGGCTGCAAATGATATATTTGCGCCTTTACCTTTAAGCTCACCAACAACATTATCGGGGTGGCAGTAAGTAATATACTGCCCAAAGTGTTTGCTATATTCCTTTTCTAGATTAAGAGCTGTTTGTTTGGTTGTAGCACCCCCTCTTTCTTCATAACTAAATACAAAAATAATTTTTTTGTTGTCGTACTCAGAGTCTATTAAGGCCTTCATAGCCGGACGAATAATCTCGATCGGCTCGTTGTATAGCGGCATTATCACCAGATGATAGATTTCTTTGGGCGATATATTAGTAGACTTGTGTTCAAGCAATAATTTGAGACGTTCAACTTCACTCTTTAAGCTTTTTATGTGGGTCTTTGAGGCGTTTCTTGTCAATGAGTGAGCTAATCTATCTTGAGCGTGCGCTAGAGTAGGTTCTAGATTGTCAAGCTGAAGCAAGCGAGCGCTCCAATCAATCACCTCGGTTTCGCGCATTTTTCTATAGCCCAATACTAGTGAATAGCTCATACGTACAGATTTGAGTAGCCAGAACAGATCGAAGGCGATTATAAAATAAGCCACAGCAATTGGCCACAAAAAACTCAAGTAAATAGGGCTTAGTAAAAATATCCAGGTAACTAAACCTGGTAATATTTCAAAAATACGATAAAAAGTATGCGTGTCTGCAAATCGCTCAGGTTTTGAGATATTTATAGTCTTAGTTTGTGCCATATTTTATAACCGTAAAGCCAAGTAAAATTGCAATAGCTAAAATTGACACCATCAGTGCAGAAATTAACAAGAAAATGCTAAGTATGCGGTTTTTTCTGTGTAACAAGATAGCTAAAAATACATTAATTATAGTCACCATAATAGCAATTGCAGGTATCTGGTAGATTTGGTACCAGGGGCCCAGCTGGTCGAAATTGGACAGTGATGTAAATCTAACCGGCAATTCAATGCTAGAGCGATGTATATGACTAACCGACCAGATCATTAAGAAGCTATCGGCAACCACAATAAGCACTACAAAGCCAAGTAGCCACCCATCCTTGAAGAAATTGTGACCAGATAATTCAGATTTAATTTTTTTTAGTGTCTGCATGCCAATATAGTTGTTATTATACCTCATTAACGCTCTAGGTAGCCCTGGTTTGTTACTTAAAATACCGCTATTTAGGGTAGTATGGAGCCACCTGCCGGGATTGAACCGGCGACCTATGCTTTACGAAAGCATCGCTCTACCAACTGAGCTAAGGTGGCGTACTAAATATTTACACAAAAAAATATGAGCTACTCACTATCTTTGTAAAGCAACTCATATTTTACCATATTTCAGGTTAGATTGATTGTATGGTGTGTATTTAAGGAATACGCTTTTGAAGCCGTTTAGAAAGCTTTTGCCAAGCTTCATACTCGGTTATTTTACGTTCATTAGGGCTTAAGAAAAACGATCTACCAAACTTAGTCTTGCCTTTTTGCGAGATTGAGCGAATATCTAGTACGTTTTCGCTACCCAAATAAGGCACTTGATCGTGTGCCTTAACCACCCTCACCTTTACCTTGCGTGGTCTGGTGACTTGATAATATGTTAGCATTGCAACTTGCATTAGTTGCCCTCCTTTTTGTTTTTATATTATTTTTTGTTTTGATTTATTAAAATCTTATCTGGCTTCACCTCTGAAGTTACCCTTATCGTATCAAATAGTTATTCAAAAGTCAATAAGATTCTTATGCTTTTTTATATTAAAAAAACCGCTATTTTACTAGCGGTTGTAATTTTAGAAATTAACGATAAAGATGTAGGCAATTAGCCCGATGAAGCTTGCCAGGCTTACCCCCTCAAAAATAATAGCAATACTATTGCTGTATTGCCGAACTAGAGCCGAGCATATTCTACCACCATCAAGAGGCACAAACGGCAACATATTGAAGAGTGCTATATTGATAGATATGACCATTGCAATAATCATGCCGTACTCAAAAGAATTGGCCATACCAACAATTTCTACAATACCGCCAGGACCTGACACTTCTGAGCTGTTTGGCGTGCTGTTAAAAAACAGAATATATACTAGAAAAGCCAGGAATAACATACCTATAACTGGCGTCAAGTACATAGAAAAAAAACAACGTTTAAACCAAGCTAAAGCTGCTAGTGCTGCAAATATTGCAATACTTAAGAAAATGCCGCCAGACAGATCTCCTTGTAAAACGGCTAGCGTATTTAGAGATACTGCAATAGCCATACTAAATACGATATTGGCAATTACACCAGCGCCATAAATCTCGGCCTGCACTCTGTATGGCATAGTTTTGAGGCGATTCATTTCTCCATCTTGTGGTTCTACGAATGCACCTAGCAAAATAATCCCAAATTTTATGGGGTAACCTAGCCTTTTTGAGAATACCTTAATGCCTGGACCAAAACCCAGGCCCGCTCTCTTGATTTGTATCCCATGGATCTTCATGCAATATGCATGGCCAGCTTCGTGCATTACTATACACACTGTTATCAAAAAAGCTGTAAGCAATATATACATGTTTGCCTCTCTTGGTAGGAACAATTGGGTCGAAACATATAATATCACTTTTTTTATAAATATACAATAATATAATATGAATAGTTAAATATTTATGATTATTAATAAGAATAAGATGCAATAAACGGACCCCACAAAGGCACTGCAGGTAGTCTATAGTCAAAATCATCTCCCAACCTAAAACTTCAAATAATTTGAAATCTTGGGGTGGGCCACCCCGTGCTAATAACACGGGGCGGTGCCACATCCTTCAAAACAGCCTCTAGTGACTATCTTACGAGCTAAACAAAGGTGCCGCCAAGATCATCCTCAGTACTGCATCTCTGAGGTACTGAGTGAACTCGGCAAATACCTCTTCAGTTGTATAGCTAACAGGCTCTTTGCCCTTTGGTGAGTATTCCCTACCAAGATCGCTATTGGCGATGAGCAATGGGGCAAGGCGCCCGGGATGGGTATGGCTCATTGCTGCCAAAGCCTTTGCGTCACCCGCTAAGGTAGCCGTCAAAAAACCGGTGGCCTCAAAGCTCGCACCTCGGGCGCTCTGGCAGTTGCAGCCACCTTTGTACCAGAGGTACAGACGAGGCTCGCCATGAAGCTTGCTGTTAACCTTTAGGCTACCGAAGAAGCGCTGCTTGTCCTTAGCCCAGTTTCGGCCAACGTAAACGTAGAGGCTTGGGCCAGAGTTATCCTCGTAAACATGGATCTCTTTACGAGGAATTTTGATATCGCTGATTGCAGCCGTATCGTTGTAGCGCCCTAGTCGTCCTTGCGGGCGGCCAAAGTGCAAAACGAAGTCGTCGCCAACAATTGAGCGAACCAGACGGTATTTCTCTGCTTCACCACCATACACACCAAAGTTGATGGTGAGGCCAGGAACATCCCAGCCGCGCTCTTCGAGAGCGCGAACAATCTGCTCGCATACCTCATCGAATGGATACTGGCGGGACTTCGGGTATAGAAATTGAGGTTCGGTTGACGCAATCATTTGATGCACCGTCCTTTAGGAGTGGTTGTATTTGGATGTGAAGATCTTCTGAGAAACTCAGAACTACATGATATTATACTATTATTATAGTATTGTCAACTAATAAACAATCTATGCGGTTATAAAAAATCCCCCGAGGCTCTCTAGATGCATTAAAAGCAAATATAGAGCCTCGGGAGCAGTTGTGGGGCTAGCGACAGGCCGGAGAGTTTGCCAACCACGGAACAGGTGCATCGAGAGCGACAAGCCTGAGCTCTCTAGTCTCAACCGCAGCAACAAAAACCTCGAGTTTCTTGTAACGATCCAATAGTGCCTCCACTTCCTCCCGCTCGCTGTCTTCTAGGTTGGCTGGAGCGAAAACTTCATACAGCTTGGTGTAGTATATACGTTCTCCATCAGACTCATAGGGATCTAGAGGATTGCTGTTGAAACCGTTGTAGGTAATAAATACTCGACGCCCACTTTTCAATACAGTATAAAACACAGTTTCGTTGGGTTCGAGAAAATGAACTTTATCGATTATTTTACCGTAGTTGATGGTAGGCAATGGTTCTCCCTAAGTAGGTTCTATGGACGACCATATAGTAGAGCAATTACAAATATATGTCAATAATGGGCGGGCTATCGAGACGGATTGCTGAACTATCTTAAAATAATATAAACATGAAGAAGCCCCTTTGAGCTCTTCACTCACTTGAATTGAGTGTTGAGCCCGCAGGGGCAGTTGTTAGATACTGCCTCGCCGTGGGGGCGAAACCGTAATGTCCTGATGAACCTGTGACCCGCAACGCTGGCACCGGTTGATTCGACGGGGCCACTGAGTGTCGGTTTCAGTTACAGCAAGAGTTCGCCATTTGTGCTGAAAGACCGAGCATGGGCGATCGGCCCAGAAGTTCCCGAACTGAGGGTTTTTGGGAGTGGCACAAATACCGCCTGAAGTGGCTCTCATGATCTGTGTGAAATCACCAATCCACATATCGGGCGTGGGGTCTGGAAGTCGGATTAGCTTCACTGCGCTAACCTCCTTTAACTAGTTGGTCTGTTGGGCAGGAGTGTTCTCTTTTTGAGAACGCACACTATATTAGCATAAATTTATATTAAAATCAATATTTAACAACTTACAGTTACAATCATTATGTTTTCAGATATGAAGAGGCCCCTCGCGGGAACCTCCCCACTCCTATGAGTGAAGAGCCCGGAGGGGCTTGATAATTACCAGCTGTATTCTACACCTAGGTAGAAGTTGTGCCCGTATCCGCTAGAGAGCTCGGGAATTACTTCGATCTCCCAATGGGGCATGATTAGGTGATCATTATTGCTCCGTAGCTGATACCTGAGCTCGTGGCGGTAAGCGTCTCTGAAGTACTTGCGGCGACATTCTCTATCAGCAAAGCTCAGATCAACATCTGGAACCCTAGCCACAATGAGTACATCGGCACCGTTGGTGGGTCTGTGCATGAGTGGATAGTAAGCCCATACCTGATCATGCGCAATCTCATCAACACCATCTCGTGCATCGTAGCTATTGATGATGCCCGGGGTGAGTTCCATCACCCACTCTGTCATCGCGACAGTTGTCGTTGCTTGGCCAGTCACAACACCTTCGTCTGGTGGTTGCCAGCTTCGCTGACACAACGTTATGATGGTAGGCAAAAGTTCTCCTTAAGTAGGTACTGTGGACGTAAATATGATAAAGTATATATTAAAATTAGTCAATAATTGTAAGCCCTATTAGATAGCTTAAATATATTCAGCCCAACCTGCTGTTCGCCTACCTTCCCCCTGCAACAGTTAAAATACAGGCTCGAACTGGATAGCGACAGAATGCTATGCATCTGTCTAATCGGCTTAGCAAGGTCAAAATCAAAACAAACTTCGCCAAAGAAAATACCCCAGCTTTGCTGAGGCACTTTCTTTGGCGGGCCCGACCGGATTTGAACCGGCGATCTCCTCCGTGACAGGGAGGCGTGTTAGGCCTCTACACCACGAGCCCGTGAAATGAATATTGGCTAACCTGATAATTTTACCAAATTTACATCATTTTATCAAGAAAAATCCTATCAACTACAGTTGATAGGATGAGTGCGCACTACTTGATTGGCCAGAGATGCTGAAATGGCTCCTGGTGGCGCCTTGCTTGGTACATATCCACCTGAACCCTTACAGCAAAGGCAAAACTCAGAAGCAAAATCACCAGCCAATACCAGTGAGTGTTGACGGCCTGAAGGTAGCCAAATGCTACAAATACGATGGCCAAGAATATTAGGTGATAAATTACCATCAATCTTGCTGTTTCGTTTTTGTTGGCACGGTATTGGCCAACCGCGGCATACGCCGCAATGGCCATACAAGCCATAGCCACGTCACCGAATGCAAATATGGTGAGTTGCATTACCGACATAACAGATTCTCCTTTGAAGATAGGCTGAAGGTACTACAAGTATTTATATACTAACATGCTAAATATTACAACAAAAAAACGCTCCAAAGGTGATACCCTTGGAGCATAAAGCCCACCCTACCATCCTCAGTACTCTTTACCAGTACAGTCTGGCTGGGAGTTGCGAATATCTTGGCGAATAATAATAGATATTCTCTCACCATGCACCGGTGGGTTGACGGCGTGGTATGGACGAGTATCATTTTTGCAAAGCCCTGGACCCCGCAAAAACATCAAACTACCTGGGCCAGCCTGCCATAGCCTGGGCCTGGTGTTTTCTTTGTTGTCACCATAAAACTCTAGGGTGCAATAACCTGTAAGCGTAACGCCCACAATTAAAAACAAATCGTGGCTGTAATCGCGGTGCTTACCAATGGCGCAGGCCTTATCGTTGTACCGCCACACATTGATGTCGTCGGGGTAAAAAAGATGGTTGTTTACCCCTACAAGACTAGCTGTACGTATTTGCCAGCCAATTTGTTCTACCAGATGCGTAAGACGCGGTATCTTAGCCTCTGTGGCATATACTCTAGCCCGAAAGTCACGATGTTTTTCGTAGACAGGGTCGTCACTTTGTGAACAATACTCGCCGTAATCTAAGCTATTTACCTCACTTAACAAATAGTCTAAATATTCGTCGCTAAATGCTCGAGGCGCAAACGCTCCTCCGTGGGTTACCACGCCTCTTAGCAAGCTCTCAAAGTCTACATCGGCACAAAACATCTCCATCACACTCCCCTTTCTAGTATTTCGACCAATTTGCTCCAGCAGCCCAAGTGAATAACGTATTGTCTCTTACTCAATCTATCGGTCACTATCTGGGCTATTTCTAATACGTCGAGCTGTTTTTGACAGCCATCGCACATATCTGTTATCACGCCAAAATATTTAGCCTCCGAGAAGTATAAAGTATCACCTGGCTCTAATACTGCCTTAGTGGTTTGTGGCCGCAAGTGATAAACAAGCTTATTGCCGTTGGCGCGATTGAAGAAGGGTGTATGCTCAACTATCTGACCACACCATACACACATAGATGTGTACTCACTCAGTTTGGTGCCATATTTAAATGACCCTTCGCACCTGTCACCTACCTCAATGTCTTCAACATTGCCCCACTCATGGCCATTTTGGCAATACCAAATAGAGTCGCTATAGCCAAAAGTATAATCTACTACGGTGTTGTCGTATGGGCATTTACCTCCGTAAGGCAAAGTCATCGGCTTGATCCTTTCTTTGGTTGTCAATGTGCATTCTCTCGTGCAAATCAAAAAGCTGCCCGAGAAGGCAGCTTTCAAAAAGTACTAATTAATATAAATGCTCAAAAACTACCTTCTTGTGCAGCTTGAGGAGTTCTTGCAAATGACGACCATGTGGTGAGTTTTTTGTTCAAAATCATAATATTTCTCTTATGCTTATACTGTAGCAAATAACTGCTCAAAAAGCAAAAACTCACTACATTTTATATATGAGTGAGCTTTTTTGCTTAAGATGTTAGCTATCTAGGGCTGGAAGTACTGTACAATCTTGGCGTTATTGCGTTGATCACGTAACCAGCTATCAAAGTCTGGGCCTTTAATGAGTATATGGCTAGCTCGTACTTGGTCGCCAGTTTTCTCGGTAACTTTAATGATGTGATAACCATATTGAGTTTTGACAACTTTGCTTACTTGCCCTGGCTCGAGAGCAAAGGCTGCAGCCTCAAATTCTGGAACTAGCTGACCTTTACTAAACAATCCTAAATCGCCACCATTAGCTGCACTTCCATCGCTACTGTACTGTTTGGCCAAAGCAGCAAAATCACCACCAGCATTTACTTGCGCCAAAATATCTTCGGCTTGTTTTTGAGCTGGCGCAGTGAGAGCAGGATCACTCAACACTTTGTCAGAAAGTTTTTGACGAACTAGTTGTTGACGAATTTTATCTTTAAAGTCGCCTGTAGACCAGCCATAGAGTTTATCGAGTGTACGTTTTACTTGATCAATTCCACCGGCATCTTTTACCAGCTGATCAAATTTTTCATCTACCTCTTTACCACTTACTTTTATACCATACTTGTTAGCTTGTTGAGCAACAATAATGTTGTCCTCGAGCTGCTTTATAAGATCTTGTTTGAACTGTAGCAGCTGCTTTTTACCTTCTTCTGAGCTAAAATCTTGGTTTTGAGTTTGAAAATACTTTTGCGCCGAGGCTAGTTCAAAAAGATAGTCGTTATAACTAGCGGTGTTCCATATAACATTGCCGTTAACACTAGCAACAGGGTAAGGTACCACTTTGCTAGCAATTTTTACTGCTCTATTAGCGACTTTGTACTTGTATATAAGCACTCCAAAAACAGTGATAGTAATAAATAGAGCTACTAGCGCAATTATACCAACGTTGCGGACGTTTTTTTTGTTTTTTTCGGGGTCTACACCTAGCTTGTTGAGCTTTTCTTTAAAAGACATACTTTTTTGAGCCAAGGCTTTCTTGGCGGCTGTTCGCTTTGCGCCCTTTTTGGCTGGTGGCCTAGTGCTTTTTGACGGTTTGGACTTACTAGACGATTTAATATCTGGATCTTTTGGCATAATAGTTATTTAAACTCCTTTAGTTTTCTACTGAATTAGACTGTGGCTTAATAATACACTTTTTGACATTATTTGTCCAAACCACTGCGACGGTGAGTCTCAACAATGGCTTTTTGCATGCGCACCGGCTTAGTAACATTTCTTAGTCTAAATGGCTTACTACCAGAAAGCGTCTCTATAGTAACGGTGCCAAAACCCAAAAGTGAACCTTGTACACCAGTAATTTTATAGTTAACATTTTGAATGTTATTGAGAGCCAACTCTTTTACCTCGCGAGTAAAAAATCCGCGTTGGTGCACTATCATTACCCTATAGCTGGTAAGCACATATATACTGTAGTACCAGCCCACCCAGGTGCGCAGCCAGTAAAATCCTAGTACTAGCAGACCTACCAAGATAAACCAATTGGTATAGACTACCCAATCATTAAAATTCACCATGGCAATGGCCCAAGGTATGGTTACGCCTAGTAGTATCAACATCCCCCAAATCAACGCCCGGCGCATTACTATGGGGTGCTGGTGTTCAACTAGTATTACTACTTCGTCGTCGTGTTGGCCGGCAAAACTGTGCTTGCGTGCTCTAGATTGTTTTGTGCTTCGTGTCATCTTGTATACTATTGTATACCAGTTAAGGCTATAAATTCTACACGTAACATTATATTACCTATAATAGGTTTTGTACTTTGGTGTTGATTAAGTTGTAATTAAAAAAACCCTCCGGAATTTCGCAGGTGTTGATTGCGAAACACTAGAGAGCTAGACAGCATAGCTGTCAAGGGATGTTATCCCAATCGCTGGGGTCGTGCCCCATGTTTGTCCAGGCAAGGTATTGCTTGGGGTGGTCCCACCGAATATGCATACTTCGTAAGTCCTTGCCTAGTTCGCCTGCCCGCCGTTGGGAGTTGCAGAATGGGCAATCGATGTAAGTGATTTGACCATGATTGCGGACTAGCCGCTCTTCGAAGTGACAGTCACTACACTGCTGCCCTGTCAAGAACGTGTCGCCATGCAGAAGACATATATCGGCACCAGTGGGTACCTTAAATTCTCCTGCCTCATCGTAATACTGACCGCCAATCGCTCTGTAGAAAACTGAAGATGCCTGAATAGCATCTACCATGTCGGTATGTGGGGCGCTACGCACGGCGTTTGCGTGCCTCCAGTAAAGGGTTGCGCCGGTCATTGCATCGTCGGGGTACACATCCCAGTTGCGAGTGAACTCTCGGCCGTCTTTGGAATGCGCCTTGAGCCCCGTAAATACGCTTCTGCCAAACATCCCGGGTACATCATTGCGCTGCTCGATGACAACCACGGGTACTTCTTCGAGCACCACCCATCCATCTGCCCGGCCAACTCTGGATGCTGTGGTAGCTACCGAACGCCACTCTCTACGCCACAGTAAGAATTCTGTGCCGATCATGTCAGGAAATGTCTTTTGTTTGGTGTTACTCATGTGTGCCCCCTTCGAAGGCCCAGAGCATCAATCGATGCTTTTTTTGTTGTAGGTGCTTTGTGCATTATGTCATAGTTTATCATTTATTACAAGTATTTATACGAGCATGTCTAATTATTGCCATTTAGGGGTATAATACTAACGAGCCCTGGTAGCTCAGTGGATAGAGCGTCTCCGTCCTAAGGAGAGCGTCGGGGGTTCGATTCCCTCCCCGGGTACCAATAATATGTTTGTTATAATAACACTATGCCAATGCCTAATGATCTTATAATAATTCGACACGGTCACTCCGAGGGTAATCTTGCCGTAGAAACCGCCAAGCTAGGAGATAATAGTTTTTATACCCCAGAGTTTAGAGAACGCCCGGGCCACCAATGGCGACTAACCAAGGAGGGCCAAGCCCAAGCGGTTGCTACTGGTGAGTGGCTACAAAAAAATATAGATATTGATTTTGACAGATATTATGTATCTCCATATATTCGAACAAGAGAAACTGCCGGCCTGCTTAACCTACCAAACACCGAATGGCGAATATCCCAGCGCTTAAGAGAGCGTGATTGGGGCGACATAGACGCCATACCATTAGAAGAATTTAAGAATATTTTTCCTCATAACGCATTGCGCAAAGAAATTGATGCGCTATATTGGCGACCACCTAGCGGTGAGTCTATTGCCGATGTACGATTGAGGGTTAGAAGTTTTTTTGATACTCTACACCGTGAATGCGCCGACAAAAGAGTTGTGGTGGTAACTCACGGCGAATTTATGTGGGCAATGAGAGCAGAGCTGGAATATTTAAATGATGAACAATGGATAGCTGCCGATAAAGACCCTAAAATGAAAATATTCAACACTCAAGTATTGCACTACACAAAAAATAATCCTAGTGGTGGCGATAACAGCCATTATCTTGGCTGGGTACGTAGTGTTTGCTCCTGGAAAAACCTTGATACAGGCTGGAAAAAAATAGAACGTAATAGGTACTCCAATAAACAGCTATTGGAGCAGGTTGATAGAATAGAACCACTACTTAACAATGAAGTTTAATTATTCCTCTTAAGCCAATCCCGGTACTGCTCTAATTGATACTTAGTCATTGGTGTAAGTTTCTTTTCAAAACACTCATCTAGGCTCAGCCATTTGTGGTCTATTACCCTTTCAAATTCGGTCACTTTGGGTTGCCCATCAATATATTTACAAAGGTAAGTAAGCCCCACCCACTCTTCAGTTTTGTCGTCGCTATAACGCACATTGGTGCCAATAATATCTATCGGATCAATAGTGATACCGGCCTCTTCTAGAACTTCGCGCCTTATTGCCTCCTCGGGGGTTTCTTCAAACTGCACCAAGCCACCTAATAGTTCCCACTTATAATGTTGGTCGCGAGCCTTTGGTCCGCGCAGACCTAAAAGTATTTTTTGGTCTTTTACAATTATTGCGCCTGTGCCCACCTTAAATATTTTTGTCTTCATACTTAAATCTTAACACCTATAGATTGTTATTTGAATATTGAAATATTACTATGGCCATTATATCCCCGCCATGAGTTAGTTACACATAAAATGCGAAATTCTAAGAGATACAAGTTGAGTTAATTTAAACTACTGTGCTATGCTAGGCCACAAGTAGCTTGCACCTGCATAACCACCAACTCATAAGGAGACGAATTTTGGCCTGTGTTGAACCGCCCCACTTCACCCATCAACCACCACCCGAAATTCACAATCCAAAGCTTCAAAGAACGCGTCGTAAAAACAGTGGCCACCGCGGCTACCCCATCCCAATTGAACGCAAGAAGAAAAAGCCAGCTCGCAAAGATGGCTACTGCGCTAGCTGAGCTCTAAGTTAAAACTTAATTGAGCATCGCCACCTTAATGGTTTTTAAGGTGGTTTTTTTATTTACTATTGGGTCATGTGTTGATTGTGTATGGTGCTGTAGTCATATAGTTCATCTTTGTTAAACCAAAGATTTACCTCAAACTCGGCTTCTTTAATGTCGCCAGAGGCATGTATGAGGTTGCGAATTGGTCGATTCTTGGTGTTAGCATATGTAGATGAGTCAAATGAGAAGTCGCCTCTTATAGTACCAGGATCAGCCTTGGCTGGTAGCGTAAATCCAGATAGTTTGCGCACTACTTCTACTGCGTGTGGCCCCTCAAGCACACACACAAATACTGGTGCAGAGGTAATAAATTCTACCAACCAACCCTGTACCTTTTGCCCAATTTCTTTGGGGTTGTCGGTACCAATTTCTTTTATGGGGTCAAGGCCCTGGTCTTTGTAGTTTTGTAAGGTTTTATTGCCCATACCATTAATAAACTCTTCTCTATCAATTGGGTAGTGTTTATTGGCTAACTCTTCTGGCACCACCAACATTTTGGCTCCAATCATTTTTAGACCAACTTTTTCAAAGCGCGAGATAATCTCCCCCAACAAACCTCTTTGTAGAGCATCTGGCTTAATAATTACTAATGTCTTTTCTATCATTTTTATTCCTCCAATAATTTACTAAATTTTTCAACTTCAATATCGTCAAACGGCCCAATGACTGCAAGTCGAACTAAATCTTTATACAAATATTTTTTTGCAGCCTCTAAAATGTCTTCCTCATTTACAGAGTCTAATTTGGCTAATATTTGTGTAAGGCTATCAACTTTGTCGCTAAGTACCATTTGGGTGCCTTGCATGTCGGCAACCGCTGCATTACCCTCTTGACCCATTATATAACGCCCCCTAACTTGCTCTTTGGCTTTGTTAAGTTCGCGCAAACTTACCTTTTCTCGTTGTATTTTTTGCAACTCTTCATGAATAGCCTTTAGCGCTTCGCCAACTTTGTCATTATTTACCCCAGCATAAATCTCAAATTTACCACTATCTACAAAGTTTGAGTAACTCATACAAACTGTATAGGCCAGACCCTTGTTTTCTCGGACATTTAAAAACAATCGCGAGCTCATGCCTGAGCCCAAAATAGTACTTAGTAGCTTCATTGCTGCCTCGTCGTCAGCATCTATGCGGGGCGCTCTACCAACTACCACGAGGTGTGTTTGGTTGGTATCTTGTCTCTCTATGCTATAGCGCTGTTTTGAAAGGCCTCCACGTACCGGTTGCCATGTTCTGTGGCTTTTTGGTGGTACTTGCGACAACAGCTTTTGAGCCATATCTAACACCATCTGGTGGGTTACATTACCCGCAACTGACACTATTATGTTGCCCATAGTATACAGATCTTTAAAGTAGTCTACTATGGTTTGGCGCTGCATTGTACTAATAATGTGCTCATTGCCAATTACGTTTGTTCTAAGAGTATCGTTGGGCCACAATAAATCACCAACTAAGTCATACACATAGCGTGCTGGGTCGTCTTTGTAGACTTTCATCTCTTCCAATATTACATTGCGCTCACGATCAATCTCTACCTGCTCGAATAGTGGGTCGGTAATAATATCGGCCAAAATATTGAAAGCCAAACCAAAATAGTTCTTGGGCAGTTTAATGTAGTAGCTTGTGTGGTCTTCGGCGGTAAAGGCATTTAAGTACCCGCCAACCGAGTCTATCTCTTCAGAAATCTGCTTGGCACTTGGTCTTTTGTGGGTGCCTTTAAACAATAGGTGCTCCAAAAAGTGCGAGGCACCGTACTCGGTCTTCATATTTTCATATCGACCACCAGCTCCTACAAAAATATTGACCGTAACGCTCTCGGTCTCTTTCATGGTGTGCGTAACTATACGCAATCCGTTAGGTAATTGTGTTATCTCGTGCATTACTTACGGCTCTTTTTTGTCTTTACTTTGTTTCTTTTAAGGCTTTTTATTTGACCAACAATTTTTGCGCGACTCTCTTGGTCTTTAAGTAGATGAAACATTGATGGTATAACAGATAGAAAAATAATTACAAACAGAACCGGTACAAGGTATTTATCTATATCTGGTATAGATTTACCTAAGTAATACCCGAGCAAGGTGATGCCTACGGCCCAAATAAAAGCACCAATGACGTTGTAGATAAAAAACATTTTGTAACGCATTTTGCCCACCCCAGCTATTATTGGTGCAAAAGTACGAACCACTGGTACAAACCTTGATAGAATAATGGCTTTACCGCCGTGCTTATTATAGAATTTCTCAGAACGAACAATGTTCTCTTGAGAAAATAATATAGAGTTGGGTTTTTTAAACAACCTCGGGCCAGCCTTTTTACCAAACTGGTAACCTACATTGTCACCCAAGACCGCAGCTAAAAAGGTAGTAAGGCAAAGCAAAGCAATATTGAAAATGCCCTGAGAGGCTAAGAAGCCCGCGGTAAACAATAAGCTGTCACCAGGAAGGAAGAATCCAATAAGCAGGCCGGATTCAGCAAATATAATAACAAATATTCCTAAGTAACCAACTGTTCTTAATAGGCTATCGAGATCAAACATAGAGAATATTATACCAAAATAAACTAAATTGTATGTCAGTTTTTGTCATTAAGTTATTTTGCCAGTAAAAGCGTGTACCATAATAATAGAGAGATCGGCCGGAGTAACACCCTGCACCAAAGACGCTTGAGCCAAAGACTCAGGTTGAATTTCACTAAGACGTTTCTTGGCCTCATTGCGTAGACCAGTTATTTTTTGATAATCAAGAGATTTGGGTATAATATGATGTTGTTTTTCAATTAGCTTATTGGCATCGTTGGCTTGACGCTTAAAGTAGCCGGAGTATTTAATAAGTATCTCTACGTTGTAAGATACATCTGAGTTTACTTGGTATTTGGTAAATTTAGCTAAGCGATGCATATTGTTATTGGGCCGTTTGAGCCAATCGTAGGCCGAAATACTCTGCTTACCATCTTCACTTATTTTTAGTTTTTTAAGTTGGTTAATTTCTTGCTCGATATTGGCTATTTTATTGTTCACTCTATCTAGCGCTGTTTTGGGTTGCAACCCTATCTTGTAACCCTTATAGGTTAGTCTCTCGTCGGCATTGTCGTTGCGCAACAATAAACGATATTCAGCCCGACTAGTAAACATTCTGTAGGGCTCCACATGGGTTTTTGTTACTAAATCTTCAATGAGAACTCCTATATAGGCTTCGGCTCTACCGAGTACAAATGCACTCTTACCGGCCACGCTTCGGGCTGCATTAATACCAGCTATTAGCCCTTGGGCAGCGGCTTCTTCGTAACCGGTGGTGCCATTGAGTTGACCAGCTAAAAATAGACCCTTGATATTCTTTGCCTCTAGACTAGTGGACAATTGGTGTGGCAAAAAGTAGTCATACCGTACTGCATAGCCGTACTCTAAGAATTTGGCGTTTTCTAAGCCTTCAATGGTACGAAAAATCTTCTCTTGCCACTCGGGTGAGAAAGCAGTACTGCAGCCTTGCAAGTACATGCGTTCACCATCCGGTGTACCCTGTTTTCCAACTGGCTCAATAAATATGGGGTGACGAAGTTGGTTGGGAAAATTACTCACTTTAAGATCTAAGCTAGGACAGCTGCGCGGGCCAGTCTCGGTTATTAAACCCGATGTATTACCCGACAAATGATAGTTATTTAGTATCATCTGATGAGTTTTGTCGTTAGTATAGGTAAGCCAGCAGAGCTCTTGCTTGTCTAATGGCACAACCTCTCTATCGGGGTGTGTAAAACTAATTTTGCCGGCAGTGCCTGGCGCTTCTTGAAGCCTGGAGTAATCTATACTGCTTCGCTCTATACGTGGTGGCGTACCGGTTTTAAGCCTTCCGCGCTTGAGCCCCAAAGCCGTAAGTGATTCAGACAATCCATGACTAGCCGGAGCATCCATTCTGCCGCCTTTTTTAATAACCTTAGGGCCTAGCACTATCTCACCGTTTAAAAAAGTACCTGAGCAGATAATGACTGTTTTTGTATTGATAGCTCCATTTGCCTTGGTGGTTACACCGGTAATGACTTTTTTACTTGCTTCTACACCTATCACTTCGTCTTGCAGCATACTTAAGTTTTTGGTGTTTTTAAGTTGTTGTATCATCTGACGATTGTACTCGGTGCGATCAAGCTGAGCTCTGTAAGCTCGTACGGCCGGCCCTTTGCCAGTATTGAGCTCTTTGAGCTGAATAGCCGCTTCATCTACGACTTTACCCATTACCCCACCTAAAGCATCTATCTCGCGAACCAAATGTCCTTTGCCTGGTCCACCTACCGATGGGTTGCAAGGCAAAGAAGCCACCTTGGTAAGATCGCCGGTAATAAGTAACGTATTGGCCCCCAACTTGGCACTGGCAATTGCTGCCTCACAGCCAGCGTGGCCAGCACCCACTACTACTACGTCATATTGTTCTTTTAGCCTTTTCATATCTGGTAAGTATAGCCCAAAAAGGCTATTTATTCAACCTGTCAAAACCAGATAAATATTGACTATTATTATATATTAAGTTATAATACACACGTTCGACGTAACTACGTCGATTCAGTCAAACACTCAGGAGATGGAAGTATGCCCACCCAAGTCAGCGAAACCATGCTGTGCACATTAAATATCGACCCCAAGACGCACGAGCAATTAGGTAGTCACAACATCCTCACCCTAGAGGAGTTGCTCACCAAGATTGAGCGACAGGTAGTTTGGGCGCTCGCAGACTACAGCGACTACGATGCTGGCACCGCAAGCCGCGACCAGACTATCAACGAAGCGCTCGATCGCTTCGAGGCTCTCCGCAAATTCATCGAAGAACGAGGCCTCAGCTTCTCGGGTGGACGCTACACCCGCAACCAGCTTTGGCAGATGTTCTGAGAAAGAAAGAAGATCAACCGTGTCCAAAGTAAGAGTGCGAGGCATTTCGTTCAGGCGTTCTTGGCTTTGGCCGCTGACACCAAAGTACAGCCGCAAGCTTCACACCATCTGGCGTGGCGACGTGCCAGACAAGCACCATGCCGTCAATCAGCCCGAGGTGCAAGAAGCCATGGGGCAGTGGGCCAAAAAGGCCAGCGAATCGACTAGCAAAAGGTACTACTTGCCCGGTTTCATCGTGCAAGAACGTCGATTTGGCACCTACCAAGAAGCAGACGCGTACGACCTTGACGGCAACCAGGTATATGATGCCGACACAGCGCCGATTGCGCCATGAGTTCTACCCCACACCACCTCAATACACGGTGGTGTGGGGCTCACCAGAGATTTCAACTTGAGATCCTGAAATAAATTTAGGATAACAAAGAGTATTGAAGTTTGTGGTGAGAGGATAGCCCTCTCTGTAGCACCCTAGAAAGGAACAAAATGTTTCCCAGCCCAGAAGAAGTTGCGCACATTCCCGTCGTCACTACCGACACATACCCTGAGTATTCAGTTGTAGAAGTTGTTGGTGAATACCCCATTTGTTGCACGGGGCCCATGCAAGGTAGAGACAAAAATACACTTGATGGCTATACAACCCTACTATATATGATGCGGGGGTGTGCGCTTGAACGCGGCGCCAATGCCGTAGTAGGCCTAGTCGTTACTAGCTTTACCCTAGAAAATGGGTCGAATGGTCTTATGGCCGTGGGTACGGCAGTCAAGATTGTCCCAACTGAAGGTGAGGTCTGAACCATAGACTTCATCTGCACGACACCATTAGTGGTGTCGTTTTTCTTTATAGAATATTTACTAATCTTGCTCTACCACAAGGCCAATCTCGGCCGCTAGCTGTGGTGCTAAACTTATTAATTGCTCAGGCGATACAATCGCTCCTTTGAGTGAAGAAATACCAATAACATCGACAATACTACTACCTCGCAAATCTAATTTGGTACACTTAGTATTTGAAAAGTCGACTTTATCTAGCTCGCAATTATCAAATGATACATAATTGAATAACGCACCAGCAAAGACGGCCTCTGTCAGCACACAGCTATCAAAGAGAACGTTTTTTAGCTTGGCAAAGCGAAAGTTTGCCAAATCGAGCTTACAATCTACAAAACTCACATCTTTGAGTAACGATTCATGCAATTGTATGCCACTAAGCCTAGTTGACTTGAAGACTGCACGGTCTACAGACAGCTTGGGTAGTTTATTGGCAGAAATGTCGCAATTACTAAAAACAACATCATCTAGCCAGCAGTCGCGCAGCTCACAGCCAGTCATAGCGATCTGCTCAAACCTAGTGTCTTTAATAGTTAGCGACTTGGCTACGACACCGCTTAGGGTTTGTTTACGAGCCAAAATTCCACTAAGTTTTGCATCTGCTGTAATACACGCGGCCAGGTCGGTGACTTTATTGAGTTCTTTTGAAATATTTGGCATGGTTATTTTCATCCTTACATTATAACAATAATTATTTGCTCATTGTGCGACGCGGCGTGTACAATATAGTTATGTTTAGCGAATACATGAGTGATTTTTTAGAATACTTAGAGGTAGAAAAAGGCCGTAGCCTTAAGACTATTGAAAACTATAGTCTATACCTAAACAGATTTGTAGAGTTTAGCGACGACATAAAAGTATCTAAAATAAATGCCCAAACAATATCAAAATGGCGCCAGTGGCTCAACCGCTACACTGGTGACGATGGCCGCACTATGGGTAAAGCCACTCAGAATTATCACCTCATAGCTATGCGTAGTTTTCTCAAGTACTTGGCTAGGCGCGATATTGAATCACTAGCACCAGAAAAAATAGAACTAGCCACTAGCAAGCGCCCGCAAGTGAGCTTTTTGACTCAAGATGAAGTTGTGAGGTTATTTGAGGCTATTAATACCGACAACGTCATTGGCCTACGCGACAGGGCGATAGTAGAGCTACTCTTCTCTACTGGCCTGCGGGTATCTGAGCTGGCTGCACTTAATATTAAAGATCTCAATTTTAAAACTGGCGAGTTCTCGGTGCGAGGTAAGGGACAAAAAGACCGGCCTGTGTACGTAAGCGAATCGGCTGCCAATGTGCTAGCCCAATACATTGAGGCCCGCCAAGACGACTATACTCCTCTATTTGTGCATTACCGTGGCACACAATCCGACTTTAACGGCGGTGAGTATACTCGACTTACAGTACGTTCAATACAGCGTATTGTAGAGCGCTACGCCAAAAAAGCCGGTATTGCCAAGCATGTTACGCCCCACACTCTGCGCCATAGTTTTGCGACCGATCTTCTCACCAATGGCGCCGACCTACGTAGTGTGCAGAGTTTGTTGGGACATACTAATATAGCTACTACTCAGGTATACACACACGTAACCGATCCGCAGCTACACAAAGCACACCTCAAATATCACTCCGGCAATAAAGCCAATTAAGGACAATTATTTGCGCTTATAAGCGCTGTACTTGCTTCAACTTTTAAATTCTTACAAATACTATCGTTGGAGTAGACTACGTCTCCTACAAAGCTCTGACCAAACAAGTTTTTGTAGGCTTTTACTCTTCTGTATTGGCTACCTACCTTGGCTGTTGTATCAATGGTAGCTCGTGATGATTGCACCTTAAAAGTACTACCCAAATTGTTTTTAAATGATATTTTAAAACCTGTATTGTTGTAACGAGGTTTGAGCTGTACAACTACTCTGTTTGTGTTTAAGCCAATTAAAGGTTCGGTTGGAGAGTTGAGCGTTAGTGAGACCTTACACTTATAGCCGTCGGCAGGTGTGCCATTACAAAGAGTCGAGTCTGGCACCAATAGCTTAGTTCTACTAGTAAGACCGCTAGCTACATCTGTTGGACTCTTGGGGGTAGTAAGCACCCCGCTGTTCCACGACAATACCGTCAACTCTAGGGCTGAGGGTGTACCGTCGGTAAAACCGCTATCTGCATATGGTTGGTACCCAGCAGGCAAAGGGCTGCTCGACAAGCTGCCCCACTTAAGATCGACTGTTTCAGGCATATTGATATTGGGAACATAGGTATAAATTTGTGATAGTTCATTTTGTTTTAATGATTCTTCAATGGCATCACCCTGGCTGGTGATGGTACGGCAAACTATTTCTACCTTGTTGTCGGTGGTAGAGCTTTCTACTGGTTTTGTCAAAGAATTAAAATTATCTGGGGTTAGTGGAGATGGGCCATTCACAACCTGTGTACTATCTTGACAGTTAGGAACCTGAATAGTTGGGTAGGTATTGAGTATTTCTGAACCTACATTGTTGGCAGCTACAGCTGCAGCCAAGGCTCTATTAGATAGATCGGTATTGGTTGCTTGGCGCGACTCTCTAATAGACAAAGCTGTAAGGCCGGTAACCATAACCACAAAGACTAGCGAAATACCTACTACTACAAGTAGCGAGGTTACACCTGTTGGAAATCTATGCTTTGATGAATTTATTGACTTCATTGCTTATGCTTATATTACACCAATAATATTTGAATGGCAATGCAATGCCCCACCTTAATTGCCTGATACCGCCGTAGTAAACTTGGCCACATCGCAAAAATTATCAGACGGTGAACATTGCCATACTCCGCCAGGGCTAGTTGCATTGCCGTTCACTATTATCATATCAATAATTATGCTTGTACTACTATCTACAGACTGCGGGTGAGTGGCTAAGTATGAGTCGCTGCCCACCGCGCCAATTATTTTATTGCTGAATGTTAGTGACTGTACGGCAAGAGTGGTATTAGATATAGCTTCGTATGTAAAATTGAGGAGGCCACTACAGTTTGCATTGTTTAGAAACGTTTGTTTAACTACCACTTTCGGTGTAACTGGCGAAACAAAGATCTTATAACTTTCGTTCTCGAGAGGTTTTTTGAGACAAATTGTACCTGAAGCGACCGATACGATATCGTTGGCTTCTATTAAGCGCGTTAGAGAATCTAGAGTCTCACGAGCTGCAGCCTGATTGGTACGAGTGGTGCGCGACCATACAGAAAAACGCAACACCCCAATAAATGCCGTTATGATTATTACTAGCATTACCGATAATAGCGTGATGGCAAAAATAAGTTCAATTAGAGTAAAGCCGCAGTGTCTATTTTTTATGTGAGCTATATATTTGTTCATTGGCCCCTATTTAAGATAACAAAGTCTTTTACACTCGATTGCACACCAAATGGATCTGTCCAGTACACTCCCACCTCTGCTCTTATGAGCGGACAGGTAGTAATAGTGTAACAATTTGGCCCTGAGCCCAAATTGGTAGATGCAAAGCCAGTAAAAGAAGTTCTAATTTTTACAGTTTGATTAACACTGCCAGCATTTGGTGCAGGTAACTCATCTGCCAATCCGGCATCGCAGTTGGTGCCACCAGATGCGATATTGATTAAGCTCCATTTTTGACCTACAGGCCTGAGACAAAAGTTAGTAACATCACCCGCGCTGGTTACTAAGACTATGGCTGCGTTTTGCGGACTTCCCCCGCCTATAACATTAGGGGTGCCACCACTGCTATCCCACGGCAGGCTAGCACGATACGCACCCAGCGCTCTGGCTTGATATTGCGCAATGAGTAGCGCTTGGGTACGCTGACGAGCAGCCACGGCGGTTTTACGCCCTTGTATTACGCCTGTATAAGCAAAGCCGATAATAGTACCGAGGATGGCAAAAGCAAATATTACTTCTATGAGAGTGTCGCCACGGTGTGGTTTGAGGTTTCTAAGTCTCATTTTACTTTTATCACCTTTATAGTACCGCTACTACTGAGATCTATGGCAATGTAGTATTGTGCGGAGTTATCTGAGTTGGCTAAGGCCAAGTACAAAACTCCAGACTGTGCTTTTGTAGTAACAACCGACTCATCGAAACCCAGAGTAGAAAATGGGTAAGAAGTTGGGTGTTTTACTAACAACATTTTGTTATTTTGCAAGTTTGGTATAGTAATAAATGCTCCATAGGGGCCATTATCCAATGGCATACAATTCAATTCTCTAGCACCGCTGCTTGGGCAAGCACCTGTATAGCTTGTAGGGGGCGTAAGTAATCCGTTATTGGTTGGGTCACCAGTAGGTGTGTATCCAGTTGAGAAAGAAGCGTTAGTATATAAGACATTAAAAAACTTAAGCCCCTCTGGTACTGCAACTTGGTAGATATCGTATGGAAAAAGTTTTATCGTTCCCCCACCCACATCCCTGCTTAACAATTTATTTACCTCCATACAAGATACACCACCGCCACAATCCTGCTTAAACTTGATAGTCTGGCCATAAATTTTATCACCAGACTGTATAGTTACTCCAGCTACATTTCCATTAGCACCCTTCACCGATACGCCAGAACCCTGCTGGGCCTCATTGCGGATAGTTTGTATACTCGAGGCCACTTGCTGAGCAGCATCATCGTAGGCGGTTTGACGACGAAGTACGTATACCCCGCTTACAATACCAATTAGTAGTAATGATATAGCTATTACTATTACTAGCTCAACAAGCGTAAAACCAGTGTTACGTTTAATTAATTTCATTAAGATATATTATAGCACTTATGTTACAAAACGTTTATTTGCTACTTTATAATTTGTATACTTCGTAAGAGTTAAAAAAGGCTTAGATACCAATTACTCACTTGGGTGCCAAAAAATAAGCCTACGTATAGCCCCAATATTAAGAAAGGCCCAAAAGCGACAGGGTCGGTACGCTTTTTTTGCTTGGTGGCTATTAACCCTACACCCAACAGTGCACCTACCAAATAGGCCACAAAAACTGCCACTAGCAACTGTGGTACGGTTAAAAGTAGGCCCATCACCACTGCTAAGCGTATATCGCCATCTCCCAGGTACTTACCGCCACTCAAAAACCACAGAGCAAAGTATGCCCCGCCAAATACAGCGGTTGCTACTAGCTGCGGCACTACAGACGACAAGCCGTATGTATAAGCATTTAAGCCTAGCATTAGCGTTGCTACTACAATGGCTGGCAGCATAAATTGATCGGGCAACATCATATAGCGCAAGTCGTATACAAAGGCGGCAATCAATAATACCGATACAATACACCAACCCAACATCACTGCCCAGTCAAACTTACCAGCTGGTAAAAAGTGTAGATACAGCGCCACATATAAAAGTGCAGTAGATAGCTCTACTAGCGGGTACTGAATAGAAATAGGTTTACTACAATTTCGGCATTTACCTCGTAATATAATGTAGCTAATAATTGGCAGGTTTTCGTACCAAGCGAGCTGATGCTTGCAATGGGGGCACATAGAGCGGCCTGTGGCAATGCTACGGCCTACTTTGGTACGCCACACCCAAGCGTTTACAAAACTACCCAGGCACAGACCTAGTAAAAATAATGTGGCAACAGTAATAATAAACATAAACTTATTATGTAGTAATTATTAACTAATCACAACTAAAAAAGACCCTTATGGGTCTTTTTTTAGTTAAAACTAAGACAATGCACTAATTGCTTTGGCACTGTTGTGCGCTAGCAACTTCACTCCACCATATAACAACGCCATTTGTACTAGCCGCACCAGTAGTTGTTGGCACACCAGTGCCCGTTGTGCATTTGAGACCGCCACCAAAATAGTATTTGCCGGTATCAGCATTTGTAAGTACTTGACCGTTTGTAGCCGATAGTGGGACAGGGTTGAATCCTGCGGCTGCATTAATATATGTTACAAAATTAGCTGGAGTTGTAGCATTAGTTGGGTAAGTATTGCTGTTATTTGAAGAATATTGTTCTGCAGCTGCTAATGTTCTGCCGGCTAAGCTCTTCAAGTTGTTATCTCTTTGTGCTCTCTGTGCGCCTTGTACCGCCAAGAACACTATTACCATAATAAGTGCCGCTATGGCTAGCACAATTACTACTTCTATTAGGGTGAATCCTTTTTTGGGGGAAAGCTTCATTAGTTTGTATTATCCTTTCAATACGTATGATTTAATTTATTTAACACACTTATGTGTGGTTAGTATCTATTTTGTAGCATAAGCAGAATGCTGTCAATGGGCATAACCGCTTTTTATTAGATAAAAGCGTGGGTGTTCTACTGCGCTACTTTGTGGTTGTAGGTACGGTTTGGCTACCACCCGTAGAATCTATTCCCCCACCCACCAGGCTATAGACTGGGAACAGTATGGCAATAATGATAAAGCCCACCATCAGCCCCAGCACTATCATTAGTACCGGCTCAATAATGGCACTGATATTTTTGACCGACTGGTCTACCTCGTCTTCGTAAAAATCGGCTACCTTGCTAAGCATGTCGCTTAGAGTGCCAGAGTCTTCACCTATCTTGATCATTTGTGGTACAAGCTTAAGAAAATACTTGTTTTTGCCTATCGATGCCGCCAGCGACTTACCGTTTTTGACCTCCTCAGAGGCTTTAATAACTGCACTTGCCAGTACCACATTGTTGATAGCCTCGGCGCTAATATTGAGAGACTCTAGCAGCGGCAAACCAGAGTTGGTAAGGCTACTTAGTGTACGACTAAAGCGCGCCATATACATTTTGCGTAGCAGTGTGCCAATAGCTGGGATATTTAGCTTGAGCGTATCCCAGTTTGTTCGCCCGTTTTTGGTATTAATATAAGCTCTGGTGCCAAATATTACAGCTACAATAGCTAGTATAGTGACTGGCCAAAAACGAAAAGTTATATTAGATATCTGCACCGTGGCTTGAGATATAAATGGCAGTGGCTTTTTGAGCTCTTTATAGAGCGACTCTATTTGCGGCATTACTGTGGCCATCATATAAAGCATTACACCAACAATAACTAATAGTACCAACCCAGGGTAAATAAGCGCCCCGCGCACCTTAGAGGTAATTTGTAATTGTTTTTCTTGCTGATCGGCCAGGCGGCCTAGCGTCTCCTCGAGTGTGCCCGACTCTTCGCCGGCATGTACTAGATTGATATAAACACTATTAAACACATCGGGGTATTGAGCAAACGACGACGCCAAAGTCTGACCACCCTCTACTGAGGCCAGTACTTTTTCTAGTACGCTTTTAAAATTTTTGTCACTTACCTGCTCTACTGCCGAGGTAAGTGATTGGGTGATGGGCAGGCTAGCTTTTACCAAAGTAGCCAACTGGCGAGTAAATACAACTACACTCTTTGGCTTAACTCTATTAAAAAATTTTACCCTACTTAACACATTCTGCTCATCAAGTGGTGTAATCTTGATAGGATAAAGATCTTTTGAAATCAAAATATCGGCAGCGGTTTGCTCGTTTTCGGCCGATATCTTGCCCTCTACCTTTTTGTCGCTGTCTTTGTCTTTGGCAGTATAGTGATACTCAATCATAAGCTTATTTGCTCATTAGCCTTTCAAACTCTTTTGGATCAACCGCGTACATCTGAGCCTCTTCTAGGCTTACTTTGCCAGATTTGGCTAGCTCTACTAGCTCTTTGTCCATAGATTGCATGCCTTCGTCGGCGCTAGTTTGAATGACCGCACCTATCTGGTGAGTTTTGCCCTCGCGAATTAAATTGCGCACCGCTGAATTGGCAACCAATATCTCGGCTGCTGCCATTCGTCCACCCCCTATCATTGGTATAAGCCGCTGATTGATAATGCCTTGCAGCACGCCAGCCAGCTGGGTTCTTATTTGCTGCTGTTGGTGAGCCGGAAAAACGTCTATCATTCTATCAATAGACTGAGCAGCACCATTGGTATGTAGGGTAGCTAGTACTAAGTGACCGGTTTCTGCCACAGTAATAGCCGTAGCTATTGTCTCTAAATCACGCATTTCGCCAATAAGTACTACATCGGGGTCTTCACGCAAGCTCGAGCGCAAAGCCGATGCAAAGCTTGTGGTATCAAAGTGCACCTCGCGCTGAACAATAATAGAGTTCTTGTGGTGAAATTGATATTCAATAGGGTCTTCAATGGTAATAATATGCATTGATTTGTTGGTATTTATAAGATCTACCATAGCCGCCTGAGTAGTAGATTTACCCGAGCCAGTTGGGCCAGTTGAAAGCACCAAGCCACGTGGCAAGTTACTAAATTGCTCTACCACCTTAGGTAGGCCTAGCTCTGTGATGGTACGAATCTTGGTAGGTATAAGACGCATGGCTGCTGCTAGCGAGCCTTTTTCGTGAAAAGCGTTTACACGAAACCGGCCCAAATCGCCAAAAGCAAACGAAAAGTCTAGCTCTAGCTGATTGGTCAAAAGAGCTTTTTGTTTGTCGTCAATAAGTGTAAATACCAACTCTTCTATAGCTTGCTCGCCAAGTACCATTGGGTTGTCTGACTTTACCAGTCGTCCGTCTACCCGCAACATTGCCGGCAAGCCTACTTGCAAATGCAAATCTGAAGCATCTTTTTTGATGACTTCTTCTAAATACTTTTCAATATGAGTGGTAGATGGTTGCATGGTTTTCCTATTGTTTATTAAGCTTCTGAGGCTACCCTGGCTACCTCTTCTAAGGTAGAGATTCCGCATAGTGCCTTTAGTATGCCATCTTGAAGCATAGTAATCATACCATCGGCTTGGGCTTGTTTTTGAATACTGCTGGTGGTAGCGTGCTTGAGAAGAAGTTGCTCTATGGTAGGGTTCATTTCAAACACCTCATATAGGCCGGTTCTGCCCTTGTAACCATCTTGGCACTGCGGGCAGCCTCTCCCCTTGTATAAAGTATAAGCGGTTTGAGAGTAAATTGGCAAATTATTGTAGCCAAGCGTATACTCGGTTTCTTTTTTGGTGGCGTTGTCTTTGGGTAGCAAACTACCAACAAACTTATTTATCATAGTAACCGCCGCGGGACTGGCTGAGTAACCAGCCTTGCAGTTGTCGCACACCTTACGCACCAGGCGCTGACCTATACAGGTATTGACTGTACTAGCTATTAGATATGGCTCAATTTTCATATCTAACAGTCGCGGCAGCACGCCGGCAGCGCCGTTGGTGTGTAGCGTAGATAACACTAAGTGACCAGTTAGGGCCGATTGCACTGCCAAATCGGCAGTAATACGGTCACGAATTTCACCTACCATAATAACATTGGGGTCTTGTCGCAAGATTGCCCGCAAACCCGACGCGAAGGTAAGGCCCACATCGGTATTAACTTGTATTTGATTTACGCCCGACATCTTATACTCTACCGGATCTTCAAGAGTAATAATGTTTATTTTGGGGCTCAATATTTCTTGAATAACGGCATAGAGCGTAGTTGATTTGCCAGAGCCAGTTGGCCCGGTAGACAAAATCATACCATGGGGCTTATTCATACCTTTTTTAATTAACTCGTAGCTACGGCCAAAAATACCCAAACTATTTAGTTTGAATAGCGAGTCAGACTTATCTAGTAGTCTTATCACTACCTGCTCACCAAAACTAATTGGTGCAATTGCAATACGTAAATCAATCTCTTTGTCGCCAATTCTATACACCGCCTCACCGTCTTGAGGCACCCTATGTTCATCAATTTTGAGTTTGGATAATATTTTTATACGCGATATTAGGGCTGGCTCAGTTGTTTTGGGCAGAGTCATTACCTCTTGCAATATACCGTCAATTCTAAAGCGTATTTTGAGTTCATTCTCGCGTGGTTCTATGTGAATATCTGAGGCGTGAGCGTTGATTGCGTATTCTATAATTGAGTTGAGAGCTCGGGTAATTGGTGCGTCTTGCACAATTGTCTCTAGTTTTTTAGAGTCTTTGGCATCAAAATGCTTTACCGTCTCGGCCTCTTTGTTATCATCTTTTTGATTTTGCCCCAGCGCCTGCTCTACCTCAGTATCTAAATTGGCTTGGTAGTTGTTTATCCAGGCCATTATTTGGCTCTTGGTGGACATATAGGCTCTAATAGGATAGCCAGTTTTACGAGCCAAAAAGTCTATGGCTTGAAGATTGCTTGGATCTTGCATGGCCACATTGAGCCTACCCTGGCTAACTCCAAAAGCCACCGCGGTGTATTGTAAAGCATCTTCTTTGGGTATAATACTCAAAATATCATTGCTTATCTGCATATTGCCCAGCTCTATAAAAGGTATACCCTTAATTAGGGCGATGATTTTCACACCATCATCTTCACTAAGTATTTTTTGGGCAACCAAAATATCAATTAGTGATTTACCAGTCTGAATAGAGTCGTGCTTAGCCACCTCAAGCTTGGCAGAGTCTACCAAGCCATTTTGAGCAATAAATTTATCTATGTCGGTGTCAGATATTTTTGTTGCCAAAGCCACCTCCTATCACCTCAAAACCGGCTGATTACCACCATTGTCAACAGGAGTTAGGTTTTGGCTGTAGTCTTTAACATCCCGCTTAAGGGTATCTAGTTGCTCTTGATTGAAAGTAGGCACCACGGTATACGGTACCTCTACCATTATGCCCGAGTTCTTGGGGGCTGGTACAAGATAGCGATAGATAAAGGCCAGTGCAACTATAAATATTACTACCGATATTACTATGGTGATGATGTTCTTTTTCTGCATAGCTTTACCTTAGTGGCTCCTGTTTACTTTCAATATCGGCATTGGGCTTAAAAAATGTGGTCATTGTGAGGTTGGCGTTAATACTAGAGCTTTTACCATTTAGGCTCATACTATTAAAATTAATTACCCGCGCCGAACTTTCGGTCTTTTTTAAAAACTCTATAATGGCAGCGTAACTGCCTTCTACATTGACGGTAAACGTAAATGGCGTAGCCTCGGTGCTAGAGCTTGCAGTAGCTCCGCTAGTTGCATCGGTGCCTGTAGCAGTCGTGCCGGTTTGCGAGATACTCGACACTTTTACACCACTCTCCAATCCCATTTTCTCTAACATCGCCAGCAAGCTCTCGTAATTTTGGGTAGTAGGAACAGCCCTCAATATTAGATCGGCATCAGAAATGCCAGTTTCGTTCTTGGTGGTTATGGCCTCATAATTAGGTGCAAGTTCTTTGAGGCTCTTTTGGTTGGCCTGTAGTGCCGTCAACAGCTTGTCTTGAGCCTTGTTAACGTTAGAAATTTGGGTGTATTTGTTGGCTAAATAATATATAAGATAACCGCCCACCAAAACCACCACAGCAATAATAATACCAGCTATTTGCATATAGCGGCGTGTTGAGGCACTGGCCGACTGACTAGTTGGCGTATTGGGTACCTGAACAGGTTTTTTAGAGACTGGTTTTTTGGTAGTAGTAGGGTTTTCCATAATAAAAAGTTAATTTTGGGTTGGGGTTGTTGTTTGCGACTGCGCTTGGCTAAATACGGCCGGGTCTACCTTGAACGTCATAGTAAATGCTACCGAGGTACTATTACTATCACGACTCACAGAGGTAATCTTGACGTCTGAAAATAGCTGTTTTCTCTCAAGGTTGGCCTGGGGCTTAAAGTTTACATTGTATTGTTGCAGGGCCTCAGAGAAGGTACTCACGGCAGCGAAGCTAGGTGCCGTACCAGAAACAGTCACCACATAATCACTGCTTATTTGAAAACTATTAATTTTTACATTGGCCGGTATAACACTACCTAGGCTTCTAAATATTTCACTTACGTATAGTCTATTTTTTTGCAATGTCGCAAAGGCTGCCAAGTTTTCTTGTAAAGTAGCTGATTTTTGTTCTAAGTCGTGTTTGTTGGCAATATCTTTTTTGAGTGTATTTACTCTAGCAAGATTAGCTTGATTGAGCGAGTACTCGTAGCCTAGCAGCAATACTAAGGTAATAATAATGGTTGCAAAAACCAATATTACTATCACTGTTACGGTGGTAACTGTACGCTTGCGCGTCATATCTTTGAGCTTGAGTATCCTCGCCTCGGGCAAAAGATTTATTTGCAGCATCATAGCTTAAAACCTCTTAGCGACAAACCAATTGCCGTTCCATAGCTCAAGCTCAGTGCCGCCAAATTAGACTCTAGCTCGGCTGGATAACTAATATTTTGCCAAGCATTGCCAATCTCTACAGTAAGCCCGGTGCTGTTAGCAATATACAACGGCAAGCCTGGCATAGCCGTGGTACCGCCGGTCAGAATTATTTTTTCTACCTTTACATCTTTGTTTTTGTCTTGAAAGAATTCAATAGATTTGTTTATCTCATCAATTAGCTGATCAACGTTGGGCTTGAGCGTTTTGTATACCTGGCCTTCTACTTTTGATTGATCCATACCAAATTTACGCATAAACTGATCGGCCTGCTCTTCGTCGATACTTAAGTTTTGCATAATAGAACGCATAAATACCCTGCTACCTACTGTGGTAGAGCGCACCAAATGCGGAACCATATCTTCTATGATGGCAATATCACAACTTTGCATACCCATATCTATTAATATTAGGCACTTCTCGCGGTCAGTTGGTCGCACCAAAGAACGCGCCTGGGCAATAGAATTAATCTCTAGTGCTAATAGCTCAAAACCAGCTTTTTGTACCAGTGCCAAATATCTGTTAGCCACAACATTGGGGGTAGCTACCAAAAGTACATCTAACTCCTCGGCCTCCACATCTTCACCCACTACAGCCCAGTCGAGCTTAATTTGATCTATAGCCATTGGAATAACTTTCTCGGCTTGAAAGTGAATACTCTCACTCAACTCCTCGTGACTAAGCTTAGGGGTTTGAATTATCGCTGTATACGACTGCGCCGCATTAAGACTAGCTACCACGTTTTTAGAGGTAACCTTGGCATCGGCCGCTAGCTGATTGATCAACCCGGCTAACTTGGTTTGGTCTATATCAGAGCTGCTGGAAACCAAATTTTCTGGTATTTCAATATCACCATAGGTAACAAGATTGGGTCGGCCATGCAATTGGCGTAGTTGTGTAAGCTTGATACTGCTCGTACCAAGATCTAGACCAAAGAAATTATCTTCTTGAGGGAATATTTTCATACAGCCCTTACCTTATTGCAATCTAAATAATTAGAAATACAAAATATTTGTTTTGTGGGGTGATTTATAGATTTGATTGGCATATATAGAATTCTTTATATGCTTATTATTTTAGCATAAGAATTATGTTAAGCCTATCTTATTTTAGTTATATTTAATCTACTAGTTTACACTTATGTCTGTACGTTATAGCGCATTACTGCAAGATTGGAGGATACTCTTGATAGTCAATCTCAAGTTGAGAGCTAGTATTGCCATCACTTTTACTCAAACCTGGTGGTGGGAACATTACAGACTGATAAGTAAGAATAATCTTCTCGGCCGGGTTGTTGTTGGGGTCTTGAGCATTGTATGCTCGTCTACCAAAGTCTATTCCACTACCAACCAATTGACCATAAACAGTCAGTTTGTTGCCACAAGCTATACCTCTATTAAAGTCTAAAGTTGGTGATACGTTCTGTATCGCTTCGGCGCAAGTATATATCTTACCGCTGGCAATTATTGCAGCATCTATTTCTGTCACAGAATTAGATATATATACATCACCATCTACCACTATAGAGAAGTTAGGCAGCTGTGCCGGCGTGGTTACGCCAGTTGCGGTTGCAGGATAAAGAATATTGCTGTTAATGTTTAGTCTGGCTTTTTGCCCGGCAGGAGCTGACGGTGAGGCCTTAACAAAGAGAGTGCCTTTACCCGAAATAGTTTGGCCGGCCTGGATAGTCAGATTATATGTATTAGATACATCTGTAGTGACCTTCTGTATACCGCCACCGGCGTTAGGGTTGACACTAGTAGACGGAGCACTTGTACAGTTAAGATTGACTACTCGGTCTATTGTAGCTGTAGGAGCAACAGATTTAGTATTGTAAGGTTTACATGCAGTATTAGCTCCTGCGACCCCGGATCCATTGTTGTTATACGCACTCTCTGTAGCAGAAATTGGGTCTTCTACACTAATACCGTCTCGGCCATAACCTCCGGTTGCACAGCTATTTCTGATGTTTGCGATTGTCTGCCCCAAGGTGTAGTATTTGGGTGCAGAAGAACAGAAGTTTGTACCCGCCGCACCATTACCTGCTACTACATAGGTTGCTTCGGCCAAACCAGCACCACGATCAGCTGCATTGTTATACCTTCTGCCTCCGGGGTTTTCCAATAAATTAGTAGCTAAGCCGGTGTTCTGCCCTTGTATTTTGCCGTAACTCCCTACATCGCCATTAAGGGTTTGTAGCCATGGGTAATATGCCACCTGATTAACGCTCACAGTAACAGAGTCTGATGCGGTGGTTGGGTTGCTGCCCGACACACCATTACAGGTAATTGAATAGGTAATACTATTAGTAGATGCGGAGAGGTCATTGGTGTGGGTTTCACCACCAGAGCTTGAGGCCTTGTTGCCAGTCCACGAGGTTATGGTACTGGGTGAAGCAAGTGCCGTACATATTGGCTCTGGCGTTGTTCTAATATTCCCGCTCGTCCAGCTAAGAGTAAGTGGATCGCCAGGGTTTAGGGTAATTGGACCGTCATCACCATTAGCTTTTATATCTACCGATGGTACGGGAGGATTAGTTGTAGTTGTAGGATTAACCGTTACAGTAGTAGAGCAGTTATACGTATCGCCACTAACGCTAGTAACGGTCATATTATATGTCTTAGTGGTGGCACTACCAGAGTTATTTACGGGTAGAGTCACTGCTTGACTACCGCTCACCGCAAGTGTACCACTTAGATCGGCAGATGTAGCGGTATCGGCGTTGGTACTCGACCAAGTAATGGTTGAAGCATAGCTGTTGTTGTTGGGTAAAGTACTTGGGCTAGCTGATATTTGGCAAGTAGGCAGCAGCTCATATCTAAATTCAAAATCGTAACTAGTAGATATGGTAGCGCTTTTAACTTCTGGAACACCGCCGACTCGCGTCCAGCGCCTGCCCTGGCCATCCGTAACTGCAGGTGGTGATTGGGCGTTCACTACCAGGCTATTGACGTTCGCCGATAATCTATATGTCTTAGACAAAAATGGTGCGGCTCCGGTGTCGTTGTAACCACTAGCGTACAGCCTATGGGTTCCGTTAAGGGTTGCATTGGTACTAAATGGCCTGCCGTCAGGACCGTCACGTCTTAAGGTAGAGGTTGCAACTACGCTTCTATTGGTATCATCTGTTCTTTGGTAGAAGTATCTAAGCCCCCATTGACTATCTTGATTTACGTTTTCTGGATCCCAAGGCTGCACAATAGCCCCAATGTATCGATGATTACTATTTGAGTTAGAGGGTGGGTTTGAGTATGTTGGTTGGTAATTCATACAATTACCTGTCCTGTTGAATGGTAAAGATCCGTTATAGTTAAAAGTATTGGGGCAAGGACCGCTTTGTGCGATATTTGCGGTAACTGAATATATTTGGGTTAAAGCGCCTGCATTGTCGATTTTATAAGCATCAACATTTAGAGCATAGTCATGGCCAGAGCACGTTTGAGTGGCATGTGCTACTCCAGCAGTGGAATGCACCAGCCCCATAGCTACTTTTTTGTAATCTGTAACACCTAATTTAGAAAGTATTATTTTACTGATATCAGAAGCAACAATCTGATTGTTCTTATAGTATTTGTCTCGGCTCTTTGCTAAGTATTCTTCCCAGGTGTTGTAGCTGCCACCAGATTTCGACTCAAGCCTTACAATCATATGCGCACCACTTTTTGATGCAAATGGCTGTGTGTAGTCACCAGGGTTGGTTAGTTTAGCAATTAGCTCGTTGGTATTGCGTAGGTCTTTTACAGGTGCGCCGTAGTCTACACCTTCTAAGTCTTTTTTATTGGTGCTTCTTATTTGTGAGAAAGCAGTGGGCGTAGTTATTACTTTTTTGGCTGGATCGTTGGTGCTAGCCGAAACCTCCTGAAGCTGTTTTACAAGATCATTAGGTATAGCATTATCTACCTGTGTTTGCTCGAGAGAATAATTATCTACTAATTGAGCATTGGTGACGAGCTGGGTGAAATATAATTGTAGCGCCTGTGGGGTTCCAGCACTACCATCGATGTTATTCACATCAGAGGCTTTGGCAATTTGTTCTATACTGGCCTTGCTATCATATAGCGGTAAAAATTTCGACTTTAAAATATCAAGCCCTTCTTGGTGCACTCTGGCTATATCGGCCTCGGTCTTTTGCGAGTAGTTGTATGGTGTATCAAAACTTACTGTAGAAAACAGTAGCTTTCTTTTGGCAATAATGGTGTCTTGTAACTTTCTTCTGTATTCTTGATTGAGCTTGCGGGTAATAGTTACAAAGCCAGCATCGTTAGTTGATACTACACCGTCAATATAAGCTTGAGTATTAATTACGTCACTAGGTATTTTCAGAACCGTATTAATTTCGTCCGTGGTAAGTTCTTTGTTGCTAGCTTTAGCCTCGGCCTTTAGAGCTTTGTTGAGAACCAAATCGTCAATAGCAACTTGTTTGGGGTCGCCCACTATTACTTCGTCGGGATTTTGGGCTTTGTATTCAACCACTCCTTTGGCATATCTATCTATTTCTTGCGACGATACTTCGCCCTGAGATGTCTTGCTAGTGTAGTACCTATAGAACATAAACGATAGCAAGGCTACAAGCACAACGCCAAAAACTACGCCAATAATAATTAATGCGTGATTTTTACCAAACTTGTTTGTTTTTTGAGGTGATACAGCGGGCTGAGCATCGCCTAATGCAGGTTTTGTGGTGGCAGATTTATTTGACTGAGGTTTCTTGATATCCATAAAAATATTATTTGTTTGTATTATATAGCATAACCACTAATAAATGAAATAGATTGTAGCGCCAATTTTGTATAGCAAGCGAATGAATTTGCCTATCTATATCTTGCTGGTGTAGCTTTTCTATATCAGATTTGTTTGGCTGACGATAATGAAACGGCGTATCAAAACTCACCGAAGAAACCAACAACTCTCGCTTAGCGATTAGCTGATCTTGCAACTTTTTGCGGTAGGCATTGTTCTCGGCTCTAATTGTTTGCACAAAACTCAAATTAGAAAATTGCTTGGCTTGGGTCAAATAGCTAGACATATTGTCTGGCGTGTAATCTAACCCCAAAGCATTTTTCATTTCTTCGTCGGACACTTTTACATTGCGGTCTTGAGCTTCTTTTTTGAGAGCAGCGTTTAATACTAGCTCTTCATTTGTGCCCTTGGCAATATCTTGGTATTTAACAGCATTGGGGTTTTGAGTTTGATACTCTTCTATACCCGCTTTGTATCTATTAATATCGGCTTGAGTATATTCTATATTACCTATTTTGATAGATTGAGATTGCTGAGGTTTATTGTTGATTTTTTTGGCTACAAAATATGCACCAGTAGCAGCCGCTAAAATAATGGCAAATGCCACAATACCGACAAATATCCATATTTTTTTGTGAGATTTTTTGTGCTCAGGTTTTTGCATTACGTTGGCATGGTTTGTACTTGAAGGCGCATTATACTGCGTAGAGTGATTGTCTGCTGGTTTTTTACTCAACTTATCCATAATAGTTATGATTTATTATAGACTATATTCTTGCTTAGCCCAACTAGCCATGAAAAACATTAATGAACGATTATTAAAAGAATAATCAAGATTAATTATTTACTACCAGTAATTATAACCGCCCAAAACGCGCCATGTACCATCCGATCGAGGTGTCCAGAAGCCATAGGATGGTAAAGGTGAGATGCCATTATTGACTTCGATGTCTGACATTTGCCACTGTTTTTCTATTGGTATTCCGGAGGCAGTCCTTACCAAGCCTTTGCTAGCCATTTCGGCTTCAGCTTTGTCTCTAAGTTGTTTACTAATTTGAGATATCTTGAAGTATTCGTCTACTTGAGCTTGGGTGTTAGTTGGGATAGGTGTTTGGCCACACTTAGGTAAGTCTTTGAATCTCACACCAACGCTATAATGATTGTCTTGAGGTCCAGCGGAGCCACCGGATGCAATCCCTTGACCAACGTTGCCAAAACTTGATTGCCAACGCACATCAAAATAGATCATTGGGTTTGGATTATTGATAATATCGTAACATTCAGGTCGCGCAATACCATCTCCTCCAGGACAACGTTGATCGTTATAAGTCATTACTTTACCAGTAAGATAGCTCCAAGTGGTTCTGCCCGGCAAGGTACCTGGGGGCGTAAGCTGATTAATTTTTTCAGGCGAGTCAGCAGCTCCGCTTGCAGTGCCTGTATATTTAGGGTCATTAAATCTTGATCTTAAAATAGTACCTGTTGATTTAGCTAGATCTTCGTTATTATATGGTTTATCTTGATAAAAAGCAGTAGTTAATTCTGGAGTAGCTCGATATATTGCTTGGTTCCAATCCATATTAACATTGGGGTCAGAGCTCTCTTTGTACATTGTAAAAGGATATTTACCTTTTTGTAAACCACCCTCCATTAACCTACCTTGTCGCGCTAGAGCATAAGGCATAAAGCCACTATTCAATGTTTGTTCATTTGCCCACCATCCACCTCTAGTAAGGCCACTGAAGGCTTCAGATGGTTTATATAATGAGGTGTATTTACGGGTGGTTTCAGTTTTATTTCTGTTGTCTACTATATAAAATGCTGTGAGTCCCACCTGATAGGGACGAGTATAGTCTGCGGCCCAAGGTACATCTTGGCCATCTATATGGTATTGAGGATAGTACTGGTCCCAAACTTTATTAAGTTTATCGGCAAGTGCTTTGGTTACAATTGGCTTGGCGCCTACATATATTCTGTTTTCTGGTCCATCACCAGGAGTGTCTGACATACGACAGGCTTCGAGAGTAATTGGCGATCGGTGTGCTACCCCTCTATCATCAAGCGGTTGTTTACCGCCAGCCTCTATTATTTTTTTAGTATTAACTTGAGGTACAAGCCCAGTCGCAGCAAAAGACCGATATATTACAAATATACCAACTGCTGCTATTACGCCAATAATAAGTACTATGCCCCAACGCGGTATTTTGCGTTTGTTGCTAGATGCTTTTTTGTAAACTCGAGGTTTTTTGGTGGCCATTTATTTAATCCTTGTTTTTATAATTTATATCTAATTTAGCATAAGCGCTATAAAAAAGTCAACTAACCATTATAATATTTTCCACATATTGGCCATGGCTGAGTGCCACGCTGAGAGCGTAGTAGACTTGCTCTATAGGCTTGCTCATGAGCCGAATTCTGGTGAGGATAGCCCTGTCCTCCCACCGATTGCCAGGTTTGTAAGTCAAACTGCAAACCTCCATAAAAACCATTGCCAGTATTTATTGCCCAGTTGCCACCACTCTCGCAAGCTACTACTCTCAACCAAGGTCTCACTACTGGGTCGTTTTCTACACTATAATCCTGAGTGCAAAGCCAGCGATCTTTTTTGGTTCCACTTACCACTTTATACGACCACCCCGAACCATTGGTGCATCCCCAATTTGGCTTAATCATAGTCTGTACAGCATTGCCATAATTATAGCCAATACTGCATCGGCCTTGATTACAATAAATAGTTGAGTTTCTTGCCCCATATATATTGCCCCCAGGCGTTCCAGCTTCGGCGTTACCGCTAGAAGCTGAGCCAGCAGATAGTTCGGCTGGAGTAAGATAGTCGGTAAGTCTTTGTCCTACTGGGGTTGTAGTACCTGTACCATCAGGGCTAACTACCGACACCGTATTATTACTGCTACCGCTAGTCTCGCAATATGGCGAAAACGTTACGCCCAATCCACTCTTAACACCTGTAACAGAAATGTTATGTGTAGTAGGATTAGCAGAAAGAGTTGGCGATGCTACTAAAAGATTTGTAGTTGGTTCGCTAATAGAGTTGGGGTTGGTAGACACTACTTGCCCATCAACTTTTACTTGTATGCTACCAATAGCCTCATTGCCTTGCGTGCGACTTATTCGAATATGCACCGTACTATCATTACTTTCTACGCTGTTTACACACGCACTACCCTTCATAATTTGAAATCGTAAATTGGGTTTGGTGGCGGCTAAACTAGAGTAAACCAAAAAAATACCTACCATACCAATTACTACAATAAGTATTGGAGCCAACCATTTAGGAACTTTAGAGGTATTATTTTTTTTGTAAGTTCTTTGCTTATTTTTAGTTTTAGATTTAGTGGCCATGTATTGATGCCAATTTAATATGGCTTTATCATAATTGTACTTATGCTAATGAGTCAAGTTTTATTAGTTAGAATATAATTGGTATAATATAGATATGAGTTTATCACTTGGAATAGTTGGTTTGCCAAATGTGGGTAAATCAACTCTTTTTAATTCACTAACCAAAAACAATGTACTAGCCGCCAACTACCCTTTTGCCACTATCGACCCCAACGTAGGTATTGTAAATGTTCCAGATACTCGATTAGATAAATTGGCTAGTATCTCAAGCTCAGCTAAGACTATTGCTGCGGCTTGTAGTTTTGTAGATATTGCTGGCCTAGTGCGAGGCGCCTCTACCGGCGAAGGTTTGGGTAACAAGTTTTTGCAAAACATTAGAGAATGCGATGCTATTGTGCAAGTAGTAAGAGTTTTTGAAGACCCCGATGTTATTCATGTAGAAAACAACCTCGATGCCAAAAACGATATCGATACCATAACCACCGAGCTATGCTTGGCCGATCTTAGTACTGTTACCAAACGACTAGAGACTTTGCAAAAAGAACTCAAATCTAACCCAAAGGTCAGTGGCCAAATTCAAACTTTGCAAAAAGCTCAAGCTCTACTCAATGATGGCAAGGTTTTGTCAACTGAATTAGACGAGATTCCGCCAGAAATTAAAGAACTACAACTAATTACTACTAAGCCATTTTTGTACGTCTTTAACCTCGACGAACACCACTTAAGTGATAAGGCCAAAAAAGACGAGCTACAAAAGTTGGTAGCAAATGAATCGGCCATATTCTTGTGCGCTAAGCTAGAGGCCGAACTGCAAGATATGCCCGAGAACGAAGCCAAAGAGTTACTAAAAGAACTCGGGCAAGACAACTCTGGCCTAGAAGAGTTAATAATAAAAGGCTATAAAATACTTGGCCTACAAAGCTTTTTCACTAGCGGACCAACCGAAACTCGTGCTTGGACTATTAAAATTGGCGCTACTGCACCTCAAGCCGCAGGCGTTATTCATACTGATTTTGAGCATGGTTTTATCAAAGCCGAAGTAGTAAGTTTTGCTGACTTTGTAGAATGCAATGGATGGCTGGGTGCCAAAGATGCCGGCAAAGTTCGATTAGAAGGCAAAGATTATATTGTAAAAGACGGCGATGTAATTGTATTTAGATTTAACAATTAGATACTCTGTTAAGATTTGTTGCGACTTATTATAAAAATTCCTACAAATAACGTGAGGGCTACAATTACGTAACCCGCGATGCCAAACAGACTGGTATTACTACCATGCGAAAATAAGAAATTTATTATTGCTAGTACTCCACCCACCAAAAATGCGCTACCAATTAGATATAACCTCACTCTTTGCGTTGCTACAGTGATATGTCTGGCAGAAAAAATAGTAAGTAGTCCTACAAACACAAAAGCCGATGACATAGCTGCAAAAAACCAGCTAGCTACAAGTGGAACCGGATATTCTACGTGACCACCAGTAAATACATAGTGTATTGTGGGCATATATATCAAGCTAGCTATCATTGCTCCCGCAATCATTGCCAAGTAAGGTGCCAACACCCAACCGTAAGCTATGCCTTTATTGAACCCCAGATACCAAATAATTCTAGTCATTACTATAATAGAGCCGTAATATAACACATCACCCACCAACGTAGTCATTTTCAGAACCGACTCGGTATGTGTAAATACAAATGGCACTGAATAAGACAAGGCCGATAAACCACCTAGTAGAGCGCCTAAACCAAAGTAAAAAATGAGTGGTGTTTTTTGCTTACTATACAAATATAGACCTCTTAACCCAAAAAGCGTAATAGATACTCCAAGTACAAAAAACGATATTATATTGCTAGGCATAGAATAAAGCATAAGCCTTATTTTATCACTAAGTCTATTTTATTAATAATTTACTATTTGGCACGTTCTAAATAAGCACCAGAACGTGTATCTACTTTTAGGCTGTCACCCACTTTAATAAATTGTGGGGCTTGAACTTTTATACCAGTTTCTAGGGTAACCTCTTTGGTATTACTACTAGCACTGTTACCTTTATCTCCGCCTGGCGCAGAAGTTACTTTAAGTACTACATTTTTGGGCCACTCAAAACCAATTACTTTTTCGTCGTAAATTAGAGCGTCTATTTTGCCACCCTCTAGAATGTATTTGGGGATGTTTTGGTCAAGCTTGGTACTCACCTCAATAGTCTCGTAGGTTTCGAGATCCATAAAATTATAACTATCATTGGTTGAATACAAATATTGCACTGATTGGCGCTCTACGCTAGCCGGCGTAATACGCGCATCGTTACGAAAAGTCTTATCTATAACGTTACCGGTAATAAGGTTTTTAAGCTTGGTATTTACTATACTTCCACCCCTACCCATTTGTTTCTGGGCATATTCAACTACTTTGTATGGCACTCCATCCAAGTCGATGAGAGTTTCTTTTCGTAAGTCGGTTGGGCTATACATTTATACCTCTATTTAACAACGAAAGGTATTAAGCCAATGTGGCGAGCTCTTTTTAGTGCAGTGGCTAGCATTCTTTGGTGTTTCATACTAGCACCAGTACGTTTGCGCGACTCTATCTTGCCCGAGCCATTTATGTAGCGCTGCAAAGTTTTAAAATCTTTGTAGTCTATATATTCTAAGTCTTCTGCATAGAACTTATTTTGTTTGCTTTGATAATATTCTGCCATAATTTTCCTTGTTTAATAATATTCGAATTTATTGAATTATTCTAAAGAGTGTATTTTGTGTGGATTTCTAGGATACAATGAGAAACTCCAGCGAAACGTAGATATTGCTACGCAACAGCGAGTTTCGAAGCAGTAGACAACGAAATTCGCCAATAGGACTTTTTAGAATGGGATATCGTCTAAATTAATCTCCCCTTCACCCATATCCTCAATAACCACATCGTCTTTCTTATCGGTTTTTTTAGTTGCCTTGTCTTCACTAGGCTTGTTAGTTACATTGCCATTACCTTCGGGGGTATCGCCAGCGCCACCCACAAAGTTTATATCGGTTGCCACAATCTCGGTACGCTGTCTTTTAGAGCCGTCTTGGCCTTCCCAATTACGAGTCTGCAAACGACCTACTACCAATACTTTACGACCTTTTGCCAGATAGTTCGATACCAACTCACCTAGTTTGCCCCAAGCTACAATATCGTGGTACTCTACAGAGTCTTTACGTTCACCTGATGGGTCGTTCCAGCTACGATTGGTAGCCACTGCAAATGATGCTACAGATTGACCACTTGGTGTGGTTCTAAGTTCTGGGTCGCGGGTTAAGTTACCCATTACTATTGCTTGATTAAAGTCTTTTGCCATTATACTTTCTCCTCTTTTTCAATTTTAGCATCCGCCTTGGCTTTAGTAGCAGGTTTTTGATTGGGTTTTTTCAAATAACGAATATCTTCTAAGCTAACAATTAAAAATCGCATTACCTCTTCGGTGATTCTAAGTCTGTCGTTAATACCACGTATTTTATTAGGCTCGGCTTCTATTTGATAAAATATGTAAATACCCCAGTCTTGCTTGTTGATTTTATAAGCAAGCTTTTTCTTTCCCCAGTTATCTTGGTTGGTAATTTTACCGCCAAGCTCCTCAATGATTTTTTCTATTTTTTTTGTATTGGCTTCTAGATCTATCTCTAAATCAGGGTGCAATACTACCGCTATTTCGTAGTGACGCATACACTTTCCTTTCTTTGGCACCCTCCGACATAAACGTCGGAGTTTTACTGCCCCGACGTATCGTCGGAGGAGTAAAAAGGCGTGTTATTACTTTATTAACTTCTAGATGAGTATAGCTTATCAGGCCCTCTTAGTCAAGATATAAAAGCCTCTGAACTAAATGCCTTCTTTTGCCGTTCGCAATTAGCAAGCTAATATAACGAAATTTGTGTGGTTCAAGGTATAATTGGTCTATGCAAATAATAGCTAGCGAGTTTATAGGGCTAAATGTAGTCAGCGTGCAAAGCGCCGAGGTGCTGGGTGTAATCAACGGCTTTGTACTTAAGCCCGAGGATTTAAAGATAATAGTATTTAGCTTACAAACCTTTAGCTCTAGAGAGAAACACTACTTACTACCCCGCGATATTCGGCATTTTAACAATCAAAAAGTCTTGATTGACTCATTGCAAAACATTAGTGAATTTAGCGATTTGGTACGTTACCAACACGACATCACCAACGACTACGCACTAATACATAAGCCAGTTGAGACTGTCGGCGGCAAAAAACTCGGTAGGGTTGTTGACTATATGTTTGATCCTGCCCACTACTACATAACCAAACTAAAGGTAAGACCCAGACTACTTAGTGGTATCTTTGTAAGTAGCTTACTCATTGATAGAAGCAGTATTGTTGAAACCAAGCAAAATGTCATAATTGTTAAAGATAACTTTGCAATGATTAAAAAGACTGCCACTGTGCCCTTGCCTCAAAATAGCTAATTTGTAATGCCCTCTATGTCTTTCAATGCACACTTAATATCCGAATAACTAAATCCTTGGCGCAATAGGTATTCGGTTAGCTTCTTTTTATCTTGGTATTTTGCTTGTTTAATTTTTTTATCAACTATTTTTTTTATCGACTCAACTTGATCATTTTCATCTAGCTCACCCAAAACAGTATCAATAATATCGTTTTCAATGCCCTTACGCCTTAGCTCGGCTGTGAGCATTCGTTTAGAGCGGGGTTTAAATGCCTGTCTATCTCGTACGAAGCTCATGGCATAAAGCTCATCATTAAGATATTTCTCAGTGATAAGAGTTTGAATTGTTGCATCAATATACTCTGGTTCATAACCTTTATTAATCAAGTATTTATTCATTTGCCAGGTAGTTCTTGGCCCATACTGCAAATAATACAAGGCTCTATTGTAGGTTTTAGTAATAGCCGATGCTTTTTTAATACTAGCTTGTTCTTGGTCAGAAAGTTGTTGGCCAACTTTGAGATGTAGCGTAGCTAGTTGTAAATCGCTGAGAGAGCAAAAAAATGCTTCATTTACAAAAATATTATAGTAACCATCGCGTTTTGTTTGCGGAGATATTTTGGTTATTTGGTTCATGATGTTTTTAGAATACCTATACTACCTCAATAATAGTCGAAATGTATCTAGTAATCTTGGGTAAACAGCTTTTTTGTAATCTTGAGCGTTAGTAGAGAGATCTTGGCGAGATCCTGAAGCTAGTTCAGGATGACGTAATGGACTACGCGGCAGCTGCAGTTCTGATAGCTTTCTCAAGCTCTACCATTACTTTTGGATGTTCTTGCAAAAATACCTTGGCAGCTTCGCGACCCTGACCAATCTTTTCGTCTTTGTAGGCATACCAAGCGCCAGCTTTTTGCACCAAGTCGTACTTGACCGCCAAATCTATCATATCACCAGATTTAGAAATGCCTTCGTTATACATTATGTCAAACTCAGCAATTTTGAACGGTGCAGCAATTTTATTCTTTACTACCTTTACTTTTACGTGGTTGCCTATCACATTGTCGCCATCTTTTATTTGTTCGGTGCGACGAATGTCTAGCCGTACAGATGCATAATATTTGAGAGCGTTACCACCAGCAGTTACCTCGGGGTTGCCAAACATCACACCTATCTTCATGCGTAGCTGGTTTATAAATATAACAGTAGTATTAGATTTAGCAATTACTCCAGCTAACTTGCGCAAGGCCTGGCTCATTAGTCTGGCTTGCAAGCCCATATGGCTATCACCCATTTCGCCTTCTATTTCGGCTCGAGGTACCAATGCTGCTACAGAGTCTACTACCACAACATCTACCGCACTAGAGCGTACTAGGGTTTCGCAAATTTCCAAGGCCTGCTCGCCAGTGTCGGGCTGTGATATCAAAAGATCGTTTAGTTTTACACCTATTTTAGATGCATACTCTGGGTCGAGTGCGTGCTCGGCATCTATAAATGCAGCAAGACCGCCATTTTTTTGCACCTCAGCTACAGTGTGAAGAGCAAGGGTTGTTTTACCGCTAGACTCTGGGCCATATATTTCTACAATACGTCCCTTTGGAATACCGCTACCCAATGCAAGATCGAGCGACAAGCTACCGGTAGGTATAGTTTCTACGGCTACTTGCATACCTTCTCCTAATTTCATAATTGAGCCTTGACCAAATTGTCGCTCTATTTGTTCTACCGCCAAGTCAACTGCTTTAAGGCGAGATGTCTTCTCTTGTGCGCTTAACTGCCCGCTTTTTTTATCTTTTTGCGCTCCGCTATCTTTAGTTTCTTTCACCAATTGCTCCTTACCAGTTTTAGTTGATTGTGCTGATGTTGCTGTAGCCATGTCGCCCTCCTTGTTTTGTTCGGTTTATATTCTTTATAAATTAACTATACCGAACACTGTGCGTACATGTCAACAGCTATTACATACTTTTATTAAATCAATTATACCCTAGTTTAGTAAAGCGTAAGTAAAAAGCCCCAGGGATATCCTGAAGCCAGGTTTATTTCTAGTCGCGTCCTTCAATTTGCGCTCTATACCACTCATTGAGTTCGTCTGGGTAAATTCCAGCTACCATGAGATTGGCTCTGTTTCTCTCTATTTCGTCAGAGGCGATCATTGTAAACAACCAATCATCAGACAAAATTCTATACAACTCCTCAGCCGAGCCTTCGGTACTTTGCATAATACATATAGCCCGAAATACTTGTGATTGCTGAGTAGTTAGGCCAATTACCCCTCGCCTGCGCTGAGCTCCCTCTAGCTTGAGAAAGTCTGCCAAACTAATTGGCGCATCTATTCGAATTTTGGTCTCAAACTCACCACTAGTGGTTTTGAGCCAAACATTCATAGTTGGGAAGTCAGCAGTTGGAGCTGTAAAACTAAACCCCATATTTAGCTCGGCGGTCATATAGCTTTTAAAGACTTCACCACGCCGAATCTTGCCTTCATCTGGACTAATATCAAACAGTTCTGCAATTTCATTGGGTGTAAGCTTACCAAGCCTGATAAGTAGGTGCTCTACTTGTAGCTTCATTGCTTGAGGAGCAATATACCCATCGTTCGCCTTGGACACATTTAAGCCTTTCGGTGGTAGGTACAAACTTTCAAGATTATATATTAATTTGATTAAGTTTGTAAAGTAGAGACTAGCGAAAGTTATTAAAACTTAATGGAAAATCAAAATCGGCACTGCGTAGTGCATCCATCACTGCCTGCAAATCATCCTTTTTGGGGGCAGTTACACGTACAGCTTCACCTTGAATTTGCGTTTTAACTTTCCAGCCCTTTTCGCGAATAAGTGCAGTAATTTGCTTGGCCTTGGTTTGATCTAAGCCCTGAACTAAGGGCAATGTTTTGCTGGCAATCATATTGTTCTCGTGTACCTCGCCAGTTTTATCTAGAAACTTCAAGCTAAGACCAGCTTTTATAAATTTGTTTTCTATTACACCCTCCATAGCTTCTAGCTTGAGCTCGCTATTGGCCTCAATATCTATCTTGTGCGCATCTCTATCAAATGTTAGCTTGGCGCCTGTTCCTTGAAAATCATATCGTGTAGATATTTCGCGTTGCGCTTGTTCACAAGCGTTTATCATTGCACTCACATCGTATTCACTTACTACATCAAAACTTGAATCTTTAGCCATAAAATCTCCTATTTCATATAGTATACCAAACTTAGTACATGATATGCCTATCTCAATGAAAATCTAGATAGCAAAATCTTTATTGCACTCAGCAATAGAATTTTTATTCAGACAATCTTGATATTGGCGCAATCTATATTCCTTTCGAAAGTCAGTCCCCTGTATAAAAACCAGATTTAATATTAACGATATTAAAAGCAAACTACCACCCAAAATTAATAAAATTAAACCAATTTTACGATCATTTTTTTGCAATTTGCTAAAATGATTATGTTTCATAGGTTATAATTATACTATGAATAATAGTTCAAAAAATAGTATAATCAATCGGCTACTAGGCTGGGCTATGTATGGGTTTGCATTTATTATGCCGCTCACAAATATTCCCCAGATAATTCAGCTTTTTCAAACCCACGTAGCCAGCGGGCTATCACTGCAGACGTGGGTACTTTATTTAGTTTTTGGTCTCATACCTTTGTTTTACGGCATTAGTAACAATATCAAACCACTTATACTTACTAATATTATATGGACCGTTATAGACATAGTAATGATTGTTGGGATATTAAGATTTGGAACTTTTGGTAGCTCAAGCTATGACCAATTGCTGTTAATCAACAATATTGGTAAGGCTATGGCAGGTATAGGATTTATATTTTTAAGTAGCGCGGCGGCACTTTTTGCTAATGACTTGCTATATGTAAAAAAGAAAAGACATGTCTAAAAGAACCCCCTACACTGTACAAAAGCGCATTCGCTACGACAAGTTACTGATCCTGGTAGCAGTTTTTGGCGTAATAGGTAGCATAATTATTTTCCGAAGTTATGCGATGACAAGAGTAAACACGACAAAAAATGGCACATATTCATTAGATAGATTCAATATTACCGACAGTCCTCGTGAATTTACCACTATAAAGGGAGTAAAATATCTCAACCTTCAATCGGGTGATTCTGCAAGTATAGAACTTGATACGGCCAAGGGCATGCAATATTGCGTAAGTGGCTACAATCGAACTGGTGCTACAATTAAGCTAACCCTAGACGACAGTACAATTACAAATATTGCTAATTACGATCTCCCAATTAACGGCTCTAGTCAACCAACATTGCTTGGTTGCATCAAAGCCCTAAATACTACAGAGGAAAATAAAATGTTCGTAGAGGTTAAGGGAAATAACGTCTGGATTAAAGACTTAATAGTAAACTAGTCTTATTATTTAAACTGCGTATCTTTGCTAAACTCGAGGTCGTTCTTGGCTTCGCCAGATCTACCAATAATTCCTAAGTCTTTATTGGCTACCGCTGAGTTACTAACAAACACCTGAGTGTTTCCGGCATTTCCGGTAGTGAGCTTAATGCTGTTTTTGGCTTTAAAAAGCTGGGTTGCGCCTGGCAACATTGTACCTCTAAATACATCCTGGCCATCGGCGACAATAATTATCCAGGTAGCTTGGTTTGATATCTTTACTAGCATCTCTACTCCGTCTACAGGTACCGGTGATACTTTGCCGGTCGTAGTGACACTTTCGGGCAACTTGGCGGTAACAGTTTTGGTAATAGTGGTAGATTTACCTAGCTGGTTGCGCGCCGTAATAGTAATTTGATTTTGGCCATCTAAAAGCGCGATTCTTTCAGAAAAACTACCATCGGAGTTTATGAGTATAGGTGAGTTGTCTATATAAACATCGGCGTCGTCGTTGGTTTGACCAGAGATTATTACATAGTTGGTACTTACCTGATCTTGAATAGTGTTTAGACTAATTTTGGGTGGCGCGGCCAATACTGCTACCTGCCAGCCCAAATAGCCTAGAATCGTCACAAACAAAACAATACTAAAAATCACAATCAGCGATTTAGAGCTAAGTACAAAACTTGGCCTACCCAGTGGTCGCAAGCCCATTTGTTTGTCGTCTTTTAATAGCTCACCCGAGTTTCTAGAGGTAGTATAAGCTTGGCGTTCTTTTTTGTACAAATTAACTATAGGAGCCGTATCAAAACCCAAGTGATCTGCATAGCTTTTGACGTAACCTAGGGCATAGACATTGTCGGGCAGATGCTCATAGTCGCCGGCCTCTATAAGCTCGAGGTAACGTTTACGAATTTGGGTGGCTTTCTCTACATCTTGCAAGCTCTCTTTGAGCTCCTCACGACGTTTTTTGAGCAACTCAGCGACTGTGAGATCATAAGCCGATGGTGTATGCAAAAAAGACTTTTTGTTGGTACTTTGTTGCGGACTCACTACTGCTCAGTCTCTCCACCGCTCAACTCTGTTACACTACTTACCAATATTTCTCTTGGCTTACTACCATTGACTGGGCCTACTACACCTTTTTGCTCAAGAATATCTATTAGCTTAGCGGCTCGCGCATAACCCACACCCAAACGTCGTTGCAACAGACTACTAGAACCTTTGTTGGCGGCTATTACTACCTCGGCTGCTTGCTCCCACAGGTCGTCATCCATAGCGTTGTACTGATGGTCGGAGCCGCCTTTAAGGTTGACGGTTTGTGATAACACCTCTTCGTTAAATTCTGGTGAGCGCTGCTCGCGCAAGAACTTAGTAACGGCACTTACCTCTTCATTACTTACTAGTACACCCTGTATACGTTTGGGCTTAATAAATTCAGCACTAGAAAACAACATATCACCCTTACCCAGCAGTTTCTCGGCACCACCAATATCTAAAATAGTACGTGAATCTACATTGCTAGCCGTGGCCAAGGCAATACGGGTAGGCACGTTGGCCTTAATTGTACCGGTAATAACATTTACGCTCGGTCGCTGTGTAGCCAATACCAAGTGAATACCCACCGCTCGAGCCATTTGCGATATTCGTTGAATTAAGCTTTCTACATCTTTACCAGCTTGCATCATAAGATCAAAAAGCTCATCAATAACAATTACAATGTAAGGCATTCTATCCACGTCTTTAATTGTATTGTACTCACCAATATCGCGTTTGCCATATTCAGATAACAACTTAAGACGACGCTCCATCTCGGCCACCGCCCACTTTAGTGCCGAGACTGTTTTGTCAGACTCAGTAATAACTGGTGTAAGTAAGTGCGGAATACCGTTATACAGGGTCATTTCAACATGCTTGGGGTCTACTAGTATAAGCTTGAGCTCGCTGGGGCTGTTACGATACAACAAGCTTAGCAAAAGCGCATTGATCATTACCGACTTACCAGTTCCGGTAGCACCAGCTACCAGTAAGTGAGGTGCTTTATTGAGATCATAAGTAACAATATCGCCGGCTACATCACGGCCCAGAACAAACGAAAGCTTAGACTTAGCGCTGTCGTATTCTTTAGATAAAAATATATCTTTTACGCGTACAATAGCACCTTTTTTGTTGGGTACTTCTATACCTACCAAACTCTTACCCGGAATAGGTGCTTCTATACGTATCTGAGTAGCCTCCAGGGCCAGGGCCAAGTTTCTATCCAGGGCAGCAATCTTGCTTAGATTGACACCTGTTGGGGGTTTAAGAGTGTATTGTGCTACAGTTGGACCTACATCTACCCCATCCATTTTTACCTCAAAACCAAAGTCAGAGAAGGTGTCAGATATAATCTTGGCGTTGGCCTTGGCATCACCCGGATCTGGCTGGGTAGAGGTGGCCTCAAGCAAATCAATTGGAGGGTATTTCCAATCTTTATCTATTGAGTACATAATTGGTTCGGTACGTTTACTCTTAGGGTCGCTGTCGCCGCCGCCAGCTCCAATTGTACCTTTTATGGGTAGCTTGGTATTAATATGAAACTTGCTGTCTTTTTCATCACCCAACTCTTCATCACCACCCCGTCGACCAATAAGAAAATTAAATATCTCGCGCAAACTTGCATTGGCGGTTACTACTAGACTAATGAGCAATAGCATTACTAGTATAAATATTGATACCGGCTTGTTAAGTATGGGCGACATTACCGAGTAAAGTGCATAGCCTACTATGCCTCCGTAGGTGCCTATTTGAGATATCTCCACTCCTTCGGGCGTAGTAATGGTAGCTATCAAGGTACTCAAAAATATAAAAAATAATAATGTACCCAAAAAATTATTAAACTTATAACCACGGTTTTCTTCTTCATTAGTGCGAAATAGTAAGTAAGCTGAGCCAAGCAAAGCAATGGGCAACACATACACCGCCTGGCCAATTACAAATTTTGTTCCTGTTAGCAACCATTGACCCAATATACCGGCAAACCCTAGTAGTGCTAGGGTAATAAACACCGCTATCATAATAAGCAGTATGGCAATAATTTCGCGATTTGCGCCACTGCTCAGCTGCAAGCGCTTTTGCTTTTCAGGCTTTTTCTTGGTGTACTTACGTTTCTTTTTGCGTCCCATTACTGTATTATACCCTGCCCCGATTACTCCTGGCCAGAAGTAAATAATTAAATTTCAAAATTATATTTATTACCCTCATTTGCTTACCATTATAGCACAGTCAAGACATAATTTCAAGGCTTGTCAAATATATTTATTTCGCTTATGATTATAGATAATGAAAAATCTCCTCAAACTAGCATCGATGGTATCACACACCAGGCGACGGTTAATCATCATTGTAATATTGAGCGTATTATTTGGTGCAGTCAATGCGGTGTGGCCGTACTTTATTAAATGGATTGTAGATAATGCACCCACTCTGCTTGCCAACAAAACATCGTCTGAAGTCGTGGTTTTTGTAGTTGAGATAACAGTTGGGCTTATTGTATTTGGTGCCTTACTAAGCCTAATAGACTGGGCTAATTGGCTCTACGCCAACAAAACTTACAACTACGTAGAAGCTGAGATCTACAAAGAATCATACAAAAAACTCCAAGGTCTATCACTCCCCTTCTTTGAAGGTCAGCCGGCCGGAGCATTGCAATCTAAGATAATTCAAGGTATATCATCTTTTACCAGCTGGATAATGATGACCTCTCAAAATCTACTCGAACCTCTGGCAATTATGACATTTGCAACCATTCTTATTTTTATTAACAGCCCAATAATAGGCGTAATTACTATTTTGAGCGAAATAATATATGTATACGATTTTGTTACTACCAACAAAAAATCAAAGCCACTATACAAAGTGGCGAACAAGACTTATGAAAAAGTCAATGGTCGCATATCAGAGAGTTTCTCTAATTTCGCTACCATCAAAACGATGTCGATTGAACAAACTATGCGACAAAAACTCTTTACTCTTATCAACAAAGGTAGGGTCGCCAATGACAATATTAATGATGTGTGGGCAAAATCTATCACTCGGCGAGTGCTCTTAAATAGAACGGTGGTATTTTTAAGTATTGGTATAATGCTGTATTCACTTTCAACTGGCAAGATGACGACCGGAACAATTTTGCTGGTCATACTATACCTACAACAAATACAGTCAAACTTAATGTTTTTTAGCCGATACCTTACAGCCACAGCCCAAAATGAATCTAGAGCAACCAGACTAGTTCAATTCTTAGAAACCAAACCTGGTTTTGATGACAATCCTGAGGCGGCTGAGCTGGAGCAACTCCAGAGCATCGAGTTTGATAAAGTTACCTTTGACTACAAGGGCGGCAAAAGAGGTGCGGTCAAAAATATTAGTTTTTCATTAGATGCCGGCAAAACCGTGGCCTTGGTGGGGCCCAGTGGTGTGGGCAAATCTACCCTTACCAAGTTGTTGCTACGTTTTTACGAGCCTACTAAGGGCGATATTACTATTAACAAACAAGATGCCTCGGCCTATACCGCCGAGTCTATTCGCCAACATATTGGTATGGTAATGCAAGATGTAGCACTATTTAATGCAACTATCTTAGAAAATCTGCAAATCGCCAATGCGAATGCTACTGAGAGTCAAATAATTGCTGCCGCCCGCCAAGCTCATGCCCACGAGTTTATCCGCGAGCTACCCAAAGGCTACAAAACTTTGGTGGGTGAACGCGGAGTTAAGCTAAGTGGTGGCCAAAAACAGCGTGTGGCAATTGCCCGAGCCATACTCAAAAACCCCCAACTCATTGTGCTCGACGAGGCCACCAGCGCACTCGATTCAGAGAGCGAACGTTTGGTACAAGACGGCCTACAACAGCTTATGCAGGGCCGCAGTGCACTCATTATCGCTCACAGGCTTAGCACTGTAATGCACGCCGACGAGATATTGGTGTTGCAAAAAGGCACCATTGTAGAGCGCGGCAACCATGCCAAGCTCATTAGATATAACGGCTTGTATAAGAAACTTTTTGAGATGCAATCAGCTAGCGGGAAAATTAAGCTATAAAAAACAGGCTCAAAAAAACTTAAGCCTGTGCACTTGAGTTGCAAAGATCCCAAGTATTAGTTTTATTTTGTTTTAAGAGATGGCTTGGTGGCTACTTGCTCGTCTTCATGCTGGCGTTCCAGCGACGAATATCACACTCGGCGATTAACGCCTCGCGAAACTCCTCATTAGTTGCAAGGCCCTCGAGCTTGAATCTTTCGAATTCCTTGTCGGGGTTGCCGGCTTCTTCGCCAAAGACTTGCTGATACATTGCCTGCAGATCTTCATCGCTCATCCTTTTGAGAGTAGCGATGCACTCACAGAGCTGTGGTGAGCTCTCAGAGAATCGTGGCAAGTTGTGTCCTCTCTATTTGTAGAAGGTGCTTGCTGGATTTGTAATACCGGTTTACCACAATACTCCTGTAGACAAAAGTTGTCAAATTTTATTTATAACGCAGTTTGAGTCCCAAAAGCATCAATAATAAAACTAGCATCACAAAGTTCGCGAGCACAATGATTATATCGGGCCTCAAAAATCCATAAAGCAGCCAAAGCAATGTCCCACCAATAAGAAGACATATCATCGCAAGCGACAAATCTTTAGTTTGCTTTAATTTAAAGCTTTTATATACTTGTGGTACTTGTGATGCCAATATTAGCGATGCGGCTATTAAGCCGACAGCGTAGGTGAGGTTCATTTAAGCTATTATACTTCAATCACAACCGGCAGAACAATTGGGCTTCTCTTAGTTACCTTATAGAGTAAGTTACTCAACTCATCGCGCATGCGAGCCTTCACGATTGGCGAGTTGGGTGGAGTTTTTGGATTACGTTTGGCAAAGATGTTTTTAACTATTTGTCGGCTCTTAGTCATTAGCTCTTCATTATCTTTTACATAGATAAATCCGCGGCTAATAATATCTGGGCTAGTTACCAGCTTACCAGTCTTGCGATTTACTGTGGCAATAACTGTAAATATTCCATCGCTAGCCATAGCCAAGCGGTCTTTTAGCACAATCTCTTGCACGTCACCAATACCACTTCCGTCAATCAGCACTGAGCCAGACTGTACCTTAGCGCCTAGTTTTACTTCACCATCTTTGGTGGCCTCGAGAGTTTGACCATTTTCAATTACAAATATATTTTCGGGCTTCACTACTCCACCGCGTTTGGCTATCTCGGCATTATGAACCATGTGGTGAATCTCACCGTGAATCGGCAAGTAATATTTGGGGCGTACCAACTCAATCATTTCTTTTATTTCTTCATAGTATGCGTGACCAGAGGTGTGCATTATACCCAAATCATCAAAGTCTCTAGTAGCTTGTTGGTACACGTACGGTCCCCATCGGAATATGTCGTCTATCATTCCCCATACCGATTTTTCGTTACCCGGAATAATTGAGCTAGATAGCACCACAACATCAGAGCTTTTAAGTTTAATGTCTTTGTGTTCACCTTTACCCATACGTACCAGGCCAGAGTTTTCTTCACCTTGGTGACCAGTAGTAAGTACTGCCACTTCACCATCTTGGTATTTACTAACATCAGCAGCTTTAATAAGTAAGCCTGGTGGCACTTTGACGTAGCCTAATTTTACAGCTATCTCCATATTGCTTAGCAAGCTACGACCAGCCAAAGCTAACTTACGCTTGGCTTTTTCGGCAGCATTTACAAATACTTGTATTCTATCTACTTGTGAGGCAAATGAGCTAATGATTACGCGCTTATTATAATTGCGCACAAATATTTCGTCGAGCGTTTTAACTATCTCGTGCTCGGTAGGGCTACTACCTACGTATTCACAGCTGGTACTATCACACATCAGCATTAATACGCCTTCGTCGCCAAGTTCTTTTAGACGAGCTTTGTTGGCGGGTTTGCCGCTAATTGGATCGTCATCAAATCGCCAGTCGCCAGTGTTAATAATAGTACCAACAGGTGTTTTAATAGCAATACTACAAGCGTCTGGAATAGAGTGAGTAATGCGTATAAACTCAATACTAAATACACCTAGTTGCAGTTTTTCGCCAGAGTCTTGGTTGATAGTACGTAGTTCTGGTTTGAAAGGTAGTTTATACTCTTCTAATTTACGCTCAATAAATTTTACCGTAAAATTGGCTGCGTAAATTGGAGCAGGTAGTTTGGGCAGTATGAATGGTATACCCCCTACATGGTCTTCGTGTGCATGAGTTATTAGGTGCCCGCGAATCTTGTGTTTACGTTCCTCTAGGTACTTGGTATCGGGAATTATATAGTCTATACCAGGCATATCGGGGCCCGGAAACATAAAGCCCATATCCATTACAATGATGTCGTTCTCGTACTCTAGCGCCATCATATTTTTACCAATCTTATCGAGCCCCCCAAGTGGAATAATCTTGAGCTTGCCGGCATCAATTTTACTCATACCTACCGACTTAGTAGCTGTAACTGGCTTATTTTGGCCGTTTTCGTTAAAGCTACCCTCAGAAAACACTGCTGGGCCACGATCGTATTTACGACGTTGAGCAAAGTTATCGCCACCCTTACCTACTCCGCGCGGATCTCTGCCTCTGCCCTGACCATTACGATTTTGGCGATTGTTATTGTAAGGCTTATTAGATCTGTTTTGGTTGTTGTTATTATGTTGGCCGCCTTTTTGTTGGTTGGCTTCAGCCTCGGCCCGCTGACGAGCAGCTGTGCCAGCCTCTACCAATTTGGGAGTAGGCTTATGAGTGACCGGCTTGGCCTTTGCGGCTGGTTTGTGAGTAGTCTTGGGTGCTGGTTTAGCATTAGACATACCCAGATCTTGAGCCGTTAATGGTCGGCTATTAAATTGTTTTTTATTGTTAGAATCCATTTCTTGGATTTTTCTCCTTTTCTACATCAGAGTCGATGTAATGTTTAATAATTATAGTATGACTTTTGTCATCTCGAGCACAGTCGAGAGATCTTATAGGATTTCTCCACTCCGGTCGAAATGACAAGAACATGTATCTGATCTAAGTTTGGTTCAAGATTGCGAAACGGTAAGTTTATCTAATATCGCTGGTATCTTTGCAAAGTCTTCAAGTAGTGTACTGCGCATGCCGCCGTTATACAGCGCTGCTGCAGGGTGATATAGGGGCAAAAAAACCATTTCAGATCTTTTATACACCTTGCCATGGGCTTCAGAAATCTTTAGCTCTGGCAAAAACACCTGCATACTGTGTCGGCCCAAGAAAATTATCAGCTTAGGCTCAATAACTTTTATTTGTGCTAGTAGGTATGGCAAGCAAGTGTCAATCTCTTCTTTGTTAGGGTCGCGATTGTCTGGCGGACGAAACTTAACAATATTGGTTACAAATACATCGTCGCGTCGCAAATCTATTGAGCCCAACATTTCATCCAGGAATTTTCCGCTAGCGCCCACAAATGGCCGTCCCAGCTTGTCTTCTTGTGCACCCGGAGCCTCACCAATAAACATCAGTTGAGCGTCAGGATCGCCATCGCCCGGCACCGGATTAATGCAACTTCTGGCAATCTCAAGCCCGCAGCTTCTATCTATAATCGTTGCTGCTATTTCATCTAGCTTGGCTTGTTTTTCTTCGGTTGTCATATTGACTTGTCTCTTTACTCCCCCAGTGACATCGACTTGTTAAATCGATGCGGCTGGAACAGTATACTAGGCCTCAAAAATTATTGGTATGAGTGCAGTTCAAGGCACATCCAAAACGCGGAGTGAGGCGTACAAAATAGTACGTTGAACGAGCATTGCAGGATGTAACGATGAAATGTACCATACCAATCATTTTTTACTTATCAGCCAGTTTCTTGGATAGGTTTAAACGCCCTCTATCATCAATCTCAGTAAGTTTCACCCTAAACTCATCGCCTTCATTTACTACATCGTGAATGTTGTTTACGTGCTCGTCGCTAAACTGACTAATATGTACTAGGCCTTCTTTGCCAGGCAATATCTCTACAAAGGCTCCAAAGTCCATCACTCGTATTACTTTGCCATCATAGGTTTTGCCCACCTCGG
>CAYMHI010000004.1:0-65329 GCA_964390265.1 uncultured Candidatus Saccharibacteria bacterium | reverse complement strand
ATATAAGCATAAGTTTGTTACAATATATGTATGCTTATTATTGAGTTTTTCTCCTGGTGGTATACTCGGGGTTTTGCCCGATTGGCCTCAACTCTACAAGTACGTTTGCGTGCTATATGGAATATTTTTTCTATACCTATACTACTCAAAACGCTCTTTAGTCCCTGGAAGCGCATTCAGACCACACCTGGTAAAGGGCTACAGAGTTTCTTTAGTGCCCTTGTAGACAATACTGTATCTCGTATGATTGGGCTGGTGATTAGAATTTTTACTATTTTTACCGGTTTATTGGCTATGGCTCTAATGCTGGTTGTGGGCTTGGTCTTGCTAATTGCGTGGCCGTTTTTGCCGTTTAGTATACCAGTACTTATTATTGTGGGGTTTGTGTGAATCAGGTTACTTATACCAATACCATGAGGGTGAGAAAAGCTAAGTTGGTGGGTCGTTTGCCTAAGTCTATTGGCAAGCTTGCTATTTTATTAGGATTTATAGCGATAGCTGCTAGCGTTGCGTTAGTAATAATAGGTATCCATGTGGGCTACTCGCTTGCAGGCTTGGCGATGGCGTTTATATGCTTTGGTTACTGGTGGCGTTGGGATCTCAGCGAAATTCCGGCAATTATAGCTGCAGGTAATGGGCCATTGGCACTAGATCAAGTGTTAGCAAGTGATATTGTATCAAGCATTAATGCCGATATGTCACCACGCCAGGTTTGGGATAATATTAGAAACAACTGGGAAGTCAGCTTTTTGATGGTTCATTATGAGTTGAATGAAGATAGTATAAAAAACAATATTTCGCAAAACAAAGCCGATAGCGTTGCTATGTGGCACCTTTGTTTACAGCTAGTTGCTCAAATGCCGGTGCGAGAAGTGACGGCTGGGGTAATTGCTACGGCCATTATGGTCGGTAGTCCGCAAATCGTTGCTTACATAAGAGGTTTGGCTTTAGACACCGAAGATATTGTGCAGGGTTTGCAGTGGCAAGAATCGCTACTCAAAAGACAGCTGACACCTAAAAAAAGTAGTGTTTTTGGCGGAGTTGGTAGAGATTGGTCTTCTGGCTTTACTCCCATTCTAGATCAGTATGGCCACAACATTAGTCTTGAGATTCAAAATGGCAATCAAGATTTCTCTAGTGTGTCACGTGGCCATGTCTTAGAGCAGATGTCAAATAGTCTGTCTAGACCTAACCGAGGAAGTGTTGCCTTGGTAGGTGATAATGGCGTAGGTAAGTCGGCTCTAGTCTACGCCCTGGCTGATCAAATGATACGGGGTGAAACCGATGCGAATCTTCAGTACAAACAAATAATTCAAATTGACCCGACAGTGATTACAGCTTCTGTAACTGAAGAGAGCCACATAGAGCAAATTTTTGAGCAAATATTTGTCAATACCGTTCGAGCAGGCAATATTATATTGTTTTTTGATGAAGCACAGCTATTTTTTAGCAACGAGCCAGGTACGGTTAATATTTCTAAAATACTACTACCAATACTTGAGAGAACTGGCCTTAAATGCATAATTGCTCTAAATAGCCAAGACTGGCATAAGCTGACATCAAGCAACCCAGCGTTATCACAAACTTTTGCCAGGGTAGACGTGGCACAAACTGATGAGAAACAAACAATCGCCATACTGCAAGATATTGCAATTCATTATGAAGCTCAGTACGGGCATCCTATTACCTATAAAGCACTTCAAGAAACCTACAGATTATCTGAGCGCTACATACAAGACAAGGGTTTGCCTTCAAAGGCTATCGATCTACTTGAGGATAGCTGTAATTATCCAGTTGATGGCTTTATTACACCCGAGTCAGTTCAGCAGGCAGTAGAGATACTTGCTAATACTAAGGTGCAAGAGGGCGATACTCAAGAGAAAGGTCAGCTATTACAGTTAGAGTCTCTTATCCATGAACGTATGATTAACCAGGTGAGAGCTGTTAAGGTGGTAGCTGATGCCTTGCGCCGATCACGTGCTGGGGTACGCAATACTAGCCGTCCAGTGGGTAGTTTTCTATTTCTGGGCCCTACTGGGGTGGGTAAAACGGAGCTAGCCAAATCTTTGGCAGCAGTTTATTTTGGCGGCGAAGAAAATATGATTCGCCTAGATATGAGTGAATACCAAACCAACGAAGACGTTCATAGGTTTTTGTCGGCTACCACCGAAGACCAAGCTGGCAGTCCGCTACTCGAAGCTATCTCGCAAAAGCCTTTCTCGGTGGTGTTGTTTGACGAAATTGAAAAAGCCAACCCAGACATTTTAGATCTACTATTGCAACTATTAGACGAAGGCGACTTGACCGACGAGAGTGGCCGTAAGGTATCATTTAAGGAGGCAATTATAATTTGTACTTCCAACGCTGGCTCTGATGAAATTCGAGCTCGTATTGAAGCCGGGCAAGCACTTGAGCAGTTTGAGCAAGAATTTACCGATAATATTATCAATCAACACTTGTTTAAACCCGAGCTTATAAATCGTTTTGATGAGCTAGTACTATTTAGGCCGCTAAATAAACAAGAGTTACTGCAGGTTGCATACCTGATGATTAGAGAGATCAACACTGAGCTTGTACCTAAAAAGATTTCTATACAACTAACTGAGCCGGCTTATGTTAGCTTGGTTGAGGCTGGTTACGATCCTAGGTTAGGCGCTAGGCCAATGCGTCGTGCCGTACAGCGCTTGGTAGAAAATACCGTTGCCAAACAAATATTATCTGGCAAGGTTCAGAAGGGGGCCCAGATTACGCTTGATGTTGGCGATCTTCAGGCGTAGAGTATATAAGTATGTTAGAAACAGTTTTTACAAAAGTTTTTAATGGTGAGTTACCTGGAGAGGTAGTCTATAAAGGTGATAAGTGTTTTGCGATGCTTACTATTGCTCCACACAACCCCGGCCACGTACTCATAGTTCCAAAGGCTCAGATAGCTGATTGGCAAGATCTACCTAGTGAAACATGGCAAGAAATGATGTTATTGGCTCAAGATGTAGGAAGGGTAATAAAAACGCTCTACAAACCACCCAAGGTTGGCTTGAGCGCTGTTGGCTTTGAGATTCCTCACGTACATATTCACATATTGTCGTTATTCGATATAGCCGATATGGACCACGACAAAGCCAGAGAGTCTAATTTGGAAGATATCTCAAAAGAAGCTACTAAAATTAGGTCTAAGCTCAACGAGCTAGATAGTCAAAAATGAATATTTTTGTAGTTATTATTCTTTCATTTGTACAGGCGATTACCGAGTTCTTGCCCATATCTTCCTCGGCACACCTACTATTAGTGCCTTGGGTTTTTAATTTTGCCGACCCCGGCTTAGCCTTTGATGCTGCGCTACATATAGGTACAGCTATGGCTCTTTTGGTGTTTTTTGGCAAAGAATTTTGGCAGATGATTCTAAAAAAAGATAAGTTAATAAAATACATTGTAATAGCTACCTTACCAGCCTTGTTTATTGGTTTTTTTGGTGATAAATATATTGAACAATATTTGCATGCTAGTGAGTATGCGCCATTAATATTAGCAGTTGGCATGATATTATTTGGATTTTTACTGTTATATGTTGATAAAACTGCCAAATTAAATGAAGATGTTGATAAAATTACATTAAAACAGAGCCTAATAATTGGCTTTGCTCAGGCAGTCGCTCTTATTCCGGGCACTTCTCGTTCAGGTATAACTATCACTGCTGGATTGTGGTTAGGATTAAAACGAGAAGATGCCGCCAGGTTTAGTTTTTTACTGGCAACCCCCATATCTTTAGGAGCAGGCCTATATAAGGCAGTTAGTCTGATAAACGAACCAATTAGATCGGTCTCTAATTTAGATCTTATTTTAGGTATAGTCGTAACTTTTATTGTTGGTATATTAGTTATTAAATGGCTGCTAGATTACCTTAAGAGCCACTCAATGTTAATATTTGTGCTGTATAGAATAATCTTAGGAGCGAGTATAATAGCAATATGGCTAATAAGACGATAAAAATATTCTGTGATGGAGGATCTAGGGGTAATCCCGGGCCAGCGGCAGCTGGTGTAGTATTTTTGACCTCAGATAACAAATTGATAGCCGAATATAATGAGTACTTGGGTATTCAAACCAATAATTTTGCCGAATATAGAGCAGTTACATTAGCTCTAGATAACCTGGGTGAGTATAAAAAATGCAAGATCGAATTTTACTTAGATAGCATGCTAGTAGTAAAACAGCTCAACGGGGAATACAAAGTTAAAAATGCCAATATCAAACCACTCTATCAAGATATAGTAGGTAAACTGGCAGGACTTGAAGTATCTTTTACGCATGTGTATCGAGAAGATAACAAACTTGCAGATGAGCAAGTAAATATTTGTCTAGATAGCCATACTTAGTAGACAAAACCATATAAAGATGCTATATTATTAGTTAGTGAGTTAGTGGGTAATCGACCGTCAATTGACGGTAGGAAAGTCCGAACAGCACAGAGTACAATAGTTGCTAACGGCAACCAGGGGTAACCCTCGGGAAAGTGCCGCAGAAACAATACCGCCCCTCATCGATACCGGTGAAGGGTAAGGGTGAAAAGTGTGGGGTAAGAGCTCACGACTCTTATAGGTGACTATAAGAGGTGGTAAACCCTATTGGCTGCAAGATTATGGGCCCATCTGCCGTTTGGCAGAGGAGTTACTCGCTCTATTTCGGGTATATCGCACGATCTCTCACCACCGAGTGATGAGAGGCGTCTCGCAAGGGAAGATAGATGATTACCCATCCGTCAATTGACGGAGGACAAAATTCGGCTTATAGCTAACTTACTTAACAAATACTCTCAGTCAAAGAGAGTATTTTGTTATAATAACTAAGTAAGTTGTAAGCAAAATATGAAAAAACGCAGTGAATTATTTTTTCGGGCCGTATTGGTACCAATCGACTATCTTATGGTAGTTGCTGGTTTTGCTATGGCCTATATAGTTCGGCAAGAGCAGTCCAAGCCACTCGCCTATTTAGTTTCTGGTCGATCGTTTATAAGAGTTATTTTGCCGGTTTTGGTATTATGGATAGTTATTTTTGCCTTCGCTGGGCTGTACGACCTCAAGGCTACACGCTCAAGAATGGCCGAGATGAGCAGGGTAGTGATGGCCTCTGCGGTAGGTGTAATGACACTAATAATTATCGACTTCTTCTCAAAAGAACCAATATTCCCATCTAAAGCAATACCAATTTATGGATTTGTATTCGCAGTAGTATTTGTAGGGCTGGCTAGATTTATATTGTATGGAGTTCAGCAAATGTTTTACAGGATAGGTTTAGGAACGCACAATGTGTTGATACTCGGCAAGGGGCCATCAAGAATTGGTTTTGAGAAAGATCTAAAAGAGGAATTTAGGCTTTACTGGGTGGCTGGCAACAAGGCAGTAAAAAATGATTTATCAATTTCGTGGCTAAACTTACAACATAATCAACACTCGTTAGATGATATTTTCTTGTTAGAGGATGGTCTTGATAAAGAAGTTACTCTAAAATGTGCTAATTTTTGCCGTCAAAATCAAATACAGCTACATATCGTTCCAACGATGGGGCAAATGTACAACGTGCCCATGCGTATGAATAGAATAAAAAATATACCCGTTATGGAGTTGGTGTCTACACCTTTAGAGGGATGGGGCAGAATTGTTAAGCGTTTTGTAGATATCCTATTTGCTTGCTTAGTATTGATTATAGCTGCACCTTTTTTACTAATTATAGGGATATTAATTAAAATATTTGATCCAGGCCCGGTCTTTTATGCTCACAAGCGACTAACCCGTTCTGGTAAGGCTATTATGATATACAAGTTAAGAACCATGAAGCAAGAGTATTGTACTGGGGGTAAATACAGCGGTAAAGACGATATAGAAGTCATAAAAGGCTTTAACGACCCGGCATTAATTGAAGAGTTTAAAAGAGATCAAAAACTAAAAAATGACCCTCGTGTGAGTCCGCTAGGCGGTTTTTTGCGACGCAGTAGTATCGACGAGATTCCTCAGCTGATAAATATAATCAAGGGCGACTTGAGCTTTGTGGGTCCACGGCCAATTGTTGCTTCTGAGCTGGAACGATACGGCGACGAGTCTGGTCTTTTTTTACATATCAAGCCTGGCTTGACTGGTCTTTGGCAGGTGTCTGGACGCAACGACGTTAACTATGACAGTAGGGTAAAACTAGATGTTTATTATATTGAAAACTGGAGCATTGGCTTAGATATAGCAATCTTAATTCGTACCATACCTGTACTGTTTCATAGAAATGGATATTAAGTTGTTATGAGGGTGGCTTTGGTTCATGACTGGTTGACTAACCTAGGAGGTGGAGAAAGGGTTATGGCGGCGCTCGCCGAAGCTTACCCAGATGCACATATCTATACAAGTATATATAATCCAAATAAATTGAGCATGTTTGAGGATAGAGAAGTACGCACTTCTTTTTTACAAAACTGGCCATTGGCACAAAATAAACATCAACTCTACCCGATGTTGCGCACTCTTGCCTTTGAAAGTTTTAATTTTTCGCAATACGACTTGGTAATCTCATCGAGTAGCGCTGAAGCTAAAGGGATTATAACTACTACCGAAACTTTGCATATATCCTACATACACACCCCTACACGTTATTATTGGAGTGGATATGAGGATTATCTACAATCACCCGGTATGGGTGTATTAAATCCCTTTGTAAGACTAGTAATGCCACATTATGTAAAAAAAATGAGACGCTGGGATTATGCGGCTGCTCAAAGGCCAGATGTGCTGGTAGCTAACTCACAAACAGTTGCTGATAGGATTGATCGCTACTATAATCGCTCAGCCCAAGTAATATTCCCGCCGGTTGACACTGGCAGATTTAAGGCAAACAAAATAAAAGGTGAGTACTATTTGGTCGTGAGTAGACTAATTCCATATAAAAGGGTAGATCTGGCTATACAGGCCTGCAATGAGCTCAAGCTACCCCTTAAAATAGTTGGGGATGGAGCAGAAATGAAGTACTTACAATCAATTGCTGGTCCCACAATAGAGTTCCTGGGTTCGTTATCAGATGCACAAACCGAACAGTATTTTCAAAATTGCAAAGCTTTTATTTTTACTGCTAACGAAGATTTTGGTATTACTCCAGTTGAAGCGATGTCGGCAGGCAAGCCAGTAATAGCTTATGGCTATGGCGGAGCCTCAGAAACAGTTATAGATGGTAAAACAGGTATTTTTTTTGATAAACAAAGTGTCGAATCGGTAGTAAAAGCAATGATGGCATCTGAGCAAATCAATTACTCTACGGCTACAATATCAGCTAGAGCAGAACTATTCTCAAAAAAACGCTTTGTCAATAATATTCTTGGCCTAGTAGACTCCAAAATGAGGCAGAAAGGTCGTAATGACAGTAAAAAACTCTAAGCGACAAAATAGTATAGTGGTTGCTCTAGTTATTGCTGCGCTTTTAATGACTGCGTTTACGGTATCTGTTAGATTGGGCCATTATTTTCAATCACTCGAGGTTGAGGCGAATAAATTCCAGCCCTATCAAGACCTGTACAGATCATTAGCAGGCTATGATAGCCCGCAAAAAACACTTTTGGTATTAGCAAATAACGCCGAGATAAGAACGGGTGGCGGGTTTATTGGCACTCTTGGTTTAATTAACTCTAATCAAGGCAAAATAAAAGCTGATCCATTAGTAGGTGTATATAGTATTGACTCACCTGATTTTTGTAGAGATAAAAACTATAGTCAACCAGATTATTTGGCGGTCAATCTAATAGATTGCTCGTCACTAAGAGATAGTAGTAACTATTTAGACTTCCCTAGCAACGCCAAAAGAGTGATGTATTTTTATCAACTAAATACATCTATAGGAGTAAATAACGTTGTTCAGATTACACCAGAGGTTTTAGAGACACTCTTAGACAAGTTAGGACCAGTCTATTTAAAAGACTATAACTTAACTGTCACCAAAGACAATTTTAGAGATTCCGTTCAGCTTGAGGTGGAGGCTGGCAAAGATAAACTACAAAAAAAAGACCCCAAATCTGGTGTACTGGGTAATCTCTCTAATGTATTGGTTTCACGTCTCCTTTCTAAAGATATAATAGAAATCAAAAATATATTGCCTAACATTCAAGATCTGATTAATCAAAAGCAAATTGTAATATATAGCAGTGATCCAAAAACCGAGTCATTGATACGCAAGATAGGTGCAGCGGGTGAGTTGAGCAAGACCGATGAAAACTATTTTATGATAAGTGAAGCTAATTTTGCAGCCAATAAAAGCTCTCCATACATAAAAAATACCGTCAATATGCACCAAACCATACTCGCCGATGGTAGTAGCCAGCTGGATTTAGAGATAGTAACTAACCATACTTCACCAAATAGAATAAGTTATATCGATCCAAACACCAATAAACTGATGTGGTTGGTTGGTGAAGATAAAAGCTATATAACTATTGCCCTGCCTGACGATACTCAGATGAATAGTGCAAACGTTGGCTCAAGGCCATATTTTCAGAAAATAGAAAATGGTAAGTTGCTACTGAGCTATTACCGCTATATTCAACCGCTTAGTCAAAATAAAGTCACTCTAAGCTATAAGGTGCCTACCAAATACCTATTTGGTGATCGCCTGGTAATTAATAGCTTGGTGCAAAAGCAACTAGGTGGGTGGCCATACACAATTAACTACTCTTTGACGTTGCCGTCAGACGAATATGAACTTACTGCTAGCAGCGTCAAAGACATCAAGAAACAAGTTGGCAATGGTAACACTGTGTTTTATACTGGTAATGTTGATCAAGACCAGGTACTAAGCTTTATTTATGAAAAACCTTAAATCAAAAAATGTAATAAAAATGAAGAAAATGGGCAAGCGTTATGATGATGATGCTGGCGTACTCGATGCACTGAAAGGTGTAGACCTTAGCATTGAACAGGGTGACTTTGTGGCAATAATGGGGCCATCGGGGTCAGGCAAATCAACCCTTATGAATATTATTGGCTTGTTAGATCAGCCCACCTCGGGAGAATACTTGCTAGACGATGTAGATACAACCACGCTTTCGGAAAAAAAGCTTGCAAAGTTAAGGAGAGATAAAATAGGTTTTGTGTTTCAGAGCTTTAATTTGTTACCCAGACTAAACGTTGCTCAAAATGTTGAATTACCTATGGTTTACGCCAAAAGAAGTAAACATGACCGCAGGCAAAAAGTTGCCGAAGTACTCAAAATGGTAGGGTTAGAAGATAAAGCAAAAAGCCGCTCAAACAGAATGAGTGGTGGGCAAGTACAACGTGTTGCAATTGCTAGAGCACTCACCAACGACCCAAGCTTAATATTGGCCGATGAACCGACGGGTAATCTAGATACTAAAACGGGTAGTGAAATAATGAATTTACTAAAAGAGCTCAATAAGCAGGGAGTAACTATAGTGGTAGTCACCCACAATTCTGAGGTGGGCCGGTACGCTAATAAAGTAGTTTGGGTGCGTGATGGAGAGTTGCATCATAAGAAGGTGGTACGATGATTTTTCAAAACATCAAGATGGCACTAATAAGTATTAAATCTGCCAAGATGCGATCGTTTTTGACTATGCTGGGTATTATAATTGGGGTGTTTGCTGTACTTGTAATGATTGGTATTGGTGATGGCGTGAAGGCTCAGGTGAGTGGAGAAGTGTCGGGGCTTGGGGCAAACTTGCTAACTGTTTCATCTGGACAAATTGGTGGTAGTGCCTCAACTGCCAAAAATGGCCAGCAACAAAAAAGTAGTGGGAGTTTTAATATCGCAAGTAGTATTGGTAGCTCAACTCTAACGGCCCAAGATGTAAAAAGTATTGAACAAACCAATAATATTATCAATACTGCGCCATACAATATCGTCTCGTCTGTTGTAACTTTTGAGTCGCTTTCTACTAGCTCGCCATTTATTGTTGGTACCACCTCAAGTTTTAATGATATAAGGAAGTTGCAGTATGAGAGTGGTAAGTTCTTTACTACCTCCGAAGACGAGACCAAAGCAAAGGTTGCCGTAATAGGTGCTGACACCAAGCAAAACCTTTTTGGCGAAGGTGAAGCAGTAGGTAAATCAATTGGTATACGTGGGCAACAGTTCAAGATAGTTGGTGTTGTAAAAAAATCAGACTCAGGGTCTGGTTTGGGAGCAAGCTCGGATGATATTGTTTATATTCCAGCCAATACCGCTAGTGCGTTTACTGGATCTAACCAAATATTTCGTATTATTACCCAGGTAAATTACTCAGAGAATATTGCTAGCACCCAAGCAGCAGTTAAGCAGGCAATTAAGCAAAATCATGGTGGCCAAGAAGACTTTAGTGTACTTACTCAAGAAGACTTGCTCTCAACCTTCAATACTATACTAGATTTGCTAACTACATTCGTCGTGGCTATTGCTGCTATTAGTTTGTTAGTAGGTGGCATTGGCATAATGAATATTATGCTGGTCTCGGTGACAGAGCGTACTCGCGAGATAGGTATAAGAAAAGCGATAGGGGCTACTAGCGGTAATATCCTAAGCCAGTTTTTGATAGAAGCTATTATACTTTCTATTATGGGTGGGCTACTTGGTCTACTATTAAGCTACCTTGCTGGATTAATCGTAAAAAGGTTTGCCGGTATTACGCCTGTATTTAGTGTTAAGGCGCTTGTGCTTGCCCTGGGAGTGTCTTTAACAGTTGGAGTTGTGTTTGGAGTCGCGCCAGCCATTAAGGCCGCTAAAAAGCGTCCTATACAGGCCTTAAAGACTTTGTAGAATTTACTATGGCACAGGAAATATCAGCTGAAGTCAAAAAGCCAGAAATGCTATATCATGCCTCGCCTATTCGAGATGTTGAAGAGTTTGAGCCGAGGGCAGAGAATTATCGTGACCCACAAGAGGGACCAGTAGTATTTGCCACCCCCGATAAAACCTACGCCAGTTGTTTTTTGGTAAAAACCGATGGTAGCTGGGTAAATATAGGTCGTTACTCTGAAAAAGGTGTAATCGGTAGATGGCATATGATAGTTAGTGATAAAGAGCGATTCATGAGAGCCGACCGGGGTGGTGTAATATATAGCTTACCTGTAGATTCTTTTATATTTCACCCAGATAGAAATATGGCAGAATTAGAATGGACTAGTGCTGTGTCGGTCAAGCCAGTAAAGAAGGATTTTTTTGAGTCGGGTTTGCAAGCCATGTTAGAAAATGGTGTAGATGTATATTTTGTCGACCAAGCGACTTTTGATGCCATTCAAACCTCTGATGATCATGGTCGCGAAATACTTGGTTCGCTAACACCAGAAAAATAAAAAAGACCCAAACTGGTCTTTTTATATATATTCTTCTCTAGTTTATAAAATGTAGGAGTGACAAAGGGAAACTTACTTGGTTGCTTTAACAATTGCTTCAAAGGCTTTGGGTTGATTGACTGCAAGCTCGGCAAGAATTTTGCGGTCTATCTTGATTTCTGCCACTTTAAGGCCATAGGTAAATGTAGAGTAGCTCATGCCGTTTTGTTTTGAGGCAGCACCAATTCTTGATATCCAAAGCGAACGCATGTCACGCTTGAGGTTGCGACGGTCGCGGTACTGATAGCTTAAGGCCTTGAGTACAGCTTCGTGAGCTTTTCTGTAGCTGGCTCGGCGAGTTTTGCTGTAGCCCTTGGCAAGCTTAATAATTTTTTTATGGCGTTTGTGGGTGGTTACACCGCGTTTTACTCTCATTATTTGACTCCTACCATTTTCTTGGCATTCTTGCTATCGCCTTTAGCCATACCATGTTCTAGGGTGTAGGCACGTTTTCGAGAGCCTGACTTAATAGTTAGTTTGTGGGCTCTAGTAGCACGTCTACGTAAAACCTTACCGGTACCGGTAATTTTAATTCGTTTAGACATACTCTTATTGGTTTTTTGCTTTGGCATAGTATTTTAATTAATTAATTTTTTCTGGTTTTGTACTTTTATCTAATTCTGTGGCACTGCTTGAGAGGTCCTTTTTGAGATGAACAATAATCGACATATCACGACCGGTCATAGTTGGCTTGGCCTCTTGGCTAGCAATATCAGATAGTCCAGCAAAGAATTTTTCGAGCACAACATTACCGAGTTCTTGATGAGCCATCTCGCGACCTTTGAACCGGGCTGTAATTTTGACCTTATTGCCAGACTCTAGAAATTTGCGAGCCGCTCTTTGCTTGACCTCAATGTCGTGTGTGCCAATTTTGAGGCCCATTCTAATCTGCTTAACCTCAACGCTTTTTTGCTTTTTACGGCTTTTTTGGCGCTGTTTCTCTTGTTCGTATTGGTATTTGCCCCAATCGAGCAGTTTACATACCGGCGGATTGGCTGCTGGAGACACTTCGGCAAGATCGTAACCTTGTTCTTGGGCGATTCTTAGGGCTTCTGTAAGACCTACTACGCCCAGCTGTGCACCATCCTCTCCAAGTAACCTTACTTGAGAGGCTCTAATTTCATGATTTAGACGAAGGCGCGGTTTTTTTATGTTATCTCCTTATAGCTCCAGACAATAGTAGCATGATTAATTTAAGAAATCAACCCTGGCGCCATGATTGCTTGAAGTTCTTGGCCTTTTTTAACTATTAACCTTATAGGCTTTTTGTGTAAACCAATTTTTAAAGGCAGCTTAATAGGGTGAGAGTAAGTGTCAAAAAGCCGAGCTTTGGTCTCGACAATCAGCGAGTTGGCCGGTATGCGCAGCTGTAAATTCATCTCATTTTGCTTGTTTTGGGTTAATTTGGTAGTGGCAATTTGCAGTAAGTTTCTTTTTTCATCTTGTTGTTTTGGGGTAGAGAATGCCTCAAGCAATAATCCAGTATTATGAGGCAGAAGTTCTTGATGACGATTATGAATAATTATTTTATCAGCTACCAGGCTTAGTTGCATAGATTTGTCTAGCGAGATAAATATTTTATCTCTGTTATCAGTTTGCTTAACCACTACGTTGAGGCTAAATAAAAAATAATTTTGATTAAACGATAAAGCTGTTAACTCAACTATTTTCCTTTGCGATATCACCTCACAAGCCTCTTTATAGTCTTTTGCCCCAATACGTTTAGCTAGCATATCGGCAACTGTAGGAATATAGGCCATAACCGCATCGTCATTGAAGTTGCTAGCCAGACCTACTAGGTAATCAAAAGTCTTCTCGGTACCAACAGCAATAATTGAAGAGTATTTATGGCCATTTTTTTCACATATTGTTGTAATATCATCTACATGATTAATAGTATAGTCTTCGCCAACAATGTTTTTGGCTTGTTTCCAGTCCGATACAAAGCCAAGTAGTGCTTGAGAATCTTGGGCGCTTTTATCAAAAAAGAAAGCGTACATACTAATTACGCCCCATTTTTACATCAGCTATTAGTACAGCGCCCTTATCGACAATTAAATTCATAGTATCTACCTTACCCTTTACAGCAGCGCAACTAGTGAGGCGTAACTCATCACTAACGACTGCTTCGCCGCTAAAATGACCTTCAAAAATCGCCGTTCTGGCCGAAATGTCGGCATTAACCATCGAGTTTTTAGCTAGCTCTACCAGGCCACTAGTGGTTATCTTACCGTTAAATCGACCGTCTATGAAGATATCTTGATCTGTCTGGCAAATACCTTTTGCTTCAACATCTGCACCTATATAATATTCGGCAAAACTATTAAATGGTAACTCTTTAGGTTTTTGGTTGAATTTATTAAATAACGAAATCACGCTAGTCTCTTTCTTGCTTCTTTTTGCTATTGAGGGCTTTTTGTAAGGCAATAGTCTCTTCATCTGAAAGATTATATTTACTCAAGCCATTAGCAATTTCTTTGGCATAAACCCTTGTTCCGGTACGAGCATGTACACTAGAGATAATTACACCATTATTATGGTTGTCGAGTAGCGCCAGTACAAAGCTCTGATCACCGCCGGTGTCTCCAAATGGATTAAACCTAATTAGAGCTTGCTTAGACACGGCAAACTGTAGCTGTTTGTGCATATTAGCGCTGAATTGAGCCATTTCATCTAGTTTGCGTAGCGACTCCTCGACGTCTTTAGAGTATTTTTTTACCAACACTTCTATTTGCTTGGCCTCAGCGCCCTTTAAAAACTGACCATATTTTTTTTGGAGCTCTAAAAATCGCCATTGCGAATAGGCAAGGGCAATTAAACATAAAACAAGTAAAATAATAAGCACAATCATAGCAATTTATACCTATTATAGCTTTGGTTAGAACAAATTGGCAAATACATGGTAATTGCTGTTAAAATAGATTGATAAAGGGGAGACTAAATGGCTAAAAAGAAAAAACATCGAAAGACCCGCAAACAAAAACTGGCTAAGAAAAATAACCTAGCTAATTCAAGTAATGCTAAATCTCAACCTGAGTCTTTACCCAAAGTTAAGACCAAGGATAACATTGCTAAGTCGTCTAACGAACCAACTCAAACTGAAGTCAGTGTAGATGCAAAACAAAGTGATGAGCTCATGTATGTACGGCATGATGTACGAAGATCGCTAATACTAGTAGGGGCTATATTGATAGTCTTTGTGTTTCTATACTTTTTGCTCGAAAAAACCTTTGTTGGAACCCAGGTGTACTCAATTATTAAGTTTTAAGTTGTACTTTTTGCTACAATATTGCTCTAACGGCTCGGTATTGAAGGGCTTCGGTAAAATGTTCAGTTTGAATGTTTTTGCTAGTGGCTAGATCAGCTATGGTTCTTGCAACTTTTAAGATTCGCATATATGAGCGGGCACTTAGGTTCATATTGGTTAACGCACTTTGTGCCAAGCTATCCACCTCTGGATTTAAGTAGCAAAACTCACGTATCTCGGTATTGTTCATCTCGTTGTTGGTGCTCGTTAGCGAATTAACAAAACGCTTAGTTTGAACATCGCGAGCCTTAGCCACTCTCGTTCTTACGGTCGACGACGTTTCGCTAGAACTACTGTGTAGCAAATGATTGATGTCTATTTTGTCAACTTGCAAGTGAAGGTCTATTCGGTCTAATAGTGGGCCCGAAACTCGAGTTTTATATCTGTTGAGTTGGGCGGGCGAGCAGCTGCAGATTTGAGTATTATCGCCGGCAAAACCGCAGGGGCAAGGATTTTGGGCGGCTACAAACAAAAACTTGGCCGGGAACTGGTATGATGCAGTTGCTCGGCTAACTGTGACGGTACCATCCTCGAGTGGTTGTCGTAGCACCTCTAAAACATTCCTAGGAAATTCAGGGAGTTCATCTAGAAACAAAACACCTCTATGGGCCAAGCTAATTTCGCCGGGTTTGGGCCACTGGCCACCACCAATTAGCGCAATGTTGCTAGCCGTATGGTGAGGGCTTCTAAATGGACGGGTGCTTGCGACAGTTTCTTGAGTAGTGCCAGCTAGGCTGTGGATTCTGGTTATCTCGAGTATTTCGTTGTAACTAGGCTGTGGCAACAAGCCTATAAGAGCTTTGGCGAGCAGAGTTTTGCCCGCACCTGGAGGCCCCGACATGATTACATTGTGATTACCTGCAGCAGCTATCTCGAGAGCTCGCTTGGCGTGGTGTTGACCATATATCTCGGCAAAATCTACCTCTGCACTATGAGGCAAACTTGAGAGTTTAGCGTGTCTGTACGGGGTAATTAGTTTTTCACCCAACAAATGTCGGTATAGCTCAAAAAGATTGTGTACGGGGTATACAGCTAAGCTCTTAATCATCGCGGCTTGAGGCGCCACCTCAGCCGAAATAAAGAGCTTTTTGATACCATTTGAGGCTGCAACTTGGGCGGTTGCTAATGATCCGGCAACGGCTCGTGTGGTGCCATCCAAAGCTAGCTCACCAAAAAATACACTATCTTTGTCAATGGGCTCGATCTGACTGCTTGCAGCCAATAAGCTTGCCGCCATAGCCAGGTCAAAGCCTGAGCCGTTTTTGGGCAGATCGGCTGGCGCAAGATTGAGGGTAATGCGTTTAGGAGGAAGGTGGAGTTTGGAATTTTTTAAGGCCGCTCTGACTCGTTCTTTGGCCTCATCCACGGCTTTGTTGGCCAGTCCAACAATTATAAATGCTGGTAAGCCATTGTGCATATCAGATTCTACCTCAACCATTTGACCATCTAACCCAATATGACTTACTGCTTGTACTGATGCTAACATATTACCCCCTTAAAATATTTATTAACTCTTTTTAATCATAATAAACGAAAGTAAAACGAAAAACAAGCAGAAGTGCAATGTTATATTTTTAACATTAAAATACAGCATAAAAAGCATTTTAGACTATTCGATGATTGCTTAAAGATCCAATTTGGATTGACTATTTTCTGAACCACTCGGCAGCTGACTCTGGCGGGACGGTATTTATGACAATACCCGTAGCTACCTCAAAACCACCCCAGGTGTTGGATCTGCCGCAAACTTTCAGACAAAAGCGGTGATTTTTACTGACACCATTTTCTAGATACATGTTGAAGTTTATCTTGTGTAAGTTGAGTTTTTTGAGGTATTTCTTGAGGTAATGGGCGAGCGATCGAAGCTCGTTTTGGCGCATATCTAACGAAAGCGAAAACTGTCGTTTGGGTAAAAACCAAAATTCAAAGGGCCACTGACTGGCGTAGGGGCAGAATACCAGCCAGTTTTCATCTTCGGCAATTACCCGCACTTTGGCACTCTTCTCGAAGGTAATAATATCATCAAAGGGATTGCGTTTATTCTCTTTTTGATAGGCCTCTACTAGCTCGGCCTCGCGAGCGAATTTTTGTGGTACGGTAGGTAAAGCAAAAATTTGGCTATGAGCGTGAGCTAAGCTAGCACCAGCATTGTAGCCGTCATTTCTAAAAACCAGCACGTATTCTATACCGTTTTGCTTAAGTAGGTCTCTACTGCGAGCTCTATAAACTTCAAAAATATTAATTATTTGCTCTTCACTGAGGCGGGCAAAGGGTGTATTGGCAAGTGGGGTGTCTATCACGATTTCTTGCTTGCCATAGGCTTGCGGGTTGTTGGGCGTGAGGCTTGGGTATTTGTTTTCAACCACTTTTACCAGCCAGCCACCATGTTTGTTTTTTAGCTCACAAACCTTGAGGTTGCGGTCGAGTCGCGGGCTGGAGGCTGTCTCTATAAGGTTGTGGCCGCTGTCTTTGGTGTCGTAAGGACGGTTACCACGATTGGGGGCAATAATCACCATAGTGTCATGCAAGTAGTCGCGTCGCATCTCGGTATCAATGCCTTTTACATTGAGTTTGATGCCGCGGTGCGCCGGAGTGATGTTAGAGTGGCTAGGCTCTTGGTTTATTGTATTATGTTTGTTGGGGCGGGGGTTAGACATAGATACCTCTTATGGTACCAGTATTGTTTATGTGGTGCAAAAAGTGAGATAATGTTTGAAGATATGAAAAAGTATAAAAAGCGTGTACTGGTATTATCGGCAAAAACAGGTGGGGGCCATAGAGCCGCTGCTGATGCGATTATGGCTGAGCTGAGAAAACACGGCGAAACTGTCGAGGTAATTCATCATGATTTTATGGAGAACGCACCGCATCCGGTACGTGATATACCCAAGATGTACTCAAGTATTACCAAGCTAAAAACTGCCTACGGCACAATTTTTAAGCTTACCGAGGGCAGTAAACGGGCTCAATTTGCTCTGGAGGCTATGGGTAGGCCGTACCGTAAAGAGTTTAAGCAAATACTAGATCATTTTGCACCCGATATTGTTGTCTCTTGTCATTTTGCGGCAAATCCACTGCTTACTACACTAAAAAACTACGAACGCACCATTCCATTTATTACCGTAGTTACAGATCTAGTAACTGGTCATCCGATGTGGTTTGACAAGCGAGCCGACTTAATAATTGTGCCTAGTCAAGAAAGCTATCTGCGAGCTAGAGGGTTTGGTGTGGCGTCGTCAAGACTAAAGATTATCGGGCAACCTGTAGATGAAAAATATAGTAAAGTCACCAAGAGTAAGGCAGTCATCAAAAAATCGTTAGGTTGGCCTGAGGACAAGCCCACGCTAATTATAATGGCAGGTGGCGATGGCATGGGTAAGATTAATAGCTTATCTAGAAGGCTCGACAAACTTGATGCCGATGTACACCTAGCTATTATTGCCGGACGCAATAGCAGTCTTTATCGCACTCTGCAAGCTCGCAAATTTAATAAGCAAGTGCATATTTATAAGTTTAGAGATGATATTGCTGAAATGATGCATGCTTCTGACGTTCTGCTTACCAAGGCCGGACCCGGTACAATTGTAGAGGGAATAGTAAGTCGCTTACCTATAGTGTTATTTGATTTTCTACCTGGTCAAGAAGAGGGCAACCTGCTCTATGTAGTAGAGAATCAAGCTGGTATTTGGGCGTCTACCAATTCACTAGCGGCTACAGCAGTAACTGACATTTTAGATGGGGTGGTGCAGATTGGCGGAGCCAAGTACGAAAAGATACGACAACAGCACATAGGTGCGGCAAACAATATTGCTCGTTGCGTTAAACAATTCTAAGCTGATACTCTATTTATTCATTAGCTTGATCAAAAATTTAGCAATAGTAAGCGCTGCATTTGGTTGTGCCGCTTGTTTTAGGTTGCGTTTATATATACCTTGGTGAGTTAGTATTTTTTGGGCAGCGTGCCCTATCATATCGGGCTCTAGGGCAACTACTCCTAGGTGGTGTTTGGTAATATATTCGGCATTGCCTTCTTCTTGACCGGGGATTATTTTGCAGATTATTACTGGTTTTTGGGCGCCAATACACTCCATCACAGTCGACCCGCCAGCTTTGGTTATAATAAGATCACTTGCCAAAATAAATTTTGGCATTTCGTTGGTCCAGTCAACTAGATGAATGGTGGGGCCAAAATTGGTTTTCAGTTTATCGTACAAAATTTTGTCCCTACCAGTTACTACTATGACCTGTGCATCTAAGATAGTGGCCTGAAGTTGGCGAATAGTTTTACTAATGGTTGTCGAGCGCATACCAGAAGCCGCGACTAGTAAAGTTTTTTTGTTATTATCGAGGCCTAAGGCCGTAATAAATATTTGGGCCGAAAAAGAATGATCATTAAATGCTAAACTGATGGGGTAACCTAGCTCTTCTATTTTGTCAGGCTCCACCCCTAGGTAGCGTAGTGACTGTGCTGTTTCGTGGTTAGGTACAATGTAGTAGTCTGAGTCACCAATCGTCCAAGATGCATGAATAGTAATTGAATCTGTTATAACTGATATTAGCGGTACATCGGCAAATTTTTTCTCTCTAGCTAGCGAGGCTATATATTGCCAATGCGGCGAGTTGCATATTATCAAATCTGGGTCTTTTTGAACAAAAAGCTTATCTATCTTTTCGCGGCTTAGATAGTAATTGAAGCTATTTAAGGCCTTAAAAGGTAGTGAGAAATCGGTAGAATCAAAAAATAATTTGTATAGTAGAGGGGCATATTTAGAAGTATCTTCATACATTCGTTTTGATGTTTTATTTAGAAGATTGCTGATTGTCTCAGTAAAATCAACTATCTCTACAGAAAGTGGTGACTTACTTGTAGCCCTAAGGCCTTCTTCAATTGCCCGAGCTGTGGCAATGTGACCTTGGCCATAGCTGGTGGTAAGAATCAGTACTTTTTTCATCTTATATCATCATATATAAGAACTCCAAAATAAGCTATAATTGGATTATGAAGCATCTATTAATTGGTTCAGACTTGTTCAAGCCAAGTATTGGCGGCACCGAAACCGTGACAGAGAATATGGCTATTAATATGGTGCGATCGGGCTGGCGAGTAACAGTGATTGCACCTGCACCAAAAGGCATGCAAACCCCCAAAATTCAAAAAGACGCGATGGGCTACGATATCTTGCGCGTTCAATCTGTGAGTGCTTTGTTTCAAAAAAAACTACGAGTTGCTTGGCGGGCTCAGTCACAAATTAATGGCTATCTTGAGGCCAATAAGAACCAGCCCGATGTAATTCACGCCAACAATTTGTTTCCAATAAGCAAGGTTCTGCTACGTTATGCCAAATCACACCATATACCGATAGTTTTTGGTAATCATCTTATGCCTGAGAGTTTTACATTGAGCTTGAGAAGATTTAGAAGAATTAATAAAACTATTGATGGCTGGGGATGGCACTACATCGCAAGTGTTTACAATAAAGGAAATATGGTAGTTTCACCCACGCAGACGGGTATAAATTACCTCACACGCCATGGTCTAAAAGTGCCTACTACTGTTATCTCTAATGGTCTTGACCTCAAGCTTAATAAGCCTATCGAACTTACGCCTGAAAGGACAGAGGAGCTCAAAAAAAAGCTAGGGATCACTGCCCAATATGTGTTGCTATACGCAGGCAGGCTAGGAGTAGAGAAACGAATAGATGTGATTATTCGCGCCCTTAGCATACTTGAGAAACAAAATGACGTGCAGCTTGTGTTGATAGGTGATGGCAACGCCGAAAGGGGCCTTAAACGATTAGTGAACAAGCTCAATCTAGCAAATAAGGTAATATTTACCGGTTATGTTCCTAGAATTTTTACCAAGCACGAGTATATGGCTCTGTGCGATGCATTTGTTATTGCTTCGCCGGTAGAACTTCAAAGCATTGTAACTCTCGAAGCCATGGCAGCTGGCTTACCAATATTTGCTGGCAATAAAGGTGCACTTAAGGAGTTGGCTATTAAAGGCATTAATGGCGGAATTTTTAGTGACGGCAATCCAGTTGAATTAGCACGGTTAGTGGGTGGGGTATTGCAGGACCCTGTTAGGCTTAAAGAATATAGCAGGGGGAGCTTGAAGTTAATAAAACAACACAATATTAAAGATACTTGGGTTAAATACAATCAGATGTATCGAGAGGTGATAGCAAATTATAATAACAAAGAAACTAACTCCTAAAATTATCTATAGTCTGTATTAAGAAACTATCTATTATTTGATTTTGTAAATTCTAACGTTTACCGCCACAAATCTCAAAATGTCCTGGGTCGTTTGAAACATTCTCGCACAGTGAGTACTGTCTAAATATATCGCGATAATTACTGCTGTTAAGCCAGGTTCTGTCTACATCTACAGCCATGCCTCTCTCGTGGTTGGAGGTGCCAGGCGAGGCGACTGGCTGGCCGGTGCCAGCATATCTGTTGTATAGGCAACTCTGCTCGTTATATGAACGAAATGCCGTTACTAATGGTACTTCTCTGCCCAAATGTAGCTCAATGCGCTGTATGGCCGCTACAAGATTATTATTTAGCCCCTCGTGCCAAACCCTTTGTGAAGTACACTCGCCACCTATGGTGCGGTGGTTGGACAGAGGCATACCGTTTACCATACGCAAACCACTGGAGGGATTGCCTGCAGAGTTTATCTCAAATGCTTTATTAGCAAATATACCGGTATTTTTACCATTAGTGCTAGATGGGTTTTGCGAGATAAAATAGGCACCGTTGAGATAAGCCAGGCGGGTGACATTGTTGAGAATATCTCCAGGGTTCAGCACTCTTGTTACCTGAAGTGTATCTAAGTCGTACATATTGGCTTGTTCCCATACTCTAAATCGCTTAGGTGACACTTGTAAATATCTTGCACCCCCTGTGCTAGACTCTAGACCAGTTCCTTGACCTGAATTACCAGGAGCTACTGGCGGCACTGGTGTGGTGGGAGTAACCGTTACTACGCGGTTGGTGCTGCCGCTAGCCTCACAATATGGCTGAAACTCTACGTTTTGAGAGCCCTTTCTACCAAATACAGTAATGGTGTGATTAGATGGAGATGGGCTTAAGTTAGGGCTAGCGATCATTAAGTTGGTGACTGGACCGTTGATTGAGCTTGGGCTGGTGGCGACCGGACTACCGTCTACTTTTACCGATATATTGTTAATAGTCTCTGAGCCTGTAGTCCTGAATATTCGTATATGTACGTTAGAGTTGCTGGCACCTACAAAGTTGGTGCAAGCCTCATTTTTTAATATCTGAAACCTCAGGTTGGGCTTGGCTGAGGCAAAAGAGGTGTAAATTAAAAACACACCCAGACTGGTAAATACCAATACTATAAGTATCAGCGCCCATTTGGGGACAGATATTTTCTTGTAGCGATTCTTTTTACTAACTCGGCTCTTGGCCTTGGTTTTTGCTGGCATAGTAGAGTGGATTATTCTTATGCTTAATTCTAGACCAAGCAATAGATATAGTCAATTATCTAATTAACAAAACCATAAGCGCTCTTGACAATACGCACAAATACAAGTAAAATACTTGGTTATGGGGCTGCTAAGCTTCGACATGGGGACCTTAAAATATATTTGCGAGCCGACCTGGAATGCACGTTAGCCGTTCCAACAATTTAAGTGCAAATACACTTATGCGCAATCTAGTGAATGCAGTACGCACTCCTAGCTTTGCACCAGCATACGCTTAATTGAGTGTGCCGTCTCACTTACCGACGCCAGATTAGTAAGTAGGCGCCAATTATCTGGTTGCTACGATCTTGCTTAGAGCCGAGAGCGTCTAAGACTATAGCTCTAAGAAGCGATTTACCTGTTTGTTGATTAATGGGGTAGATAACTTTTAAAACAATCTTAAATCAACTATGCTTGTAGACGATATATCGTTAAGCCTCGTGGACGAGGGTGCGATTCCCTCCAGCTCCACCAAAAAAAGATCAGATATAAACTGGTCTTTTTTTGATGAGTAATTACGGGCAAATGTACAACAACATGTAATTTTGCAGTCACTTTGACTGCCCAAACGTCTAATTGTTATGGTTGGAATCTGATGTATTTAATGATATAGTATTGTTTGCCAATGTAGCCTATCTAAAAGAGAAGGGTGATGGCAGAAAATATTCAAATCACCGCATACACAAACGTAGACGGCGATAATCGCTGGAGAGTTCAGACCAATGTAGAGCTAGTCATGCCAGATCTTCTGCCGAGTATGGACTTTCCAAGCGCCAAGCTCGATGAGCTTGTAAAATCTGGGGCATTGTTTGAAGTTGGTGATATTATAGTTGGATGCCTGGGTGTTTTTCGGCAAGTAACCACTCATTTTGACCCAGATGATCCTCGTGCAATCGAATTCACCATTGAAGGCATTGACCCCGAAGAAGTACGTGTCATTTTCACCAATATCATATTTGGTGAATTAACAGTAGGTATAGCCATCAGTACTGACTGTATGGTGACAGGTGAGGTTGTAGTATAGACAAATCGCCCTAGTTTGCCCGGGCAGCTAGCCCTGTAACAGCTCGTAGAAAATATTCTATGAGCTGTTTTACTACCTATTATTACTACTTCACCTTTCTTATATTGCTTGAAAATATTTCAAACTAAGTGTATTATATGCCAGTAATCAAGCACCTACCAAAAGGATAGCACATGCCACACATACACCAAATGAGAACGCCCAAGGGCGATGCTGCAGTAAAAAAGTGTTGGGGAGATGATTTTGAACGCCTAGTCGAACAGATTACTGCCGCACTTTTCAACGAATTCTGGGGTGAGACTATGCAACCAGGGCAGCAGGTAACGGTCTACAAGGCTCTCCCTACAAGCAGTATGCCGGTAGATATTGGGTTTAGTTGTATGGCGTGGTGGACTCGTGAACGTGACGGTGATCTAGAAGAGATTGAAGATGAGATGACCGATGCTATTTACTATTTATGCTCCCACTTGCCAGGGGCCGAGGTGCCATCGGTTGGAGTTTGTATTGGGTTTTTTGGCGGCCCCAACTGAATTGATGAGTAGGGTATTAATGGTTTTAGTTAAATACTAAAGCCATTTTTTTAGACAGCTAAAATATATTTAGCAGGTAAAAGCCTTCGAATATTCATAAAATAAAAATCTCTAGTTTGATTACTAGAGATTGTATTTTTAGGAGCCAGGCACCCAAAGTTTGGGTTCGCTGCTCATTGGTGCGTATGTTAAATACCTGTTTGTTTTAGATTCACCAACCACCTCAAATGGCCCTAGGCCGTCAATGGTATCATGGGGGGTCATAAATAGTCTTGGATACAAAATATCAAAGAAAAGCTTAGTATCCACATGTGCCGTAATTGCATCTGGTGCTTTCGGGAAAAGTTCACACCATTGTTCTATTTTCTCTACCACTATCTCAACATTTCCTTTTTGCAAACCAAGATGAATGCAATTGGCGACGCTAAATGAATGCATGGCACCCAAGGTCATCAAGGCGCTCATTGCTCGTGAGTATAGGTTGCCCAGACGTTCTTCAAAGAGCCTTTTAAACTCTTCTGGCGATACATCGCCATTATTAGGTAGTGGTTTGAGATCCATCTATTTGCCTTACGCTCGACAGTATGACTTGCATATTCTATCATATCTAGATAAGAAATAACAAGCATAGCCTTTTTAATAAGTTTTATATAAAAAAGCCCCGAAATACATCGGGGTAAGGTTTACATACCTAGGGCACTGGCCCAGTCGCGGCCACCATTTCTGATGACGGCATCTAGTCGCTTAGCGGCAATGTCTCTGAGTACCGCCGCGAATGGGTCGCTTGGGCGATATACTAGCATACCGTGCATTCGCGCCAAGTGGGTTAGCACAGTGGGGTGCGATTTGACCACCATTTGATTGAATGGTGTCTGCAGAGTAAAAACATTACTTTCATCAGCTAGCCACGCACTACTCCAGTTTTTGATGATCTCCATGATTGTATTTTCCCACTCAGCCGTAGCATGGGGGAAAGGTGTCTGAATGAGATCGTAGAGGTAATTCTTGCCATCTGGCTGTACCCATGCGCGGTAGAGAATGTGGCAGGCCATAGGCATCTCGGCATCTGAGTAGTAGGCAAATGCTTCACCGCGGGCAATATTGGCGCGCTGCTTATACTGCTGGGTACTCGCATTCATGCGCAACACTATCTCGTCGCCACGCAATTTGCTAAGCAGCCAATCGGTGTAAAAACTCTTGGTCATTGTCATGTTCATTTCTCCAATCGCCTCGGCATACGCCACTGGCTATGGTGGGTGGGTAGGTGCAGTAAGAGCCGGGTAGCCTCGGGTAACCCCATTGGCCATGAATGCACATATTAGACTCTTGGGTAGGATTGTAGCATGTTGCTGAGTAGATTGACAATAACAGCTTATGTGCATACAATAGCCAATGATTTATGGGCAAGTCGCTCAGGTGTACCTACCAAGGAGGAAGGTTGCTAGTGGCATTTAGGGGCAGAAACAAATCAGATGAAACATCAACGCCAGGAGGAAAAGCTACAAGCGATATTGCTGTTGTCGAGCTGCCAGAACAAACGGTTTTTGATTTTTTTGGTATTGCCAGCGTCACGCTAGACGATCAAACCAAAAAATATCTATATGGCAGCGGGCTAGAAATTGGTGAGTATCTTGTACGTGCTGGAGTTGGTTCGGGTAGTAATCAACACATTCCCGATTTATGGCGACTACGTCCATTTGAAGGCAGGGTAGTCGTTGAAGCTGACTGTTGGTACTGCGGACACAGTCGGGTGAAAAAAAACTATCACATCAACCAACCTGCAAGTATTATTGAGCGTGATAGGCGTAACGACTCCAGCTTTCGTTGCGAGATGTGTAATAATGTTACGTCTAGCACCGTTGGGAAGCTTGCAGATTACGTTGATGCCTGCCAGGTACGCAGGGCTGCAATTGTGCAGGCTTTCGTCGGTCAAGGCCAGGCTGAGCCTACATTCGATAAGCGTGTAGTAAAACACCCTGGCATCTGTATCCTAACCAATAGTAGCTGGCCAGGTTGGTTCCCGAACTGGATCGATCAAACCGGTAGCGCTCAAGCTCTGCAGCAACACCAAGCTTTTGCAAATGAGCTTGGGGTGGAGTTAAGGGTTGAGGAAGGATTTTTGATATACTGCCAAATCCCCACGTGGGATAATCTGTTTTTTATCCGAGGCTTTATTGATCTCGAACGGGCTCAGGATCTACTCCAAAAGTACCAAGCCCACCAAGCTATTCAGCAGGCTCATCAAGTGTCGAGAAGCAAGCCGTAAATAATTATCTCGTCCAATACCCCAAGAAACTCTTGGGGATTTTATTTATATACTGTACAATACTGCCTAGTACCTACCAAGGAGAGATAAGTTGACTATGCGAAGAGTGTTTGGAGCCGATCAAGGTAGAAGAGCAAGCATGCCTGCACCATCAGAACAGCAATATGATTTTTTTGGTGAAGTGCAGCTGACTCTCGATGAGGCCGCCAAAAGAGGATTGTGGCTGCAAGGGATTGAGATAAACGGCTACAAGGTGAGGGGCTATAGTAGCGGCGCGTCCGCACCTAAGCGCAAAAATGCTTTCGATGGCAGAGTAACGCTATTGGGCCCTTGTGTGGGCTGTGGTAAAAACCAAATAACCTATACCTGTAATATTCACAACCCGTGGAAAAAGCTGATGGTCGTACTTAGCCAAAATAGTGATATTCGATGTAATCTGTGCAAGCTGGTTAGAGTTGGTCAAGTGAAATCGTATAGAGAGTTTGTTGATGCGTACGATGCTCGCTTGGCTGAAATAGAAGATATCTATGCCCACCAGGGGATTGAACCCGGGGGCTTGAGGGTAACTCTTAAACGTGAAGGGTTTTGGGTTACTCACCCCCAAATGATAATCGCCGAAGACCACTATTGGGTACCAGACTGGATCAACCAGTCACTTGACTCCGATGCTCTACCCAAGCTCAATGCTTTGAAGCAGGCTCTAGGGGTGAGCTGTAAGTTCTCAGGTGGCTTGGTGGTATTCTCGCCCATATCTATGCCAACCCCAAAGCGGAGCTCTGATGCTAGCTGTAGCAATATGCCGTATAGCGAAGTTGTAAAAGAGCTAGAAATCCTCGAGGCTCACACCGAGGTTATTGCGCAGCACAAAAGGCAGTTGGCAGAACAGCCGAGCTAAAGCAACGTCATACCCCAAGAAAATCTTGGGGTTTTTATTTATATACTGTACAATACAGCTCGTACCTATACAGAGAGGGCAGTAAATGAGAAAAGTCAAAATAGTGGCAGTCTGCACGGGCTTGCCACAGGTAATTGGTGAGCGCAACGGTGCGCCGGTATACTCAAGTATTGGCAAGTCGCCGGTAGAGGGTAGAGAAATTTTACTAACCTACACCAATTTGTACGGCGATCAACAGGTCGATACACGCCCCAAGGATGATGGCAGGCAGTTGCATGGTGGTAACGAAATGGCCGTTTATGTGTACCCCAGCGAGCATTATGCGTACTGGCAGGCCGTTTATGGCCAGGTGTTGCCACCCGGATCTTTTGGCGAAAATTTACTCGTACAAGGCATTTTGGAAGCCGATGTTCGCATTGGTGATAGATGGCAATGGGGAGCTGCAGAATTAGAAGTATCTAAACCTCGTGAGCCATGCCACAAGCTGGCAATGTTTCGTGGTTGGCCCCAGGTAATCGCTCTGATGCGAGCTAATGGCCGTTGCGGCTGGTACTTGCGGGTAACAGAGCCCGGTATAGTACCTACTTATGGTAATATTCAGGTTGTGCCGAATAACAATGCCGGCGCTCAAACCATCGCCGAGCGATTTGCCCAGAAAATGCGTTCCAAAGTAGACTAATTATTACCTCATTGCCAATGTGCAATGAGGTTTTTATTATAGTATGTAACGACTGTAATGCTGGCTTTCTAAAGTACTACATGCTATATTAAGCGCTAGTCTAGCACCTACTCTTAAGGGAGGGAATATGATGGTTGTATTGGTATTGTTCGCAATGTTTGTTGCCGGGGTTCGTATGTATTTGTTCGGTCAACATCGCCGCATCTCAACCAATAGTGGAGCAGTAAACAAGACTCCTTATACCCACTATGCAGCTCTAGGTGGATATTCACTTCCACCCGAGGGCTTTTCTATAGATAGTGTTTCACGCTCGCAAATGCCTCAACATGCTGCAGAGCAAACCGAGAGACTTAAGTTCTTTCTCGACCTTGTCGGCGATTAATCATCATCACCTCAAGTGATAAGCTAGAGGTGATTTTTATTTTAGGCTATCTACTAGTAATCTTCTCTCGATTGTGCTATAATACTCACCAAGTAGGTTTCTCTTTCTTCTATGTTCTTGTTTCAAGATGACTTGGTAAGAAAAGAAGGTCGTCCTGCTCCAAGATTATTAAAAGAAAGAACCATCTAAATACATGAAAAAGTTATTTGTTGGCAACCTGCCATACAGCGTTACATCTGAGCAGCTTGCTGAAATATTTGGTGAGCACGGTGAGGTAGTATCTGCCAACGTGATCACTGATCGTATGAATGGTCGTAGTAAGGGTTTTGGTTTTGTCGAACTAGCAGAGAGCGTTGATCTCAACGCAATCATCGAAGCTACCAACGGCAAAGAAATCGATGGCCGTGCTATTACTGTGTCAGAAGCTCGTCCGCAACAACCGCGCGACTAAGCTAAAATTGAACATTTACGATAAATAAAAAACAGACCCAAATTAAAGTAGGGTCTGTTTTTTGATATCACAATATTGAACAAAATAAAAAGCGCCTTTATTTGTGTGGCGCTTTTTTTGATTTTATTATTTATATTTTTGAAACAAATTGGCGTCGCCTTGTGAGCTTCGCCAATCTGTTGAAAAGAGCTTTGTTTTTGTTTTGAGTAATTTTAGTGTGCAGCACTACATACATCATATCTTGTAAGCATAAGCCTTGTCAACAACTTTTTTCAAACTTTTTTTAGTTTTTTTAGACTTTTTTTAAAAAAATATTCCACTATGTATTTTTTAAGTTTAATTTGCCTTCGCGGGCAAGTGAATTTGTGGCCAAAGCGTCGCTAAATTTGGATTGTGCAAGTTCAATATTGGCCTTCTCACCACGCCAGGTGTTGAGGGCCGGCTCTTGCACGGCGCGTGAGAACGAAAAGCTAATGGGCCAAGGCTGTTTACCAGATTCACCGATAGCATTGAGGTTGTTGCTAGCCTGGCTGGGAGTTTGTCCGCCAGATAAGAATACTATACCGGCGGTTTGGTGAGGTACTCGATCGTTTAAAACTTTAAGGGTTGCTTTCGTTACTTCTTGGGGAGAGGATTGGAGGACACTGTTTTTTCCAGCCAAGACCATGCTGGTTTTCAAGATCAAACCTGTTAAATCCACCTTGTAAGCCTTGAGCGTATCAAATAATACTCTCAAAGTGTGCGCTGTAACTTCTTGGCTATCTTCGAGGCTATGATCTCCATCGTATAATACCTCTGGCTCAACTATTGGTACCATACCAGCCGATTGCACTGTGCATGCGTACTGAGCCAAGGCGTGCATATTGGCGTGTAGGGCAGTAGCGGATGGTCTATTGACGGATTGATCAACAATAAAGGCGGCACGCCATTTGGTAAACCTAGCACCTAAAGAGTAGTATTCCTTGAGTCGCTCGGTCAATCCATCTAATCCATTAGTAATGGTTTCGGGGGCAAAGTTATTAAGCTCAACCAGGCCGCCATCTACCTTAATACCAGGTGTAACTCCTTGGGATGTAAGTAGATCTACGAAGCTTTGACCGGCATCGGTTTTTTGCCGAATCGTTTCGTCATAAAAAATAACACCGCTAATATATTGTGCGAACTTGGGGGCTGTAAGAAGCATTTGACGATAACTACGGCGAGACTCTTCATTGCTCTTAATACCTAGCGCCTCAAAACGCCTAGTGCAGGTATTGTTGCTCTCGTCTGCAGCCAACAAACCCTTGGGAGCCTTCATTAGATCTGTTGCAATTGATTGTATAGATGGGGTAGTCATAAATAATATCGCTTATGCTCTAATAATAACACAGTATGGCTTAGCTTGATAATGTAGGGTGGGATATATGCTACAACATTGTAGTGTTATAGCATTACTAGCATGTAATAATACTAAACAATAACAGATTGGAGAAGCAATATATATAATTTATAAAACTATCATTGATACAATAATGTGCTCAACTGCTACTTTTTGACGTCTCGGTTGGCATCGCGTAGCATGTCACGTTTTTTAATAGTCTCACGTTTGTCATGGCGCTTTTTACCGCGTCCAATACCTATCTCTACCTTTACTAAGCCACGATCAATACCAATTGCAGTAGGTACAGCGGTTTTGCCCTCGCTTTTTAGTGCTCCCAGTAGCCTATCTAGCTCTTTACGGTGCATTAGTAGTTTACGGCTAGCGGTTGGTTCGTAGCTCTTTAGGCTGGATGCCTGTTTGTATTGGGTTATGTGGGCATTAGACAAATAAGCTTCATTGCCCACAAAACTTACAAAGCTACCCTTGAGGCCCACAGAGCCACTCTTAACGCTTTTAACCTCGTGTCCGGCCAAAACTATACCTGCCACGATTTTATCGGTAATATCGTAGTCAAAACGAGCTCTTTTATTGGTTGCTATTATTTTCATAGTACCTATTATACCGCAGCCTAAGATTTTAAATATGTGCCAAGACAAACTAAATTCGCTATAATAGATGCAATGCAAAATCTTCAAGATCACATCCAATCCATTGTACAGGCTGCTTTTAAGTCTGAGTTTCCAGATAACGCCACCATAGCAGAGGTGGAGTATTGTGATATAGAATTCGGCCACTTTTCCACCAACATTGCAATGGCTTCTTCTAAAACAATTGGTAAAAACCCTATGGAGATTGCCAAGCAGCTTGCTATTAGCGTTGATAAACATCCGAGTATTTCTACAGTAGAGGTACTAAAGCCTGGGTTTATTAATGTTCGGCTAACCGACAAGGTACTATTAAAACAGCTCCAGAATATATATCAAGATCTACCCGGCTACATTGGCTATTCTGGCACCGGCAAAAAAATGATTATCGACTACTCACACCCTAATATTGGTAAACCAATGGGGGTGCATCATTTGCTATCAACTATCATTGGTGACTCCATTAAGAGAATCTATAGACAGGTTGGGTACGAAGTTATTGCCGATAATTTTATAGGCGACATGGGTACGCAGTTTGGGCGTTTGATTTACGCTGTTAAAAACTGGGGCGATATGCAAGCCATTGAAGCTAACCCAGTTCCAGAACTTCTTAAGCTTTATGTACGGTTTCATATTGCTGAAGAAAGCGACGATTCTTTAGATGAGGCTGGCAGGGCAGAATACAAAAAACTCGAGCAAGGCGACCTCGAAAACCGTGAGCTACTAAGCAAGATACAGGCCTGGAGTATGGCTGAAGTCTTAGAGATTTATAGTAAGTTAAATATTGAGTTTGATTACTTCAATGGTGAAAGTTTTTATGAGGATAAAATAGATGAGATTGTTGATTTAGGTATTAATAAAAACCTTTTTAAACCAAGCCAAGGAGCATTAGTGTGCGTGCTAGACAATCCTGATGAACCACCAGCGCTCATCAAGAAAAGTGACGGCACTAGTCTGTATTTAACTAGAGACTTGGCACGAGTGATGTATTGGCAACAACAATGGAAGCCCGACCTGATGGTCAACGTGGTAGACGTTGCTCAAAGCTTACAACTCAAGCAGGTTTACGAGGTTGCCGATAAGCTGGGTCTAACTCAAGCCAAAAATATTCATGTGCCATTTGGCAGAATGACTTTTAAAGATGAGAGTATGAGTACACGCAAGGGTAATATTATACTGGTTGAAGATCTAATAGATACAACTAAAAATAAAGTATCTAACCAGATAGTAGCTCTATCTAAAGACTTAAATACAACAGAGCAAGCCAAACTAAGTGAAATTATCTCAATTAACGTCATTAAATATACAATTTTGCATCAAAATAGGCTGTCTAATCTTACATTTGACTGGAACAACGTACTCTCGATTGATGGCGATAGTGCACCATACCTTGCCTATAGCGCTGTGCGGATGCAATCGGTACAAAACAAGTCTAGCCACTATAACCCCGAAGGCAACATAGATACTACAGATGTTAAACCAGATATGAATGAAATTGAGCTCATCTTGGCATTAAGTAGAATAAACCAGGTTTATAGCAGGGCAACTAACGACTTTGAACCTAGTCAAATTGCCCATTATTGTTACGATCTGTGTCGACAATACAATAGTTTTTATCATACTCACCAGATAATAGGCGAAAACGGGATAGATGAGTTTCGTCTATTGCTAAATAATGCAATTTTTCAAGCTGTTAAAATGTGCTTTGACGCTATGGGTATGGAAATCCCCCAAAAGATGTGAGTTGTTGGGCGACACCCAAGAAGTATTTTCTTAAAAAGGTATTTTTTGGATTGTATTATTAGATGTAAATATTACATTATTACTTTTATTATCATAAATAAAGCTAGAAATAAACGATGTTCCATTTACAACTGCCTCCTTTTTGTATTGCGCTCCGGTTTCTACAAGGCTTAAGTCTATAAGTGCCTTTTTCTCTTGATTAAGCACAATCACTCTATCTGGGCTTGAAGAATAAGATATCGAAGTGATGTTTTGCAGGTCACTTGGGGCATCGGTGATAGCGAAGTCTTGCTTAACACCTTGATTGAATAGAAGTATTTGACCTGATCTTTCGGCTACTATAACATTGCCATTAACGGTAAAAGAGGTGGCATCTTTAAGTAGACCAGTGGTTGGGTTTTTGATATATTTACTAGCTAAACCAAAAGAAGTGTTAGTTTTTATATACTTGTATATTTGATTATCGGCTGGGCTTAATAAGTAAAGATTAGGGCCATATGATGAGATAGCAGCACTAGACGGCCACAATCCTGTTGTATTTGACTGTTTATTTACTTCGCCCTTGTCATTGACTGCGTACACCCCGGTGTTGGTAAGAATATATACTATCTTGCTTGCACTAACCGTAATGGCAGTTGCGCTGCCTAGCTCTGGGCTACTAGCTAATTGCTGGGTTTTTGAATTATTGATGTTTGTAACCCAAAGCGAACCCGAAGATGTGTCGACAGAGTAGACTAGGTTGTCTTGTAGGGCTATGGGGCCAAACCTTGCAGTTTTGTCACCTTCAAACACCTTTTCTGGGTTAACTCTATAAATACCATTCAGTTTATCATCTATAGAGTTTAGTCTGGCCAACAAATCGTCTAGACTTTGTTTTTTTTGGTTGGCCACTAATCTGTTAATAGCTAGGTAATCAGTTCGAGGTAGCGAGTTGATTTCGAGTCTAGTTTTGTCAATTATCTTGAGCGTTGTAACCTTGTCTTGATTTGTTTGAGATTCTGCCAGACTAACTTCTTTATTCCAATTTTCATATCTTTTAATAAGTGTTTGGTTATGCGGATTATAAGCTACAAAGTAGATCGCTAGGCCTATTATTACGCATAGTATCGAAATAAAAATTGCTAACGATAATATTGGTCGGGAGTTGATGTATTTACTCCAGAGAGAGTTCCAGCTGCTCTTAAAAGCCTTTTTTGCTGGCACGAGTATATATTTTTCTGCCGACTTGGTAATATTATCTAGGGAAATTCTGTGTTGAGTATGTTTAAGAGCGGGTTTTTTTACGACTACTGGTTTTGCTGAACCCTGGGCATCACCAATACTGGTAGATTCGACATTATGTTGAGTCGGTAGCGATCTGGTTTTGGAGTATATCAGTACATTAATCAGTCCCAGATGCGGGCTATTAAGACTGGTTATGTCTTCGCACAATTTAAAGAATATATAGCCGGGGTCTTTCAAGTAATTGTACAGCATATATTTGGGTAATCTATCCGAAAATCGGCTGCTAGAAAATATTATTTGATCGTTTGGATATAGATGTAAGTGAGTTGTTTTATAAAACTTATTGGATTTGGAACTTTTAGAGTGCGGATCAAACAGAGTTTTAGTTACTTTTTTTCTGGTCAGATAAGTCTGGGCATCATTGCATATACCTATGACAGCTTGTGAGCCAGATATTATAGCTATTGAACCTGCTACATGGAACCTCAGGTCTTTTTTTGTATAGTACCTACTTAGTTCTTCCAAAATAGTATTAATGCTCTCTAGGGTGCGGTTAAACCGAACCATTATAGATTCGTTGCTTGTCTCTATACGACAGCATTTGTAAAACACCTGCATGAGGTGTGCAAAAATTTTATCAATATCTTTTGTTGGAGCCCAGATTGTTAGTACTGAGTAAAGTCTTTCTTCCTCAGTAGAGCTGTTTTTTACTATAACGTCCTTGCTATACACAAAAGTCTTAACCTCGTTTTGAGCAGCGGCTTTTGGTGCAAGTAATTGAAACTGTTGTGTTATTTTACTCACCCTGTAGTTTTCTCCAATCTTCGTTATCGAGCATATCATTTTGTACCGACTATCACCAGAGCTCAAGAGGCTATATAATGAGTATATATGGGTGGAAAAACTAAACTTAACGCTGCGCAAAAACAAGCCGTCGAGCATTTTAATGGTCCAGCTATTGTGGTGGCCGGAGCCGGAACTGGTAAAACTGCTGTTATTAGCCTTCGAATTGCTAATTTAATTCAGAATAAAAAGATACACTCTGAAAATATTCTTGCCCTTACTTTTACCGAGAAGGCTGCAGCCGAAATGCAAGATAGAGTAGACGAAATATTGCCTTATGGATACAACGATGCCGAAATTTCGACATTCCATGCTCTAGGTGATAAAATTCTGCGCGAGAGTGGATTTGCTGTAGGGTTGCCGTCGGATTTTGTGGTGATGTCGAATTTTCAGCAGGCTATTGTAATGCAAGAGGTCATAGATGGTCTAAAACTAAATTATTATAAATCACTAGGTAATCCGTTTAGTTTTGTAGATGCCTGCTTGAAATTTATCTCTAGACTCAAGGACGAGAATATTACAAGTATCAAGTTTAGCAAATTCGTGAAAAAGCAGCTGCTTGATAAGTCACTAGAGAAAGATGAACTTCTTCAGCTTAAGGAGCTAGAGCAAATATACTCTAAGTATCAGAAGTTGACGCAAGAGAAGAGTTTAATTGATTATGGCGATCAGATAATACTTACCATAGAATTGCTAGAAAAAAACAAAAGCATCTTGCGTAAGTACCAAGAAAAGTATCGCTACGTCTTGGTAGATGAATTTCAGGACACCAATTATGCCCAGAATTATCTTGTAAAATTGTTGTCTAAAGAACTACGAAATATTATGGTGGTGGGCGACGATGACCAGTCTATCTATCGATTTAGAGGAGCCGCTATCTCAAATATTTTAAAATTTACCAAAGATTTCCCCGAGGCCAAGCAAGTTGTGCTAAATATTAATTACCGCTCAAAGCAAAAAATATTAGATTGTGCTTATGGTTTAATTCAGGGTAACAATCCATACCGACTAGAAATAGAGAACGGCTTAAGTAAAAAGCTTAAAGGTGTCGCTGGTGATTCAGAGGTTAATGTTGAGGCAAATACAACAATTGTTGAGGAAATGAACTATATTGCTAGTCAAATACAAGCGCTACATAGCGCTAAAGACTTAAAATATAACGACATCGCCATTTTATTAAGAAAAAATAGCCAAGCACAAGAGGTAGCTCATGCACTAGAGAAGCTATCAATACCTTACGTGGTGTCGGAAAGTCAGAATCTTTTTGAACAGGCCGAAATAAAAGTATTGCTCCATTTTGTACGCGCTCTAAATGACCCTAACGCATCTGATGCACTCTACGGGTTATTGGTATCAGATTTATATAGAGTACCATTTGATCAAATTGCAAAATACAGCGCACAAGCTACTAGAAGTCACGAAAGTCTTGAGAGCTATCTGGCAAGTCAAGACGATCTACCAGAAGCAATTAGCTCTGCGCTGGGTTTGCTTCAGGATTACCGGGGTGAGGTGTTGAGTTCATCGGCTGGTCAAATATTATATAAGTTTATTGAATCAACTGGTTACCTCAAGCGCTTGATAGCAGATGCTGATACTGATCATAGGGCTGTACAAAAAATACAAAATATCTCACAGTTTTTTGTAGTAATTAAGGAGTTTGAATTATCAAGCCCCCATGACCCTCATATTTTTGGCTTTTGGAGACACATAAATAGAATACGAGAGAGCGACGTAGATATATTAATCCAGTCATCACCTTTAGACGCAAATTCTGTATCAATTATGACTATACATAAGGCTAAGGGGTTGGAGTTTGAAGCTGTCTTTATTGTCGATCTTACCGAGCAAACATTTCCGTCCAGAAACATGGGTGATAAAATTGCTGTTCCAAAAGGACTGCTACCAGAAAATGACGAATCTATACCTTGGCATATTCACGAGGAGAGACGACTTTTTTATGTTGGTATGACTCGAGCTAAAACCTATCTATATCTTACAACCTCATATGATCATGGAGGCAAACGACTTAAAAAACCTTCAAGGTTTATACAGGAGGCTACAGGAGAGGTGGTATCTGCGCCAGCACAGGACAATCGCGCTCAAATAGAAGCTATTAAGTCATTTGCCCAATTACCGCAGAGACAAAACTTTGATCCATTGTCAAAATTTACCGATGAGCGGGGCTGGCTCAATCTTAGTACCAACCAGCTAGCATCGTACGCACGTTCACCTATAGAATTCTGGTATTTCGATATTCTCAGCCTACCCAAGGGGCCATTTCATGCTCTAGTGTACGGCTCAGCTATTCATGCGGCTATTGAACTCTACTATCGAGCCAGATTAAGTGGGGAGTCGGTTAATCTTAGTCAACTCTTGCTAAGTTTTGAAAACCGTTGGAAAAGCGAGGGGTTTGTCTCGTTAGATCATGAGAAAGAACGCTACGAGTCAGGCCGCAAAGCATTGGCCAGGTTCTACAAAAAAGAGGAGGGGTTGAAAGTTATACCAAAAGAAGTAGAAAAACCCTTCATACTGAGGCTAGAAAGCTTAAAACTAAATATCAGCGGTCGCTATGATGCCATTTATGACCGGGGCGGTAAAATTGAAATACGAGATTTTAAGACTGGCGAGGTGGGCTCTCAAAATAACGCTCAAAAAAAGCTCAAAGACAGTTTACAGATGCAAATATACGCTCTAGCCTGGGAAAAACAGCACCAATCACCAGTTAACTCTGTTAGCCTATATTTTGTTGAGCAAGATATTTTGGCCTCCACAACCTACATAGATAACCTTAAAATATATGAAACCCTGGAAAAGCTAGTAGCGGGCATTAGAGGCCATAAATTTAGCGAAAAAGGTAGCAGTAGAATAAAATTTGAAGGATTGCTGTAGTGAATATGCTAGTGAAAGACAGCATACGAGACCAAGAGTGGCTAGAAAATATGTTAGCCGATATATGGTATAAGTATTTTATAGATATACAGCAGAGTAATGTCGTACACATTCGGTACGGCAGAAAAGCCAAACGTCGACTCGGTTCAATAAGTCTCGACCCAAAAGATCGACATAGTACCATCATCACTATTAATCCAATCTATCAAGACACAGACATACCTGAGTATATTGTAGTGGCTACCATAGTGCACGAGATGACACATTACGCTCATGGTTTTAACTCGCCCTACCAGCAAAAACAAAAACACCCACACAGCGGTGGAGTTATAAGGAGAGAATTTGCCGAGAGAGGGCTTGAAGAGTTGTATATTAAACAACAAACATGGCTAAAAAATAATTGGGCAGCTATTGTAGACAAGTACTTTGGACTTAACACACAAACAGCCAGTAAAATCGTTCATACTAAATATCGCAAAGTGCCCAAAACGCCATGGTGGATGAAGCGAATATAATATGTGTTCAACAAATTACTACTTGCAATGCAATAAAGCCCGCCCTATAAGCAAAATAATAATTATGAGCTAATATATACTGGGTATTATTTAGCACATAAATTAATATTTACGGCATGATTTATATGTTCATTTTGTGCCATAACTTAGTTGTTATGGTATAATGTTTCGTGATATGAAGAATAAATCTCGTAAAGTTAAGTCAGGTAAACGGGCAAACATAAAGTCTTCAGTAAGCTCTGGTTACTCTCGCGCCCAAAAAGCCAAAATAAGATCTAAACAACGTGCACAAAAACTAGCCCTCACTCAGGCTAAAAAATACCTAATATATGCGGTTGTATGTTTTATACTGGTTCAAATAGTAAAATTCGTTATGTATGGTATTTTATTTACAGGCGATAATTCACCGACAGGTTTCGGCTTTTTACTGGTTGCATACTTACAGACCGGACTACTGCTACTCACTTTTGTGTTTTTTGTGTTAGCTATTTTCAAAACTCTACAGCGTCTGCTTACTGAAGAATTTTAGATACTTGTACTGGTAATACTTATTTAAATTTATGTATTCGGCTTGTGTTCGTAACTAAATAAGGTATACTAAAGTAATGATTACGATTTTATTGTTTATATTGCTATTTATTATGGTGATAGGCTTTATACTTCTTTTTATGTCTTTCAATGCACGCCTACAATCTATTAAAGACGATGGAGCGGTGTCTTCACTAAAACAAGACATTCAAGGGCTCAATCAAACCCTTGTACAATCACAAACTCAAATACATGATCGTATAGATCGCTCGCAAAGTAGCAACAGTGAGTCGGTGCAAAAACAGTTAAGTGAATCGGCCAAGTTGATAGCAGACGTCAATAATAGGCTCACTAAGCTCGATGAGACTAATAAGAGAGTAGTAGATGTGGCAGACGAACTAAAAATGCTGCAAAACGTGCTTTCTAATCCAAAACAGCGAGGCGTATTGGGCGAATACTACTTAGGCTCAGTACTGGAAAATGTGTTGCCACCAGAACAATTTAAGTTACAGTACAAAATTGGCAGAAGTGAAAACGGCAAAGACATGATAGTAGACGCCGCGATATTTTTGCAAGATGGCAAGGTATTACCTGTAGATTCTAAGTTTAGCTTAGAGAACTATAATAGGTTAATTGAGACAAAAGATATTACATCAAAAGCGAACATTATTAAACAATTTAAAGCTGACTTAAAGCTTCGAATAGATGAGACAGCCAAATATATTCAGCCCAGTATGGGAACAATGGATTTCGCCTTCATGTTTATTCCGTCAGAGGCAATCTATTACGATCTGCTGGTTAACAAAATCGGTGCAATGCAGACTAGCTCTCAAGACCTTATAGAGTATGCTTTTAGGGAAAAGCGAGTAATTATAGTATCACCAACCTCATTTTTGGCCTACCTTCAAACAGTAATGCAAGGTCTTAGGAGCCTTCAGATAGAAGGGCAGGCTAAAGAGATTCAAAAGCGCGTAGGTCAGCTAGGCAAACACCTGGGAAGCTACGATGAGTATATGCACAAACTCGGCAATTCACTCGGTACAACCGTAAATCACTATAACACTGCTCATAAAGAGCTAAAGAAGATAGATAAAGATGTTGTGAAAATTGCTTCCTCTGAGGCTGTAGTGGAGCTGCTAGAGGTAGAAAAACCACAGAACGAAGAATAATCTGATATAATAAATTTATGAAAACAGTATTTTCAGGACTAAAGCCATCTGGCGATATGACAATTGGTAATTATTTGGGGGCAATGAAGCATTGGCCAAAATACCAAAAAGATAATGCAAGAACTATTTTCTTTGTGCCAAACTCACACGCTATTACTGTTAGACAAGATCCTGCAGAGTTAAGAAAAAGAACTTTCGACCTTATAGCTTGGCTCTTAACTGTAGGTATCGATCCACAAAAATCTATACTACTAGTGCAATCTATGGTGCCGGCCCACGCAGAGTTAAGTTGGATATTAAACAACTACACTACAATGGGAGAACTCTCTAGAATGACAGAGTATAAGGATAAGTCTCGTAAGCTCGGCAAAGAGGGCCAGTTGGTTGGGCTGTTTAACTACCCGGTACTAATGGCTGCAGACATACTTCTGTATGAGAGCAATGAGGTTCCGGTAGGCGAAGATCAGCTACAGCATATCGAGCTTACTAGAGATATCGCCAATAGATTCAATAAGCTATATGGAAATACTTTTGTAGTGCCAGAAGCGGTTATTCCAAAAACAGGCTCTAGGGTAATGGGCTTAGATGATCCAAGTAAAAAAATGAGTAAATCTGACAGCCCAGATAGCTTTGTAATGCTCTCTGAACCCGAAGAAATGGTGAAAAAGAAATTTAAGAGAGCAGTTACAGATTCAGATAATAAAATCATCTATGATAAGGTAAATAAGCCAGAAATCTCAAACTTAATAGATATCTATAGCGGTTTTTCCGAAAAAAGTACCGACAATATCGTAAATCTATATGCCAACAAAGGATATGGAGAGCTTAAAACCGACCTCGGTGACCTTGTAGCCCTAAAACTAACCAACCTGCAGAATAAATTTAATGGCTTTAGAAAAGATGAGGGCAAATTAATTACGATTATCGAAGAAGGAAGCAACAAAGCTTCTGTAATTGCCAACAAAAAACTAGCAGAAGTCAAAGAAAAAATTGGATTGTTGTAAAATAGTCATTATAGATTAACAGGTTAGATTGTAATAATTACGTTAATAAATATTGACATAAGCATAAGCATTTGATACAATGTATCTATTAGTAAGTTCTTTAAAAACAAAAACAAAAAAGATATGCCACACATACATTTTTTCGTTCTACAATATCTAATCTTATGATCTCGCGATAAGATTTATATAACCAAATGGTAGGGGACACCTGGTTCATAAAAGGCAGCCCCCTTGCTTTTTATGGCCAGTTTTTCCCTACTGTTCGAGGTTTTAATACATATATTTTCCGTTTTGTACCTTCTAAAATATATGTATTGTCTATCATTCCGCCGGAGACAGTCAGATATTGCGCTCTATATTTTTGGGGCGCACTATCTGACTGGACTGCCAAAAGAGTGGTAGGGAAGTCGTCAACTGCGATTATATAGCTAGGTATATGCTATTAATATCGTGTCTTGACAGCAATGTCAGCTCTAGAATTACTTTTAGGGTAGACTACCACGGGCCAGCGTGTGCCACTTAAAGTTTTTCTTTTTTGGGCAGATACGTTGGCCCGTAACCATATTAGTTATTATTTAGTGATTAACCACCCACAGGGTGGTTTTTTAGTATGTGTATAACATAGTAGTAGTTATGTTAATAAAGTTTAACAAAATTATGCATAATTTAACAAAAACTTGTCAAGTTATGCTGACAACAAATACTATACTTATACACACTCATCCACAGCCCTAGCTATATGGTAAATATAATAACTATAACTACGTGGGGTAAATCGTCGCAGTATTATTGAAGGATGCATATAAAGTTCAGATTTTAATTATTAAAGAATTGTTAATGACAAGTCTAAAAATAAAGAATAATAATAGTGTTCGTAAGTAATGTCAGATTAGACAATTAAATAATGTATGCAATATTAGAGTAATTATTATGTACGATAATCACAAAGCACAGATATATGTACAAACTCGTAGTTTTGTCAGATAATAGAGTTACACTATGAGAGGCAAAACAATTATTATAAGTATTTCGGTTTTATCGGTGCTTCTTTTGGCATCGTTAACCTTTGTGCTATATATAGTATTTGGCTTCACACCAAAAGAGTTGGGTCCGGCATTAATAACTTTTTGGTTTATAGGTATTCTAATAGGCTTAACTAGTTTAATCACCTTAATAGATTATTTATGGAAGCTGCGCAGTGAAGAAAAAAGAAATGAGCCCAGAAAGATTCTATTAGGATCTGTAAGAACAGGGTTCTTACTAGGCTTCACAGCCACCTTGCTTATAGCTCTATCTACCCTTAAAAGTTTAAGTTTTAGAGATATTATACTTTTTGCGCTTACTGTATTACTAATAGAATTATATTTTAGAACCAGAAAAACTAACTAATTATATGAATAAATTACCATCTTTATCATCAAATTATTTAAAACAAGCCCAAAGCCAGTTTTTTAATGCAAAAAATAAACAGCAGTTAGATGCGGCTAAGGCTACATATTTATCTGGTAAAAGCCACATCGTAATGGACCTAAAAGAGCTTAAGAACATGTCGCAAAAAGATAGGGCATTGAACGGAAAGCGGCTTAACGATGTGCGAAGTGCATTAGAGGAACTTTATAATTCTGCAAAAGTGAGAGTTTTGACTTCATCAAAATTTAAGCCGCTAGACTTAAGTGCAACTACCAATGCTTTTGGCCAGGACTATGGTCATATACATCCTACAAGTATGGTTCTAGAGCAGACCTACCAAGTATTTACCGAGCTAGGTTTTGCAATTGTTGATAGTCCAGAAATTGAGACTGATTGGTATAATTTTGAAGCGTTGAATATGCCTGCGTCGCACCCGGCTAGGGATATGCAGGACACTTTTTATATCGATAACGGCAAAATGAACCTTTTACCTAGATCTCATACATCTGGTATGCAGGTTCGATTTATGGAGAAAAACAAGCCACCATTTAAAATAATTGTACCTGGTAGAGTATTTAGAAATGAAGACGAAGACGCTACTCACGCATGGATATTCAACCAAGTAGAGGGGCTAGTAGTAGGAGAGGGGGTGGCTATGTCTGACTTGAAAGGTACATTATTGAGAGTAGTAAGGAGTTTATTAGGCCCGGATGTTGATATTAGATTTCGAGCCAGCTACTTTCCATATACAGAGCCCTCAGTGGAGCTAGATTGTCGCTACAATGGCAAGTGGTTAGAGCTAGGCGGAGCAGGCATGGTGCACCCTCGAGTATTAAAAAATGGCGGTATTGATGCCGACAAGTATTCTGGTTTTGCATTCGGTTGGGGCGCTGAGCGCTTTGCAGTAATAAAATATGGACTCAATGATCTTCGAGAACTGTGGCGACCCCAATTTAACTTTTTGGAGCAGTTTTAAAAACATGTTGGTTCCAGTAAACTTTATAAACTTATATTTGAAAAAAAAGCTCAAAACTGATGATATTGTGGCGGCATTTGAACGCACTGAGGTAGAAGTGGAGGACGTAGCGCGCTCAACCAGCCTGGATAAACACATAGTTACAGCCAAGGTTTTGAAAGTTTGGCAACACCCCAATGCTGATAGACTTAGGTTGGCAGAAGTTAGCTACAATAAAACCAAAGCTAAGGTAGTATGTGGTGCACCAAACTTGCGAGAAGGTATGATAGTAGCCTATGCCAAACCGGGTACGGTGCTACCTAGCGGGGACAGAATAGCAACGGCAGTGTTGCGGGGTGAGAAATCGGCTGGTATGCTCTGCTCTGAAAGAGAGCTGGGGAGAGGAGATGATCACTCTGGTATTGCTGTTCTCGACCCTGACCTCCCCCTTGGAATATCATTGTGCGACATAGATAATTTGGGCGATATTGTGAATATTAAGACGCCCGCCAATAGGCCCGATTTGCTCTCAATCTTGGGTTTGGCCCGCGAAGTTTGTGCTAACTCATCAAATAATTCTTTGGTACAACCTAGTCGCGATGAGGCCAACTTCGAAAGCTCAGAGATTGCAAAAATAAAAGAAACAGGAGAGTGTAAGCGATTTGTTAGTGCAAAGTTAAAAATTAGCCAAAAAGGAAAATCGCCAGACTGGCTTGTGGAAAACTTAAAAGCTGCTGGGATGAGGCCAATTAATCCTATTGTAGATATAACCAACTTTGTAATGCTAGAAACTGGCCAACCATCACATGCTTACGATAGCGCAAAGCTAAAAGGCAGTCTGCAGGTTAGATTTGCCAAGAATGGCGAAACTCTTACTACCCTAGACGATACAGACCGAAAAGTTGGTAGTAACGATTTGGTGATAGCTGATAGCAGTGGTGTAATAGGTTTGGCTGGAGTAATGGGTGGCAAATCTACCGAAGTAGACAAAAACACTAAAGAAATCGTATTGGAGGTAGCTAATTTTGATGGCTCTAGAATACGCCGCACCGCTACTAGGCACGGTATTCGTACCGAAGCTAGTGCTCGGTTTGAAAAAGGCTTACCTCTCCCCCTTCCAATTTATGCGGCCGAGCGTCTCCTCTATTTGTTCAAGACTATATGCCAGGCCGAGGTAATTGATGGTCCATTCGATCAACTCTATGCTTGGCCCTGGATTCAACATATTGGTTTGAGAGTTCGTAAAGCGGAGGCTTTTTTGGGGGTAAAATTAGACGAAAAACAGATAATAGAGGGGCTAAAACAGCGAGGCTTTAAAGCCGAGCATTTCTCAGTTACTAAAGAGGCCAGAAAACATCTTGACAAACCATACAAATGGGGTGCTAATTATAAGCAAGATGGTACAAATGCTTTTGACTGTTCCTATCTTATAGATTATATCTACTCGCTTATAGGAGTGTATATAGGCCATACTGCTTTGGCGCAATATAATCATGGTAAGGCCGTGGAGGTTGGCAACCTAAAACCCGGCGATGTAGTATTTTATAAAGGCAAAATAGAGCGCTCGGTAGATGATCACTACTACCTAAAAGACGATAGCGGTAACCACATTAAGAAAAAGCTAGATCAAAAAAAAGAAGTTGGACACAACGGAATTTATATTGGTCAGGGCAAAGTGGTGATGGCGGCCAAGTATGAATATCGTAATAAAAAGTGGGTAAAAAGACGCAAGCAAGGGGTGATAGAGGTGGATCTAAGTGAATTTACTCAAAATTATGGGTACTTGGGAGCAAGGCGCTATGTAGATAACTTTAATCATATTATTGCAGTTACCGCACCGTGGTGGCGAGACGATGTTCGAATAGAGCAAGATCTATACGAAGAGTCGGCCAAAATAGTTGGCTATGAGAATATGTCGGCTACTCTCCCCCAGCTCCCTCCGACCGATACCAGCGAGCATACGTTTGTACCAAGCGTAATGGAGCTAAAAAAACTTTTAGCAGGTAGGGGTCTGTTTGAAGTAATGACTTATTCGTTTGTTAACAAAAATAGCTTACAAACTGCGAGTGCAGAAGTTGGTGCTAACTTAAAAATAGTGAACCCACTAAGTATCGAACAGGAGTATTTGCGTAGCAGTTTGCTAATGAGCCACATTCAAACTGTAGCCAACAACAATAGCTATTGGCAAGATGTGTATGGGTTTTTTGAAGTTTCACGAAGCTATATTAAGTCTTCCACTAAAAAGAATGGTAAGCAGGAGCGGTGGAAGTTGGCAATTACGACGGTTGGTAGCGATGGAATAGAATTACTCAAAAACTTAGTTTATATATTACACTCAAAATATGGATGGAATATGCGTATAGCGCCAAATAATAACAAAAATTTTGTAGACGGCAGGTCGGCTACTATTTGTGTAGACAAAAAAGAGGTTGGTTTAATTGGGCAAATTACTCCTGAAATGTTAGTAGAACACAAAATTAGTAAAAAAGTTAGTTTTGCCGAAGTAGACTTGAGCTCAGATTTGCTAACCAATCCTACTACAAAGTCTAAACCAACACTGCCTTACCAACTAGTTCAAAGAGATATTACTATTGAGATAGCCAGCGATGTATGGTGGCAAGACCTATTAGATAATTTACCTACCTCAGATGTATTGAAGCGCTTGGAGTTTGTTAGTGAGTTTGCCAATGACGTGTTGAGTGGTCAATCTAAAAAACGATTAAGTTTTAGAGTGTGGCTTGATTTTGGTCCAAATCCCCAAGGCAAACAAATAAATAACCGCATAGAAAATATAGTTAGCGAGTTAAAGAAACATCAAAAAATGAAGAATATCAAACTATGCTAAGAAGGTGGTTAAGCATAAGCAATTGTTATATAATTGGTGTATTAACCTACGCTAAAAATGAAAAATAAAACCGAACCGCACAAGCACTGGCTGCATTTACCTAGATTTATGTCTCAATCTGGTATGAAGCCGAGCAAAACTGCAAGAATAAACTTTCTAATAATAAGTTTGATACTAATATTTTGTTTTATAGAGCTATTTATTTCAGCCACCACTATGGGCCGTATGGCGCCCGGAGTGTCGATAGCCGGCAATGACGTTAGTTTTTTGTCTAGAAAAGAAACCCTTGATTACTTAAATAGTCAAAAGCTTCAACGCACTTTTACTGTTAAGGTGGGTGAAAAAGTATTTACTGTTACTAGCGATGAGTTAGGTGCTAGCTATGATATACCAACTACTGTCGATACTGCCTACCAGGTGGGCCACGGTAAGTCGTTGGCTTTATTAAATACAATAGCAATTGGCGAGAGGGGTCAGATAGGTTATGCTTACGATGTAGACTTGGTTAAGCTAAAAAGTTTTACCGATTCAATTATTGGATCGGTAGGCTATAAGGCTCAAAATGCCACACTGAAGGTTGAAAACGGGATAGTGCAAATTGTCCCCGATAAAGACGGATTAAGAGTAGATCAAAAATATTTGACTAGAATAATCGCTACTTCTTTGCAAGATGCAAAGGATCAGAACTTATATTTAGAACCCCAAACCGTGAAGGCTGAAATATTAGCTGCAGACACCAATGATGCAAAAACCCAAGCTGAGACAATACTATCCAGATCGGTATCTATGGAGTTTGAAGGTAAAAAATATGTCGCCGATAGTAACGCCATAGGTCATATGATAGTTTTTAGCGAGGTTGTTGGTAGTGATGGTAAATTACATTTGCAAGCTAGTGTTTCGCCAGAACAGGTATCTGGCTATGTACAGAGTGTTGCCAACCAAATTAATATTGCGCCAACTAATAAAAAGATCAATATTAGAAATGGCGTATCTTCGGTAGAACAAGAAGGAAAAGACGGCCGATCAATTAACCAGCAGGTAGCTATAGACGCGATCGTAAATGGCCTGAGAGACAATAAAGATATCTCGGTAAATCTTTCAGCCAGTCCGGTGGCCTATAAAACCGAAACCAATCGTACAGCTGGTATAGATTATGGTACTTATATAGAGGTAAATTTGAGCCAACAACGCCTGTGGGCTTATCAAGACAATCAAGTAATCTTCTCTACTCCGGTAACAAGCGGAGCATCTGGCTATGGGTTTGGTACTCAAACAGGACTATTCTCTATCTATTCTAAACAAAGAAGTCGCTATCTAAATGGCAGTCAGTATGGATGGAGTTACAACGTGTTTGTCGATTATTGGATGCCCTTTAATGGGGGCGCAGGGTTTCATGATGCTGATTGGCGATCTAGCTTTGGAGGCCAAGACTATATTAATGGCGGAAGTCATGGTTGTGTTAATATGCCCAAAAGCTCGGCTGCTTTCTTATTCGGTTGGGTTAATATTGGTACCCCAGTTTGGATTCACAGCTAGTCCGAACCAACCATAACTGGTATAATAATTATTATGAATACTCCTAACGTGCACAACCCAAATAATGCATTTTATCCGGCTGCGTCACCAGTGGCTGAGCCTAGTCCTGGGGTAGCTCAAGTTAATGAGTCTGTAGCAAATACCACCGAGCAACAACCTAACCTTCCACGTCCCGAAATTGCACCTCAAGCAACTACTTCGCCAAACCCAATACCGAATCAACCTGCGACTAATTCGACCACCCTCTCTCAATCAGCTCCAACACAAGCCAGTAGTGTTCACACCGATGCCAAGTCGGCTAGAGATATGTTTGCAAAAACGCTAGAGTCGTTACCAGCCGAAGATGTCGATTTGATTGAGAAGTCTTGGGTAAAAAAGACTGAAGATGTGATAGAGCAAGATAAGGACGACCCAGCACTAGAGGATGAGCATCAACACGAAATGAGCCGAGTATATATAAAAAAACGATTTAATTTAGATGTTAATTAGGTGATAGTATGTCGCAGTTTGTAATGTTTATGTTGATAATAATGTTGGCCTTTGTGGCGCTGATAAGTGCCATCGGGTTTTTTTGGTATCGACGTGTTGCTCGGCGTAGTAAAGATATAGAAAGATCATTAAAAATGGTACCACTTCTGGTTAAGCTACCGCCACAGGAAGCCGAAGATGGGTCTAGAGATACCCGTGAGCTCATTAAAGAGAACATTTCTAAAGCGGAGGGCGTATTTAATCTGCTCTCGGGAATTGCGACCGACAAGTCTAAATTTTATGGTAAAAAATATGTTAGTTTTGAGATAGTCGCTGATGGTAAACAAATTAATTTCTACATAGCTGTGCCGGCAACGCTACTGAGTGCGGTGCAAAAATCGCTAACATCGGCCTATACGGGCATTCAAATAGAAAAAGCCGAAGATATTAATATATTCTCAAAAGCCAGTAAAATCGCTGGGGTACAGGGTGGTGAGCTTCAACTAGCCAAGGAGAGTTACTTACCTATCAACACTTACCGCGATAGTGATAGTGATGCTTTGTCTGGAATGTTAGCAGGGCTGTCTAATCTTGAAGATCACGAAGGTGCGGCCATTCAGTTAATGATACGGCCGGCTGGCTCTGACTGGGCCAAACAAGCTATAAAGCGAGCTAAACAGGTGCTTGATCCTAATAAAAAAGACGATAGTGGTGCCGGTAAGGCAATGGAGTTTGCCGGCTATGTAGCTAAAGCTCCTTTTAAAAGAAAAGACGATGTTGACAACAAGAACAAACCCGACAAACAACCAGATGCAATTGACCAGAAAAAATCGGAGTTGATTGAGCAAAAAGCCAAATCGCCAGCTTTTGAGACTTGCATAAGAATAATTGCCAGCTCTGATGATCCTATAAGGTCAAAAGTAATTATTCAAGATATTAATTTGGGATTTGCACAGCTAAGTCAAGGTGGCGCTAATAGTTTTAAATACAAAAGTGCTAAAGAACCCCAAAAAGTTGCTACTGATTTTATATTTAGATTTTTCCCGGCCAGCCAGAATGATTTGGTTTTGAATTCGGTTGAGCTAGCCACAATATTCCACTTGCCAAGCGAAGTAGTAGGCTCGGCAGTTAATATCGAAAGAAAAGCCGCCAAGGAAGTGGCTGCCCCAGCTGGTTTACCGACCGAAGGCATGCGAATTGGCCTAAATATTTTTGGCGGTCACGAAACGCCAATATATTTGACCAAAGATGATAAGCGCAGACACATATATATAATTGGACAAACTGGTACTGGTAAGTCTGTATTGCTTACTAACTTGATGATTCAAGACGCCAAAGAAGGCCGAGGCTTCTGTTTTATTGATCCTAACGGAGATGAAGCCGAGCGACTGCTAGGTCGTATTCCGGCCAATCGTGCTGAAGACGTTATCTATTTTTCACCTGGCGATACCGAATACCCAATGGGTCTCAATATTATGGAGTACGATCACAATAAGCCTGAACAAAAAGACTTTATAGTACAAGAAATAATAAGCATGCTTTATAAGCTATACGACCCTCAGCATCAGGGCATGATAGGGCCGCAGTTTGAAAACTGGTTTAGAAATGCCGCTTTGACGGTTATGGCTGATCCTGAGGGTGGCTCATATATTGAGGTTCCTAGGGTATTTACCGACGATGAATATCTGAAGAAAAAATTTAAGTATCTGACCGACCCAACCGTACAAGCTTTTTGGACAAACGAAATGGCCCAAACCGATGCGCGCACTAAGTCTGATATGTTGGGTTATTTTGCTTCAAAATTTGGTGCAGTAGCCAATAACGAAATGCTTCGAAATATTATTGGCCAAAAGAAATCGGCTCTCAACTTTCGCGACATTATGGACAACAATAAAATATTAATAGTAAACCTTAGTAAAGGCCTTATGGGTGAATTGAATGCCAAGTTATTAGGCATGATATTTGTTATTAAGCTGCAGGTAGCAGCTATGAGTAGGGCTGACATACCAGAGCATGAACGTGTTGATTTTGGGTTATATGTAGATGAGTTTCAAAATATTGCTACTGACAGTTTTGCAACTATATTGTCTGAGGCTAGAAAATACCACTTTAATTTGACCGTGGCTAATCAATACATTGAGCAAATTGATGAGCAAATACGCGACGCCGTGTTTGGAAACGTAGGTAGTATGATAATTCATAGAGTCGGTAACGATGATGCCGAGTACCTTGCCAAGCAATTTGAACCACAGTTTAGCGCTAGTGATATTGCCAATATACCCAATCATTATGCGGTCGCCAAAATAATTGCTAATGGTAAGCCAGTAACTCCATTTTCTATGCGTGGTTACCCTCCGGTAGATAAAGAAATTATTAATACTGAGCTTCAAACTGCTATGCGTGATCTGTCGCGAAGCAAGTATAGCCGACCAAAAGCTGAGGTGGAAGCTGAAGTAGCAGCCAGCCTCGATGCTATTAGTAGCTCAAAAAGTGCCACATCTACTGAGCCACAACCTTCCCGAGTGGGCTAAATACTGTATTAAAAATAAAGTAACAACAAATGCTTGCGCTTATGCTTCACTTTATATTATAATGCAGTTAAATAACATAATATAAGCTAAGGCGGGGAATACAAAAATGAAAAACTTTAGAGATGTAGTAACGGGCTTTTCGACAGGAGCATTATCGAAAAGTAAGGTTTTGTTTTATGCTAAACGACTATCTAAAGAAACGGCCACCAGGCGACTAGCTGCAGTATTAATGATTGGTATGTTGCTGTTTCAGTTTATTACCTTTGTAGCTCCCCCAAAACCAAGCTATGCATCTTCAGCCAACGATCTAATCTCGGGCGGGCCATTTACCAAATCATCTCTAATTAGCAAAGTATGGAACCAAAATCCAGGTGGTATTCAACAGGTATTTAATCGTTTGCAGATCACCCAAGCCAAGATGCAGGCTGCTTCAACCGGATCGGCCTGTAAGGGTCAGGGCTGGCTATCGATGGGTAGGGAAAATTTTGGGGGATCTACTCAGTTTCAACCTGGAATTTATATAGGGCCAGCCGAGTCTCGCTGGAACACTAGCTGTCTGAGTGTAATATTAGGCAAAGATAAAATTCAAGATACTTCTACTGGTCAGTGGTATGAATGGGGTGTGGCGCTAGATTGTGGCAATATTATTTTACGACCTACCTCCCCACCAGCACCAGCCAAAGTAATCATCTGCGACAATTTAAATGCTACTAATCCAGGCCCGGTAAAAGTTGGCGCTGAAGTTGGCTATAGAGGTTACGCCAAAGGCAGTAATGTATCTACTGGTGAAAAAGTAAATATGGCCTATGGTGTTTACAAACCAGACGGTACTGCTTTGGGTCAGCTGGTCGGCGAGCTAAAGCGTGCCGATGGAATTAGCGATAATCCTACGGGCTATTTTAAAGACCCTAATGTACGCAACTTTACCTTCAACCAAGCCGGAACATTTGTAGTGCGGCTATGGGTCTCATACAACAGTGGTGGAACTTCAGTAATTGCACCAGGTAGCGCCAACGGTAATTGTGCGATGACTATTGTGGTGCAGCCTAAAGCCGCACCAAAAGATCTAGTATGTAAAGACCTTAAAATGGGTAGCTCAACTGGCGTGGCACCATTTACACCGGTATTGACCGGCAAAGCTGAAGTAACCGAAGGTTCCGGTGCTGATCCTAGACCAAGCAAATACGAATACACTCTATACAAAGAGACTCCAAATGAAACAGCGCAAACTATAAAAATGAATGGTAAGTTCTACCTACCTGTACCTGGGGTGGCCAAGATTGTTCATGCTAATACTACTCTGCGCGACCCTGTAGGAGAACCACCAGTATCATTTAATGCCGATTCGTTTAGACGAACTGAACCAGGCAACTATCTTATTACATTGAGAGTTTACAACCAAAATAATGTTGCCGTTGCAGACACTAAAGATTGTTGGGCTCCGTTTACTGTAACAGGTGTTAATGAGTGTAGACCAGGTATACCTCAAGGCGACCCTAGATGTGAAGAACCCGCCAAGTTATTTAGTTGCATAAGACTAACCGCCAACCCTAATAGTTCGGTATCAACACCACTCATCACTACATTGACGGCACAATCTAGTGCAGAAAATACTACTATTAAAGAGTACCGGTTTGACTTTGGTGACGGTAATAGGCAGACCGTACAATCTAATCAACTATCGCAGGCTGTACAACATACCTACAATAACGGTGGCCGCTATACAGCTACGGTTGTAGTTGTGGCTAACGATAATGATGCAACATCTTCCAACGATACTTGCACAGCCACAATTACTGTTGAAAACCAGCTATTCCAAAAAACTGTTAGAAACATTACCCTCCTTACTAGTGATGGCAAACCTACCGATGCCAACAATGTTCGTGCCAGGGGCGGCGACAAACTTACTTACACTATAGGTATGAGCAATACCGGCGCCACTACAATTACAGGTTTCGTTTTTCAGGATAATATTTCTGACATTCTGGAGTATGCCGACCTGGTTGATGCAGGTGGAGCTAGATTAGAACAGCGAGACGGACAATCTATATTAATATGGCCAGCTGTAGATGTGCCGCCTTCTCCTGTTGATGGCAACCCGGTATTTGTATCCAAAGAGTTTACTGTAGCTCTAAAAAATCCGCTACCAACCATAGCACATAAGCCTACCGATTCGACTAATTATGACTGTATGGTTCAAGACGAATTCTTTGGCAAACTAGTAAAGACTCCATTGTATGTTAATCCGGCCAAACGAATTGAGTGTAGCGCAAATATTGTTACAACTATGGTGAGTGGTGTGCTGCCTCAGACTGGCTCAGAAGCTATACCTCTACTATTCATTGGATTCTTCGCTGCGAGCTCACTATATCTGTACTTTAGAAATCGTCTATTAAAAAGAGAAATTGAGCTTGTCGAAACATTAAGTGATGGAGTAACCCCTTATGTCTGAAAAAAATATTGAAAAACACCCGGGATCAAGTGCTGAAAAGCCCAATCTAAAAGATATTGAGCCAGTCAAGCGTAAAGAAGCCAAACCAAATAAAGCTGAGCTAAGCCATAAAAAAAGCGAGTTAGAGCACAAGGGCCACGTGGCTGAGAAAGTACTTAAGGCTGAAAAAGAAAAACTCAAACTCAAACCAGAGGCCGATAAAGACAAACAGTCACACGAGAAGCACAAACCGCATGAGCTAGAGGCTAAAAAACCTGAAAGCTACACTGCAGCTGAGAAAAAAGCTGTTTACAAGAAAGAAATTAAGAAAGTTCAAGCTCAATTGCCAAAACGATCAAGAACGTTTTCAAAGTTTGTTCACAATCCGGTAGTCGAAAAAGTTAGCGATGTAGCTAGTAAGACAGTAATGCGTCCTTCTCTATTGATTGGTGGCTCGGTGGTGGGGCTAACCCTTGGATTAATTGTCTATATTGGTGCGCGTTACTACGGCTACGTGATTCCGAATATGACATTCATACTGTTTCTAGTAGTGGGAGCTGTACTAGGTATGCTTGTTGAGTTCATTTATCATAGATTTAATCGTCCAGAAGATGTTTAGTATGTACCCTCAAGGGTAATGGTGAAATGTATGAGTACAATAAACGCTAGAAAAGTAACTATAAAACATTTAGAACCGATGAGTGTAGCTAAGATTTTGGCCGCTATATATGGATTGTTGGGGCTTATACTTGGCGTAGTGTATGCAGTGATAATTTTATTTATCGGAATTGCTGCTGGCGCCGGTAACAATAATATTGTGCTGGGGTTGTTTGGAGGACTGTTTGGCGGCTTATTAGTTGGTGCGTTAATCGTTGGTTTTTACGCACTGATAGGACTTATTGGCGGGCTTATAACTGCTGCCTTATACAACCTAGCGTCAAATAAATTTGGTGGTATTCAGGCCGAAATTGAGTAGAAGTTTATGATTTTACTATAGCCTAAGACTATTTGATCTACGCATAAAATATTCTTTATAAAGGCTTGTTTTTAACCTGTTAGTCACCTATAATAAGTATTAAGTATAAGTAATAAATTATAATATAAATTAGTACTTGTCTTTTGTTTTTGATTAAATGTAAAATCATTATATTAACTAATAATTTATAGAGGGGACCTGCTTTAAATATGGCTAATAAGCCCGCTAAAGATCAATATTCAGCCGAGCAAATTCAAGTTCTTGAAGGGCTAGAGCCGGTCAGAAAACGCCCCGGTATGTATATTGGTGGCACAGGCCCAGAAGGTCTGCACCACCTAGTCTGGGAGCTAGTAAACAACTCCATAGACGAGGCAATTGCCGGTGAAGCCAACGAGGTAGAAGTGGTTCTGCATGAAAACGGTTGGGTAAGCTGTACTGATAATGGTCGTGGTATTCCAGTAGACAAACACAAAACCACCGGTAAGTCAGCTCTCGAGACGGTGCTTACAGTATTGCATGCAGGCGGTAAATTTGGTGGTGGTGGCTATAAAGTATCGGGTGGTCTGCACGGCGTAGGCGTGAGCGTGGTTAATGCGTTGTCTACAGATTTGGTGGCAACTGTTTATAAAGACGGCACCGAATATCAGCAGGTATATAAAAATGGTGTACCCAATACCGACATTAAAAAAATCGGTAAAACCGACAAAAAAGGTACTACTATATCATTTTTACCTGATGATAGTATCTTTGAAACAATCCAATTTAGCTACAAAACCATTTTAGATTATCTGCGTCATCAAGCTTATCTTACTAAGGGGGTTAGAGTAAATTTGATAGATGAATCAAAGCAGAAAAGCTATGGTTTTTATTTTGAGGGTGGTATCAGAAGCTACGTAGAGCATCTCAACAAAGGCAAAGAGGCTCTTAATGAACCGACTTTTTATGTAGATAAAAATGTAGGGGATGTTAATGTAGAGTTGGCAATACAGTACTGCGATAGTTTTAATGAGCAGCTAAAGGCATTTGCTAATAATATTTACAACTCTGAGGGTGGTACTCACGTGGTAGGCTTTCGATCGGCGCTCACGCGCGTAGTCAACGACTATGCCCGCAAAAACGGCCTTATAAAAGAAAAAGACGAGAATTTGACTGGCGATGATGTACGCGAAGGTTTGACTGCGGTTATTTCTGTAAAATTACCCGATCCTCAATTTGAAGGACAAACCAAGGGTAAGCTGGGCAACCCTGAGATTAGAACGGTGGTTGAAAAAGTTCTTAATGAGTACCTTAGTTACTACTTAGAGGAAAACCCCAATGAGGCTCGAAAAATAATTGGCAAAGGCGTGCTATCGGCTCGAGCCAGATTAGCTGCTCGAGCAGCACGCGATAGTGTAATACGTAAAGGTGCCCTAGAGGGCATGACTCTGCCTGGTAAGCTGTCAGACTGTTCTAGTAAAGATGCCGAAAAAAGCGAGGTGTATATAGTAGAGGGTGACTCAGCCGGCGGGTCTGCCAAGCAAGGACGTGATAGAGAATTTCAAGCAATATTGCCATTAAGAGGAAAAATATTGAACGTTGAAAGAGCACGGCTAGATAAGATGCTAGCAAATAATGAAGTAAAAAACTTAATTATTGCAATGGGTACTGGCATAGGCGAAACCTTCGATATCTCTAAATTGCGCTATCATCGTATTATAATCATGACCGATGCAGATGTAGACGGTGCCCATATTCGTACCCTGCTATTAACTTTCTTCTACCGTCATTTTATCGACTTGGTAGATGCTGGAAAAATATATATTGCCCAGCCCCCTCTTTATAAGATTAGCAAAGGTAAAAAATCGCAGTATGCTTATTCAGATGAACAACGTGACGAAATTATCAGTCAGTGGCAGGCTCATAGCGACGATTTAAAATCGTCCAAAGACAAATCTTCTAAAAGTGTAGCTCAAGATATCAAAAAAGACATTGAAACAGCCGAAGAACTTGCCGAACTAGCTCTAGATAGTGAGGATCAAAGTGAAGTAGATGCGGCCAACGACACTCAAAAAATTAGCGGACTTAATATTCAGCGTTATAAAGGTTTGGGCGAAATGAACGCCGACCAACTTTGGGAAACTACCATGGATCCTGCACACCGAATTTTACTAAAAGTAACTGTTGCAGATGCAGAAAAAGCCGATGCTATATTTAATAAACTAATGGGCGAAGAAGTTGCTCTACGCAAGAACTTTATTCAAACCCACGCCAAATCAGTTGAGAACCTGGATATATAAACTATGAGCAAAGAAACCAACCCACCAATTGAAGAACCACTTGAAGTCTTTGACGACCAAAACTTTGAGCCCCAAAAGACAGAATTTGGACTAATAGCCCCGAAGACTGTAGAGTCTGAGATGGAAAAAAGCTATCTTGAGTATGCAATGAGTGTTATTGTATCACGCGCCTTACCAGATGTACGTGATGGTCTTAAGCCAGTACATAGACGAATTCTTTATGCTATGGGAACACTTGGCCTTCGTCATAATGTAAAATATCGTAAATCTGCCACCATCGTTGGTGAAGTAATTGGTAAATATCACCCTCATGGCGATACCGCAATCTATGACTCCATGGTACGTATGGCCCAAGACTGGGTAATGCGTTACCCAACGGTTGATGGACAGGGTAACTTTGGCAATATGGATGGCGATGGTGCTGCCGCTATGCGTTATACCGAAGCACGTATGACTCGTGTTGCCGAGGAAATGTTGCTAGATATAGACAAAGAGACTGTAGAATTCATGCCCAACTATGACGGCTCACAGCACGAACCAAAGGTATTACCTGCTAAAGTACCCAATTTACTAATTAATGGCGTACAAGGTATTGCTGTTGGTATGGCAACCAACATTCCAACGCACAACATGGCTGAAGTAATAGATGGTGTATTGGCAATTATTGATAATCCAGACACAACTGTCGCTGACCTTTGTAAAATCATTAAAGGCCCCGACTTCCCTACCGGCGGGGTGATATTTGACGATGGTGCTATTGCTCACGCTTATGGAACCGGTAAAGGCTCGATAGTTATGCGGGCTGTTGCAGAAATCGAACAAGACAAAAAGGGTAGAGAGAAAATAATTATCACCGAGGTACCCTACCAAACCAACAAGGCAACACTGGTAGAAAAAATTGCCGATCTAGTGCGTGACAAAAAAATTGTTGGCATTTCTGATTTGCGAGATGAGTCGGCCAGAGAAGAAGTGCGAGTAGTAATAGAGCTGAAAAAAGACGCCTATGCAACCAAGATTCTCAACCAATTGTATAAAATGACACCTATGCAAACGGCTTTTCACGTCAATATGCTAGCATTGGTAGACGGTATTCAGCCTCGCGTTCTAAATATTGAGATGGTGCTGCGTTATTACCTAGAACACCGCAAAGTAATGGTGCGTCGTCGTACCGAATTTGAATTACGTAAGGCTGAAGCTAGGGCTCACATTCTTGAAGGTTTACGAATCGCTTTAGACCAGATAGATAAAGTAATAAGTACAATTAGAGCATCTGAAACACAAGATGAAGCACGCACCAACTTAATGTCCAAATTTAAACTCTCAGAGTTACAAGCCAATGCCATTTTGGCGATGCCTTTGCGTACATTGGCTGGTCTTGAGCGTAAGAAAATAGAAGATGAGTATAATGAGTTGCAAAAAGTGATGGCCAAGCTCAAAGAAATATTGAGTAGCGAAGCAAATATTCTTAAAGTAATTTCCGAAGAGCTTATTGAGCTAAAAGAAAAATTTGGCGACAAACGCCGAACTCAAATAATCAAAAAAGCAATTGGTAACTTTAGCGATGAAGATCTTATTCCGGACGAAGAAGTAGTAGTAAGTCTTACTAAGGGCAACTACGTTAAGCGTATTTCGGCCGATACCTATCAAAGCCAGGGGCGTGGTGGTAAAGGCAAGATTGGTATGGCCACCAAAGAAGAAGATGTGGTAGAACACGTATTGCAATGTAAAACGCACGATACGGTATTATTCTTCACCAGTTTGGGGCGTGTATTTAAGCTTAAAGGTTATGAGATTCCACCAGCCAGCCGCACCGCCAAGGGTCAATCTATAGTTAACATAATAAACCTAGGTCCCGAAGAAAAAGTTACCTCTATGCTTAGCCTTCAAAAAGATGAACCTACTCAGTTCTTATTTATGACCACCAGCAAAGGGGTAATAAAGAAAACCAAAATAGAAGACTTTGCCAATATTCGCCAAAGCGGAATAATTTGCATCAAACTTGATACTGGCGATCAACTTAGATGGGTGAAGAAAACCACCGACGGCGATGACGTAATTATCTCCACTGCCAAGGCTCAAGCTATAAGATTTAAAGAAGCTGACGCTCGGCCTATGGGTCGTGCCACTCGTGGCGTGCGTGGTATACGACTAAGAGCCGGCGACTCTGTGGTAGGTATGGATGTGTTAGGTAAAGAAGAGGGATTGCTGCTAGTTGTGATGGAGAACGGATATGGCAAGATTACTAAATCTCAACAGTTTAGCAGTCACAATCGTGGTGGCGTAGGAATTAAAGCCGGCGTAGCTACAGCCAAAACCGGCCAAGCTATTGACGTGCGGATAGCTCCTGACTTGAGCGACGATGTTTTGTTGATCTCTAAGCAAGGCCAAGTGATTCGCCTCAAACTTAGCGCCATTCCTATAATTGGGCGAGCTACACAGGGTGTTAGAATTATGCGTTTAAATGGCGATGATCAAATCGCCTCAGTGGCACTTCTGCAAAAAGTTAAAGCTGAAGAGATGGCCGAAGAAACATCTAAAGAATCTTTAGAAACTGATAGTAAAAAAAATACTAATACTAAAAAATAAATTTGCCAATTAACTAATAGGCACGCAATTAGAATATGTCGGTTACTGACTAATTTGTCTATGATTTAGTTAGTCATGATTTAGTTTTACTAATTACATAAAATACTATTGACAGTAATTGCACGGCGGGAGTATAACTAAATTATAAGACAAAAATGTTGAGCTCAAAATTTCTTAATAATAGTATTAAAAATAAATAAAATAGATATATACAACAAAAAACTTTAAACAATAAAGCTACAAGTAAACTAATTTAATTGGGGAGTGATTTATGTTAGTTCGTACAACTCGTTTTTTGCTTCTGATGCTAATAGCTTCAGCTTGTCTGCTCGCTTTGAGCGGCAAAGCTTTAGCAGCCTCGCAAACAGAAAATGATGTTAATAGCACCGACTCATCAACTCAAGTGACGAGCAGTGTTTCGCAGCAAAGCTCAGAAACAATTGTACAATCCTCAGAGCAATCTATTATTGAATCTTTTACCGCTAGTAGTATATCTACGCAGGCTGGTAATGTGTCATATTTGCCAGACAACAGCATTGTTGAGGCAAATGATTCGTCTGTTGTCACAACTGCAGGTGTGCTGTCGGTGACCGAGAACAGTTCTAGTAACAATTTGCCATCTTCACACCAAGCTGTTGATCGATCAGCACAGGCAAACCACATCAATTCTTACCCAGCCTATATGCAATATTATCAAGACTCTTCATCTTACAACTCCAATTTAGATGGTGCCAATGCATTGCCAAATACTATGCAAAGCCAAGCTTCTAGTGGTGCTAATCCTGTACCGAACAATCTACCTTTAGACGGTACTAGTCTAGTGCTTCGAATGTTTGCCGCTGTATTTCAGGCCGGTCAGTTTATAACTATAGAAGCCAGCATTACAGCATTGGGCACAATTGCACAATTTTCTTCTGCTGATAGAGTGCCACAATCTGCAGCACTACATATGCTTGGAGTGTTGACTTTGATTGTGATGGGTTTGCTTCTGCGGTTTTGGCGTAAGAATGGGTTTAGCAACGCGGCTCGCTCAGACGTAGATAGTATGAGTATGGTTTTTGCTGTTACAAAAAGTGAGTTTGCATATTATTCTGCAAGCTCCTTTTTTGTAACAACAAATATACAAATAAAACAATTAATTATTTAGGAGGAAATTATGAAACATAAACTAGCAATATTATTAAGCGGCTTGGTACTGCCTTTGGCCATGTCTGGCGTAGCGCATGCCGACACAACCACTATTACCAATACTGGCCCTGGAAGCACAAATATAAGTACAGTAACAAATACTTTTATTCAGACCGAAACTAACACCAACTCTGTATTTGTATCAACTAGCAATGTGCAGACTGGAACAAGTGGTAATGCGAATGTAAACGACAACACCACTGGTGGCGACGCTATTAGCGGAAATGTAAATAATTCATTCAATACCAGCACCGCGGTTAGCATAAACAACGGCGGTCCTGCAGTTGGTGGCTCGGGTGCTGGAGTTACAGAAAACCCAAGCGCAATTACCGGAGCAGGTGGTGAAGGAGCTGGCTCAGTCGCAACTTTGGGTCAATCTGTCACAACTCTACCCAAAACTGGCGGTGGAAGTCTAAGCGACTTAATGAAAGCCTTAATGAACGCAAGAACGGGTGTTATTGGTCAAAGACCAGCATCAACTACCAATTGGAGCTGGGTTCCTAGCATTTTAGCTTTTGCAAGCGCAATAGGTGCAACCTATGTTTACAGCAAATACAAAGCCGGTACACTATACGTTAAATTCTAAAAATCGCAAGTTAACAAGTCAATAAAAGCTATCGGGTATTATTGAAGCTCGATCACACTAGATTATAGAAAGTCTAATATGATCGGGTTTCAATAGCCCGAAATCTAGAGACCTACCGCAATATGATTGCCTGTAAAATCGTATTGCAAAATAGCATATTATACAGACGCTTTTATTGCTGTAGGTCTCAAAAAATTGAAAGGAGGTGAAAAATTATGAAGAAAGTATTACAAACATTGGCAGTTACTGTAGCTACTCTAGGCTTAACAGCAGGAGTTGTTTCAGCTAGCTCGGTGGTCATTGGTACAACTGGGCCTAGCTCAAACAACCAAGTTGCTGAAAGCAACACTTGGGCATCTGTTAAAACCAACGCAAATACTGCACTTGGTGTAAATAACAACAACCAAAGCGGTACAAGTGGTAGTGCAAACGTTAGCGGTAACACAACTGGTGGATCAGCTATGAGCGGAGGTGTTAACAACGCAGCTATGGCTTCAACTGTGTTTAGCGTAAGCAATGCAGGTGGTGTAAGTGGACCAGCGATGGCTCCTAACAGCACAAGCATTAACGTTACAGGACCAAACTCTAACAACCAAGTTAGCTACAACAACACTTACAACAGTGTAGTAACTAACGTTAATACTGTTAGCGTGACTAACACAAACAGCCAAAATGGTTCGAGTGGTAGTGCAAACGTTAGTGGTAACACTACTGGCGGTTCTGCCGTTTCAGGAAGTGTAAGTAACACAAGTACATTCTCAACTACAAGCTCTATTTCAAACTAGAACTTGGTATAAATTGAGAAATTGGTAGGGTACTTAAGAATCATTTATTGATTCTTAAGCCCGCCAGCAATTATCTAAATTATTATCAATACTAGAAAAAGGATTCAAGCAAATGATCGTTAGCACAAAAAACATTCAAATAGTTATCACCAAAATTACTCTCAGCATAATGATCTTTGCTTTGGCAGTAGTGCAGCCGGCCAGTATTGTGATGGCCGCTGACGATACCATAGCCAACACTACGGAACCAGAGCAAACCACAACTACTTCGGATGCAAGTGTGGCGCCAACCCCTCCGACAGAACCTACACCTGTTGCTCCAGTAACCGGCCCTCAAACACCTCCAGGGCCCACCCAACCAAATGGTGCAGATGCCCATACTTATGTGCAGAACCCCAATACCGGCAGTTGGGAAAACGAGCAATATATTTGGGATCCCGTAACTCACCAAACTCGACCTAAACAAAAACCAGATTATTATTATGACCCAGCCACAAGTACCTGGAGTACAACCGAGTGGATGTTTGATGCTGCACAAGGCAAGTATGTTCCAACTCCCAAACCAATTGCACCAAGTCTACTCGAACAGCTTGGATTATTGGCTGGTGGTGGCCGGGTTGGTATCAGTAATACAGGACCACTTTCAAATAATCAAGTAAACTCTAGTGATAGTGCGAACGGTATATTTAATCTTTACACTAAGGCAGAAATTAATAACTACTTCAATATATACTCAATTTCTGGTAACTCATTGGTTGGTAATAACACCGAAGGTGGCGACGCTATTAGCGGAGATGCTAATGTACTCACCAACATTCTCAATCTTTTAGCCTCAGCCTGGAACGTTAGTGGTGGACAAATGCTAACCTTTATGCAGAGTCTTTACGGAGACGTTGATGGCGATATTTTGCTTGATACCGGCAAATCAAATCACGATAGTGATAAAAGTGTAGGTGGATCTAAATATGGTATTAATGGCACCGGACCCAACTCAAATAACACTATAAGCGACAATAAAGATGGTAATTTGATGATAAATACATCAAACTATAATGACATTAATAACAATGTTGTTATAGATGCTCGGAGTGGTGACGCTACTGTTGGTTGCAGTCAAAATGGCGGTGAAACAGGTGGAGGTACTGAAAGAATGGCCGAAAGTTGTACTGGTAACACTAAGGCTGGTAGCGCAAAGAGTGGCGACGCTAGAGTTTTGGTAAACTTAATGAATCTTATAAACTCGTACATTAGTTCTGGCAAATCGTTTTTTGGGGTTATCAATATCTATGGCAACCTTAACGGCGACATTCTATTCTCTAAAGACTTCTTAAGTCAACTACTAGCTAGCGGAGGTTCGCAAGACATAGCAGGCAATTCAGCCAGCATTAGCAACACAGGCCCTAGCTCAAATAACACCATTGATTCTGATAGTACTTCTAGCTTGGTTGGTAACACCAACGATCTATCAACTATCAACAACAATATATCTACCGATGCTAAGAGTGGTAATGCAAATGTTTCAAATAACACTTCGGCTGGCGACGCTAAAACCGGTAAGTCAGATACTAGATTGACACTTTTAAACCTAACCGGGCGCCAAGTAATAGCCAAGAATGCCGTTTTAGTTTTTGTAAATGTATTTGGTAGCTGGCTAGGACTTATAATGGATGCACCTGTCGGAGCTACAAGTGCGCTTCTAGCGGGTGATGTAGAGCAAAACTCCTCTACAGCGACCCACCCTGGCAATACTATCAGTAACTCTGATACTACAAACACAATTAACAATAATCTGGAGTTGTCGGCTACTAGCGGTAACGCAGATGTAGCGGGAAACACCCAGGCTGGCGATGCCACTACTGGCGATGCCGAAATAGCTGTTAATGTGGGTAATATAATAAATTCAGATTTTAGTATCTCGGATTGGTTTGGAGTATTGTTTATAAATGTATTCGGCAACTGGGTGGGAAGCCTGGGTATGGATACAGCGGCTGGCAACACTCAAGCCAGTCAAAAATTAGAAAGCAATAACATAGTCGATGAGCCTGCTCAGCAATTTATTGCCAGCCAAGACACAGAAAAAGTATTAGCACTGGCCGTAAAGACTGGCAGTAACCTACCTGTCAATTCAGAATTAAGTAGTTCGCAGAATATACTTTCGGCAATCAAGCCTAGTACTAACATTGCAGACCAATTAATATACAAAAAACCAGTCGATCGACCATTTAGTGATTACGCCTTCCCGCTGTTTGGGGTCATCGCAGTTTCATTGGCCGGGGCACTATACCAGTTGAGTAAGAAATACAGCAAATAGGTTAACCAGCTTAGTCGTTTACATGCTACCGACTTGTTAGTATTGTCGTTACAGGTTAAAATATATATAAAATAAGTAGGTAAGCTATAAAATGAATATAACACCATATTTATATGTTCCGTTTGCCGCATGGGCTATTGCACAGCTAATTAAATTTAGTCTTGCTTTTATAAAAGGCGATGTAAATGTGCGCTATTTGTACGCCAGCGGAGGCATGCCGAGTGTGCACTCGGCAGTAGTTTGTAGCTTGGCCACTTGGGCGCTAATAGATGGGGGCTTGGCATCTCCTCTATTTGGTTTTACAGCAGTTTTTGCGGGCATTGTTATGTACGATAGCTTTGGCGTGAGAAGAAGTGCTGGTGAAAATGCTAAAACCCTAAATAGGTTAGTAACCGACTTATCTACCAGTGGTAGTTTAAGAAACGCTGCTGAGTACACCCGTATGCGCGAAATATTAGGGCACCAGCCATTAGAAGTAATTATCGGTGCTCTACTAGGTATTTTTATTGCTATGGCCTTTGGTTATCAAAATATTGTTGATAAGTTTCCGGCTATATTCAGTATGGTCTCACCCATGCAGGCTAAAATCATTATTATAGTAGGGGCGGTTGTGTTGGTTACTGCACCGCTTGTATACATATACGGAGTTAAAAAATATCGTAAGCAACCTAAGTTGCAAAGCAGCTTTACCTACATTGCACTTATTAATTTAGTTGCGGGGCTCGTCTTAGTATTGTCTTCGTTCTTAGTATACGAAGATATCAATTCAATATTTAATCAATGGTTGTTTGTTGGCCCAGTTATATGTATATGGCTAGTCGCAGGTGGATACTTCAAGTTTAGAATCTATAGACTCTCCAAAAAGGTCAAAGTAAGCCAAAAAGAAATTGGCAAATCGGCATGGCTCAAAAAAGCCAAGTCTAAAAAAACAAAAAAGAAATCCAAAAAATAGACATATGCAGCCCTATAAACTTAAAAGGTCATTAGTTAATGCTACTAATGTGTATCTTTTGAGGCCGTAATCGAGTATAATAGATATAAACAAAGGAGAGTTTATATAAATGTCAGCATACGTAACTACGCTTCACCCTTTTGAGGGTCAACAAGGTAAAACAATCGAAAAAACAAAGTATCGACAAATAAAACGAGCTATTATTTCTGTGCTTGGTACCAACAAAGAAGTTTGTTTTATGAAGCTAGTAGAAGACGTGCGTAGCATGATGGTAGATTCTTTTGATGGCTCGGTAAGCTGGCATGTATCTGTAGTTAAGCTCGATCTTGAAGCTAGTGAAAAAATTGTGTGTGTACGCGCTGGAGACGGTCAGCACATTAGTCTTAATGCTGAAAACTTATCTAAGCGATCTCTCGCCAAACATCTTAGCTAGTAATATAAAAACCCCTTACTCAAAGGGGTTGAATGGTATTAATTTAATGATGGTGGGGCTTGGTGATACCAACGAAAATTATCGTCATCACTGCCTTCACCTTCTTCATCCTCATATTCATATTCGAAGTCCTCATAGCGATAGTGGCCATAAGTGGAATTTGGATAAGTTGGCTGGTTTAATCTCTTTCTTGTTGCATATTTGTCGATGAAATGGCCAGCAACCAAAAACGGAGCAACACCAATATAAAACACTAATACCATAGACACAATTAGTGGCCAGGCGACTGCAACAATAAAAGCCAAGCCTAGATTGTCGCCGGTCTCATATGTTTGATTGTTTTTGATGTCTTCGATGATAGTCAAGATAGACAGTACAACGAAGACCGTAACAGCAACGCCAATGTAGATGAAATTACCGTTCATGGCTACTCCTCAAGGTGCAAGTATATTTGAATGAAAGCTTGCTGACTAGGTCAACGGAATGTATCTTAACAATAATTATTAGTAATGTCTATGCAGAGTTGGTTGATGGCTACAAAACCCTTGACTTCATACCTAGTTATAAGATACAATTACTTCAGATTGATAGCAGCACTCTAAGATAAACAAAAACAGCGACTAAAAGATACATTAAAAGTCGACTGAGTTTATTTTTTAACTTGAATACAAAATGGCTGTCAATTGTAAATTGATATGTAAAATGTGTCAGCAGAATGTAAAACAATTCTTTTACAAGGATAATCTTTGTAAATTTCTTTGAGAACGAA
>CAYMHI010000003.1:0-66555 GCA_964390265.1 uncultured Candidatus Saccharibacteria bacterium | reverse complement strand
CCACTATATGGGTTGTCATTTGGTGTAACAACCCAGTGTTGTGTTTCAAAAACTATCGGAGAGTCATGATACCAATCTAGCCACTCAGGGCAGAATGGGCAGAGGCCGTCTTGAAGAATTTGCTCCATTTTTTCTGTTTGATCTTCAAAACGTGACGCAGGAAGGTACACCAGAGGAGTGTATTCTTCATGTTGAGATCTTCTTAGATACTCTACTATCGCAAAATTTGTATCTGTAAGATCGTCCCTGAGTCGTTGCGCATACTCAACCCTCCAATCAATAGGATCAATTTTTGGGAAGTGTGCTATATCTTGATGTCTATCAGTATCTATATATACATCTACTAGAGTAACGATTAATCTTTCGACAACCCCAGATTTAATTGCCATAGCGTATATCTCTGAGCCACCAATGATGAATATGTTGGTTGAGCTAGAGATCCGCAGCGCATCCTCAAGGGTAGATGCAATCTCTACACCGATAGCCTCAAACTCGCCATTTCTGGTTAAGACAATGTTTTGTCTATTAGGGAGGGCTTTACCAATAGAGTCATATGTCTTTCGACCCATGATGACAGTACCACCAAGAGTCAATTGCTTAAATCGTCTGAGATCCTCAGAGATATGCCAAGGCAATTGCCCGTCTACACCAATTACGCCGTTTCTAGAACGCGCTGCAATTATGGTGATCATTTTTATACCGCCACCGGAATGCCGGCAATTGCTGGATGCGGGTCGTATTCATCTAACACAAACAAGTCGCCATGAAGTTTATGAACTAATTCAGTATCATGTGGCATAGGCGGCACAAAACCTTCGACGTCGTCAATTAGTTTCATTGTAGGTAGACGACGCGGATTACGCGACAACATCTCTTCAACCATGCTTACCTGATCTTCGTAAATATGAGCATTCACAATTGTATGTACGTATTGACCTGGCGAATAGCCGAGTATTCTACATAGTAACAATTGTAGAGCTGCGTATTGCACCATATTTGATGGCACTCCGACTGGAACATCGCCAGATCGTTGAGTCATATGTAGGTGGAGCTTGTCTCCAATAATGGTAACTTGAACCCAGCCATGACAAGGTGCGATAGTAGCTTTATTGATTCTGCCCGAATCACGAGCAAGCCAAGCACCATACCAAGGGCTAACAACGTGTGTTTTGTCATACGGGAACTCAATGATCTGTTGCACCAAGTGGGCAAATTGGTCGTATGTTTGGCCGGCTTCATCAGGCCAATCATGGAACATTGCCCCATAGCTTGCTGGACCAATATCGCCTGTTTGTAGCCCGCGCTTTGCGCATTTTTCTTCCGTAACCCAGTCGCCCCACCAATCACAACCCCAGGCTGCGAAGTCTTCGGCGGTGCGCACTCCATTAATCATTGCACCAAGCTCGTTTATTGGCTTTCGCCAAAATCCAATTTTTCGCTCTGTAATGAGCGGAAAGCCATCGTTTAGTAGATCAAATCGCATTTGCATACCAGTACAAACCTTAGTACGTGGTCCCTGGCGAGTTGATGTCCATTGGCCATTACGTAGAATGAATTCTAGTATAACTCGATACTGTGAATTCATTATGCGTTCGTGCTTGTACTCAAGTTTTGACATATCACTTCTTTCTGTAAAGGTCCACCTGTTTTGTAGGTCTGTTAGATAATACTACAAGACTAACCAATCTGCAAAGTGGTATAATTGAATAATGAATAGAATTTTTCAACTCACTCAAACCGAAACAGAACGCCAAAAGAGTACCCTCAATCTTATTGCCGCTGAAAATTATCCTAGCCCCAAGACCTTAGGGTTGTTAGGAAGTCTTTGGAACGACAAGTATGCCGAGGGGTACCCCGGTAAACGTTATTATGGCGGTAACGTAAATTCCGATACGCTAGAAGAATTTGTTTGTCAAAAAGCTCTAGAGGTTTTTGACAGCACTGGCGAGTATGGCATAAACGTTCAGCCGCTATCTGGTAGCCCAGCCAATGCTACGGTGTATCTTACAGTTTTAGAACCTGGCGATACAGTCTTGAGCCTTAATCTCGCCAGCGGTGGGCACTTAAGTCACATGCATGCTACCAGTAATTGGTTAAAGTTTTTTAAGTATGCCAACTATAGTTTGCTAAGTAGAAAACACGGTTCCGGCATTGACGAGGCCGATTTTGTAGCCAAGCTCAAAGAGCACAAGCCACGACTAACGATAATCGGTTTTAGCTCTTACCCTCGAAAATATGAGTTTGCCAAACTTTGTAAACTGGCTCACGATACTGGTTCGCTTGTTATGGCAGATATTTCTCATATTGCTGGTCTGGTAGCGGCTGGTCTGCATGATAGCCCATTCAAAAAAGACGGCGAAGGGGCTGATTTCGTAACCACTACCACCCACAAAACCTTACGTGGACCTCGATCAGCACTTATTTTTGCCAAACAAGAATATATGCCAGCTATCAATAAAACTATTTTTCCTGGCACCAGTGGAGGGCCACACCTAAATCAGATAGCTGCTGTTGGTCAGAGTCTACTAGAGGTACTGGGTGATGACGAGTATCCCGATAAAAAGCCATTTGAAGATTATGCCAAGCAGGTAATTGCCAATACCAAGGCACTTGAAAACGGCCTAGTAAAAACTGGTGTAGAGATGGTGTCACCCACTCAAAATCATCTTTGCCTGGCAAAAGTGCCAGATGATATTGATAGTTTAGAGCTACAAACTCAACTTGAAGAAGTGGGTATTGTAACTAATCGTAATGCCATACCAAACGATACTAAGTCGCCTTGGCGACCGGGTGGCTTGCGTCTAGGCATGGCAGCATTGACTTCGCGAGGTATTAGCACCCAGCAAGCTGAAGATTTGGGGGAGTTAATCGGCAATATTCTGGCAAATGAGATAGAAAACTCAAAAGCCAATAAGACTGTTGTCGATATTGTAAACTCACTACACTGGTATTATTAGTGCTTGACCAATCTATAACTTTTTGATACAATATTACTCGATTACCAAAGACTGTAGCAGTCATTTTATTAAGACTTAATTTGCTACACGAGGCAAAAATACTTTTTAAAGCTATCTTTGGAATCTCCAAAGATTTTTTTGTTGGTTAATCACGCACATTAAATAAAGGAGAGGAAGTAACTTATGGCCAAAACCCGTGATCAAAAAGAGCAGACGGTTGCAGATCTAACCGATGCTTTTAATTCAAACAAATTAGCTGTTATGGCTGATTATCGTGGTCTGGATGTGCCAGCTATATCGGCTCTGCGTGCCAGCCTGAGAGAAAGCGATGCGCGATTTACGGTGGCAAAAAACAGCCTAGTGAAGATTGCGCTAAACAACGCTAATCGCAATGTTGAAGACACAACTATGCTAGCTGGCCCCGTAGGTATTGCGTTTTCTAAAGACGAAGTTGCCGCAGCCAAAATCGTATTTGATTTTGCCAAGACTAACGATGCATTAGAGATAGTTGGCGGAATCGACGAAGATGGAAACGCACTTAGCCGCGATGATATTATGGCGCTTGCCAAGCTACCGTCCAAAGAGCAATTACTTGCTCAAACCGTTGGCACTATTGCTGCACCACTTAGTGGTTTTGTGAGAGTACTAAATGGTAACCTAAGTGGACTCGTATACGCCCTAAAAGCAATTCAAGAACAAAAAACAACTTAAAAACTTAATTTAAAGGAGAAATATTATGGCAGAAGAAACTGCAAAACAAGAAGAAGTAAAGGAAGAAGCAAAAGCTCCAGAAGCTGCTGCTGCAGAAGTAAAAACTGAAAGTCCGTCAACCGATGCGAAAGAAGACAAAACCGATTCGCCAGCCGAAGAAAAGAAAGAAGTACCTGCAAAATTTAAATCACTTGTTGATGAAATTGACAAGCTAAGCGTACTAGACCTGTCAGAATTTGTAAGTGTACTTGAAGACCACTATGGTGTTAGCGCAGCTGCTCCAGTAGCTGTTGCTGCTGCCGGTGGTGCTGCCGCTGGCGGAGAAGCCGAAGCCGCTGAAGAAGCCAAAAGCTCATACAACATTATGCTTACCGCCGCAGGCGATAAAAAGATTGATGTAATTAAGGCTGTACGAGAAATATCAGGCCTAGGTCTTGCCGAATCAAAAGGCGTAGTAGATAGCGCACCAAAGATGGTAAAAGAAGGCGTACCTGCCGAAGAAGCCGAAGCCGCTAAGAAAACCCTTGAAGAAGCTGGTGCTACTGTAGAACTACAGTAAGTTGTTGTTCTCATACAAAAAAGACTCGAAAGAGTCTTTTTTGTTATACTAGCATTATGAAAGATAGACCTCACGCTACACTATTCATGTTAATGTCGGTAGATGGTAAAATCTCTACCGGTGCCAGCCCCAATAGAGATTTTGATAAAGATATTCCAAACATTCCGCCAGTTTCAAGCGGGCTACAACAATACTATGATCTAGAGCAACAAACCGACTTATACTCATTAAATACTGGCAAGGTAATGGCAAAAGTAGGCTGGAATAAACCGAAGACAAATATACCAAAATCACCAGTTAGCTTTATAATTTTAGACAACGAACCGCATCTTACAAAACAGGGCGTACAAAATCTTTTAAATCACACAAGTAAGCTTTATATTGTTACATCCAACACTAATCATCCAGCCAATCAGATTAGCAGTTTAAACTTGGAAATTATTTTATATCCAAAAAAGATTAATTTTAACAAACTTTTTCAGTTATTGAAGCAAAAAGGGGTTGATAGGTTAACGATTCAATCTGGCGGGGAAATGAATGCAGTACTATTACGAGCTGGCCTTATTGATGAGTTGTCGATTGTTGTAGCACCCATGATAGTTGGTGGTCGTACGACACCTACTCTTATAGACGGAGAATCTCTTAATGATGTTGAAGATTTAAAAAAAATACAATCATTGCAGCTCATTTCTGCTGATATTCTTAAAGACTCATACCTACATTTGAAATATAATATTGCGAACTAGTACCCTTATAAACCAATATTATTTGGTAATTGTACAACTATTTGGTACAATAACTGTGAAAGAAAAGAGCTAAAATCAAAAGAGGTAAAAAATGAGTAATAAAGACAAACAATTAGAGCTACAAGAACTCTCTAATCAAATGCATGCTGCAGAACAAAGTTTAAAGCAAGCCGAACAGTTATTGAAAAAAATGGGTCTAAGCGGTAAAGACTTGCCCAAACCAACCGACCAAGCACCTAAACCCTTGGTGAGCGTTCCACTTCAAAGTGATCAAACATCGAGTGCTAGCGAGCCAACTGGCAAAATCATAGAAGGCCATTTTGATGGTCAAAATATGATTGGTCCCGATGGCAATACTTACCCAGTGCCAGCCAACTACGCTAGCAAATCTAAGTTGGTAGAGGGCGACACCCTCAAGCTTACTATTGCGACTGACGGGTCATTTATATACAAACAAATTGGACCAATTGAACGAAAAAAATTAATAGCCAAACTAGGGCTAGAAAACGGCCAATATATTGCTCAAGTTGGCGACAACCATTTTCGAGTACTTTATGCTAGTGTTACGTATTTCAAAGCCCAACCAGGCGATGAAGTAACGGTAGTTATTCCTGCTCACGGCGAGGCTAATTGGGCCGCTATTGAGGCAGTAATAGGCGCTTAGACTTTTCGAGCTTAATTGAGAACAAATTGCTGCGTTGTCGCTGCGATTCTTGCTCAATGTACTCTAAGTACATCTCGTTTCGATTCTCGCTTACGTCTTGCACTTTATTTCTCAATCAAACTCTCTATTACGATTCCCGACTATACATCAAAAAAATGATCATTTTCGTTCTATACTTCACCTTCGTAATAAAACCTCAACTTTTTTATTGTAATCTATTGTTACTGGCTCTTTTATCAATGACGTATTGATTCTGAAACAAGTTCAGAATGACAGAGAGGGGTGGTTTTGGTGTATAATTGGTAGATACATAATAGTAATGGAGGGAGCAAAAGGTGTCGCGTTTAGCGCTATATCGTAAATATCGTTCGGCAGATTTGACCGATGTTGTGGGCCAAGACCATATCACCAAAACCCTAGAGATGGGTTTAAAAAATGGTCAGATTTCGCACGCTTACTTATTTACTGGCCCACGCGGCGTGGGTAAAACCAGTGTAGCGCGCATATTAGCTCGCCGAGCCAACGGATTGAGCGCAGACGAAGATACTGCTAGCCAGTTAGATATTATAGAGATAGATGCTGCCAGCAATCGCGGCATTGATGAGATACGTTCACTACGCGATAAAATAAACTCTAGTCCCACTCAACTTAAATACAAGGTGTACATTATTGACGAAGCACATATGCTTACCAAGGAGGCTTTTAATGCACTACTAAAAACCCTCGAAGAACCACCAGCTCACGCCTTATTTATTCTAGCCACTACCGAAGCCCATAAATTGCCCGACACTATTATTTCACGAACTCAGCGATTTGATTTTAGACCATTTTCAGATGAGATAATTATTGATCATCTGCGTAGAATTGCCAAAGCTGAGAAAATAAACGCTACCGATGACGGCTTGCGTGCTATTGCTGAGCTTAGTGAAGGTGGAATGCGCGACGCAATAAGCCTGTTAGATCAAATGTCGGTTTATAATGACACACTCAATGCTGAAGTAGTGAGCGCCAGAATGGGCTTGGCTAGTAGCAAGCAAATCAAAGCATTATTAGAGGCGGCAGCCAAGGGTAAATCGGACAAGGCCCTTGAAATAACTACAGAGCTACTAAGTCTTGGTGTAGAACCCTCGGCGTTTAATGCGCAACTGCAAAGATATTTGCGTACTTTATTAACCAGTACTAACACTAATGAAGAATTTAACACCGAGTTTGTAATTTTGGCTCTAGAGTTTTTTGCGCAGGCTGATCAGCGTTTTAAGTATAGTAACCATAGAAGCCTACCCCTAGAAATTGCTGTGGCAAAATTAGCCATAGGTAAAGAGAACAGCCAACCCACTACTCAGCCAGATCCATACAAAACTATCAATACTACAAACGCTACTTCAAGGGCCTCAGTAGTTAAGGCAGACAAGGTAGACGCACGAGATAATGTCAAAACCACCCAAGTTGGTAAAGATTTGACCAGCCGTTGTGCTAAGGGCCTTAGCATAATAAAAGAGCATAACAACTCGTTATACGCTCTGCTTAGATCTGGCAATGCCCATATAGAAGGTACTAATTTGGTAGTAGATTGCCGGTTTAATTTTCACAAAGAGAGAATAGAAGAGCATCGTAATCGCGAGATAGTTGAGAAAGTGATGAGCCGAACCTGTAATCAGCCTATTGGGCTCAAGTGTCGATTGGTACAAGATAATACTCAGCCGGCCAAAGAAGATACCGAATTGGTAAATTCTGCCATGGCAATACTTGGTGGGGAGTTGGTAGATGGCTAATTTAGATAATAAATCATCAAAAAATAACGATAAGTCTATTGTCTTGCCTCCGCAGAATCCCGAGGCTGAGTCAAGCTTGATAGGCTCTTTGCTTATAGATAAAGATGCCATAATTAAGGTTGCCGATATTGTTGGTGCCGATGATTTTTACATAACAAAAAACGGCCAGATTTTTGAGGCTATTCTGGGCCTTTTTGAACGTCGCGAACCTATCGATGTAGTAACCCTGGCGAACTCTCTTAGTAAGGCTAAGCAATTAGAAAATATTGGCGGGGCTGCTTACCTGACCGAGTTAGTAAATAGCGTGCCATCTAGTGCACACGTACAACAGTATGCCCGAATAGTAGCCGATAAAGCCACGTTGCGAAGGTTAATCTCGGCAGCTAGTACTATTAATTCCATGGCATTTGGTGAGGGTGAGGCTCTCGATTCCGTACTAGATGAGGCCGAGCAGGCACTATTTGCAGTTTCACAAAAACATCTCAAGAAAAACTTTACTCCAATTTCAGAGATTCTTACCAGTAGCTTTGAGCGGCTAGATAGTTTGCATAAAGACAAAAACTCGCTTCGAGGCATACCGACTGGCTATAGAGCGCTAGATAATCTTACTGCCGGATTACAAAACTCCGACTTAATTATTTTGGCCGCACGCCCTAGTATGGGTAAAACTAGCTTTGCCTTAAATATCGCCCAGCATGTTGCTACCGAGGAGGGTATACCGGTTGGAATATTCAGCCTAGAAATGAGCAAAGAACAACTAATTGATAGATTGCTAAGCTCCGAGGCTGGCATAGATAGCTGGAAGCTTAGAACGGGTAATCTTGAAGATACTGATTTTGAAAAAATTAATAAGGCCATGGGTGTGCTTTCAGAAGCACCACTTTATATAGACGACTCAGCTATGAGTAATGTAATGGAAATGCGCACCAAAGCTCGTCGTTTGCAATCCGAAAACGACTTGGGACTAATAGTTATAGATTATCTACAACTCATGAGCGGCCGCAACGCTGGCGGCGAGAACAGAGTACAAGAAATATCAGAGATATCACGTGGCCTTAAGGGCCTAGCACGAGAACTCAATGTGCCAGTCATAGCGCTATCACAACTGTCACGTAGCGTTGAGATGCGCTCTCCCAAAATACCTCAACTTTCAGATCTACGTGAGTCTGGCAGTATTGAGCAAGATGCCGATGTAGTAATGTTTATTTATCGAGAAGATTATTATGAAAAAGAAAGTGAACGTAAAAACATTGCCGATATATTGGTTCGTAAGCACAGAAATGGCCCAACTGGCGAGGTAGAGCTGTACTTTCAACCCGAGCAAATGCTATTTAGAAGTGTGGATAATGTACATACTCAGAAGTAGGGCTTTTTTAGTTTTTAACTCTGCGCTATACTAAGAATAACAACTATGAAAACCACAAAACATTCAGATCACGAAGTAAAGCAGGTAGGCCGATTTGGCTTGGTGGGGATACTCAACACTGTGGTGGACTTTGTAATTTTAAATATCTTGGTAATAACTATTTTGCCCAAGGGTAGTGTTTTGTTTACGGCCACATTTTTTGGCGTAACAGTCGCTATTACCGGTATTGTCGCGGCTGGCTTAATATCTGGTACAGTAGCCATGGTAAACAGCTATATTTTTAATATGCGCTTTACATTTCGTAAACGTAATATAGATACCAAGCATACAGTTTACTTTTTTATCATTACTATCGCAGGGTTATATATTATTAGGCCAATAATATTAAAGCTTTTTACAGATGTGTGGGTTTGGCCGTCGCAACTAGCTTATTCTATTACATCGGGATTGCATTTGCCGCTAAGTCGAGATTTTGACGAGCGTAATCTGGCTCTGATGGCTGCTATTTTGGTGGTGCTAGTCTATAATTACCTAATGTATAAATACTTCGTGTTTGTAGATGAAAAAAAATAATTCTAAACTACTGGCATTTATAAAAGACAAGCGAGCTTTAATTATCTTAATTGGTATTTTGGGGTTGGCAACTATTTTTCGATTGTATCAATTAAATAGTTTACCACCTGGCCTGCATCCCGACGAAGCCGCTAACGGGCTAGATATTTTGCAGCGCATTTATCATTATGATTGGCGAATTATCTATAATACTAACGGCCCACGTGAATCTTTATTTTTCTTTTTGCAAGCATTGTTTGTGCTAATATTCGGCAATACTATTTTGGCGCTACGCCTAGCACCGGCGCTACTTGGTATATTGACCGTATTTGTAGTGTATTTATATACCAAAGATTGGTTTGGACGTAGAACGGCACTCATAGCGGCCTTTTTAATAGCTGTAAATCCTTGGGTTAATACCGTAAGCAGAGACGGATTTAGAGCCAGCATGGTGCCTTTAATGATAGCTCTAGTGGCCTATTTTGGAGGTCGAGCTTACAAAACAAACAAAACACGTTACTTTTTGCTGGCTGGATTATTTTTGGGATTAGGTTTCTACACTTATACTGCTTTTACTATGTTTGGCGTGATTGTTTTAGGTGGTTTTCTTTATTTATTGGCCCTCAAGCGTCAGTGGCTACTAAGTAATATTAAGAATGTATTAATAGGTGGCGTTATATTTTTAATTACCTTATCGCCGCTAATCGTTACTATCGTACGACACCCTGGCGATTCTACAGCTAGGGCCGGTGGTACTAGCTTTTTAAACAAAGAACTTAATAATGGCAAGCCCCTACAAACACTTTTTGATAGCACTGGTAAAACTTTATTGCAATTTAACTATCAGGGCGACCAAAATAGTCGCCACAACTTGCCGGGCGAGCCTTTACTCAATACATTTGTTGGACTCATGCTTATATTGGGCTTGCTAGTTGCTTTTAGTCGCTTTACCAGAGTTAAATACGCGGCCATACTTGCTATGTTCTTTGCCATGATGTTACCGTCTATTCTTACCGCCGAGGGATTACCGCACGCCCTAAGAAGTATCGGTACGGCAGCTAGTGTATTTACTATTGCAGCCGTTGGTATTAATTATCTACTTACCAGATGGTACAAAACATTTCCAATTAACAATCCAGCAAGAAATACCGGGGTAATAAGTATAAGTATTCTACTAGCGCTTACAGCTATTATTGGTTGGCGGCAATACTTTGTAGCATGGGCCCAAGACCCCATGACATACTCGGCCTACGGCGAGAACATGGTTCAAGTGGGCTACTTTTTAAATGCCAACCCTGCCCAACAAGTAGGTACCAACTATTTAATCGCAGGTGGCTATGAGGCGATGCCTACGCAGTACCTTACCTTTGGTAAGTCGGTCTATTCACTACTAAGTATCGACGAACTTCAAAATCAATCGTTGTCTACTCAGAAACTACTTTATGTTTACCCTCAGGGTGATCAAGCTCAAAAAATTACCGATATACTAAAAGCTAAATACCCTAACGGTCAACTCAGACCATACTACTCCAGCTACAATAAAAAATTGCTGTATCTTAGCTATAGAGTAAATCAATGAGCTCAAAAAACCAACCCGACATGATCGATCTTAGCATTGTGATTCCTACCTATAAAGAGGCTTTTAGGATTGAAGACACAATTTCGCAGATAGCTAAGTATATTAATTCCAAAAAAATATCTGCTGAGCTAATTGTGGTTGATGCTCAGAGCCCCGATGGTACTGCCGAGGTAGCTAAGAAATCGGGACATTTTTTTAAGCACTTTAAATTAATAGATGCTGGCCCTAAGCCACACAAAAAAGCTATTAAAGGTAAACAAGTGCAAATGGGAATGCTGGCTGCTCAAGGTGAATATATTGTTTTTATGGATGCCGACTTGGCCACTCCGCTAAAATATCTTGATGATGTATTAGACTTGGCAAAAAAGGACAAGCCTATAGGTATCTGTGTGCGCAATCTCCAAAAAAGCCATACCGGATTGCGCAAATTTATATCTGGCGGTGCTAATTTTTTGGTTCAATTGCTAATTTTGCCTGGTATTAAAGATACTCAGTGTGGTTTTAAGGCCTTTAATAAAAAGTCTGCACAGGCAATTTTTGCCAAACAAACCGTGATGGGCTGGGGCTTTGATATGGAGGTACTAGCTATTGCGCGGCAAATGGGCTACCAAATAGAAACTATTGATGTGCCAGATTGGCAAGACATTAAAGAGGGTAGTAAGGTGTCAAGTTCAAAATTTTCAGCCGCCAAAGCAGCTCTGCAAACATTCCCGGACCTTATTAAGATTAAATGGGGCCTGACGACCGGTAAATATAAGAAGTAAAGTTATGAACAAATGGTCGCCTAAAAAAAGTAGTCTAATCAGTTTACTGTGGTTGCTAGCGGCTACTAGTTTGGGTGCAGCACTAAGAATTATTAATATTACTAAAGCAAGCATCTGGCATGACGAAGGATTCTCGATATTTTTAGCCACTCGCTCACCCGAACTTATTTGGGCTGGCTCGGCGCGCGATGTTCATCCACCACTGTATTATGAACTTTTGCACTTTTGGATACGATTGTTTGGCACTTCTGCGTTAGCGATTAGGAGTCTAAGCGCTCTAGCAGGAGTAGCCTTGATACCAGTAGGCTACTTGGTAGTTAAAAAAATTGCCACTAACAGAGCTGCTATCTTGGCTAGTTTAATTTTGGCTTGCGCGCCTTTTCTAATTCGTTATAGTCAAGAGGCACGTATGTATGGTTTACTGGGCTTGTTTATGTTATTAGCTTTGTACTCCGTGGCCTGCATTGCTCAAAAACCCAAAAGTTCGTGGCCATATATTTTGTATACGTTATCTATCGTGGCCGGACTATATACGCACTATTTCGCAGCTCTTGTGGTTATTGCTATGTGGATATACTTGTTAGTAATGCAAAAACCAACTCATATAAGATTTAATAAATCAATAATTTTATCTGGACGCTGGTGGCTTGCTAATATTGTGGCAATATTGCTGTTTATACCGTGGGTACCCAATATGATTGCCCAATTACGTCGTGGACAGGGCTTGGGTTGGCTACCAAAAACTTCCTGGCAAACATTTCACGATACAATATGGCAATATTTAACCTTTACCGATGCGCAAAAATTAATAGTTTATTTGTATTGGTTAGTGCCAATACTAATAATAGCTCTTTCGATATATCTAGTTTTTAGCGATAAGGGTATACATAAATATTCTCGCCTACTGGCTTCTTATAGCTTTGTTCCTATCATCATCGCTTTAGCAGTATCATTACAAAAGCCAATATTTCATGAACGATATTTTGTATTTGTAGCAGTAGGAATATATTTAATTATCGCCATTAGCATAGATAAGTTGGCTGGCAAACGAACTTGGTTACTAGTATTGCTATCGGCATTGGTAATTGGTACAGAATTGATTGGCGTACGCAACGTTTATGCCCAGTCTTCGCATAAGATGTCTCAAGTAATAAAAATTATTAACAATCAGGTCCAATCTAGCGATACCATACTGGCTGGCGAGTTATATGTATATTTTGACGCAAGTTATTATAACTCCACGGGTAAAATAATTGGTCTTTATACGGCCAATAGTAACTTAAATGGCTACGGCGAATCGGGGCTATTATATAACCAAAATGTATATTTAGATTCCTATTCAAAAGTGCTACCAGGAAGAGTGTGGATCATTGGAAAGACTGGTGAACATGATTATTATAATCAGATTCCATCAAACTGGGTACTACTATTACAGAGCCAAGCTGGGTATAGCGAAATTAGACTTTATCAAGTAAAATAATAAACACTAGATAGAATTTAGTCTGTATTAAACGGGAGAAAAATTATGGGAATGATGGATAAAGCCAAGATGGCTCAAAAAGCTCTAAAACTGCAAAAAGAACTTAAGCGCATGAAAATAGAGGCCGAAGCTGGTGACGGCGATGTAAAAGTGACCGCCGGTATGTCAATATCGCAAACCAGCATGAATGTTGAAGTGCAAGCTATCGATATTAAGCCTGAAGCCACAGAAGATATGGATCGTTTAGAACGCCTGCTTGTATCGGCTATCAACCAGGCAAACAAAGAGCTGATGAGCGAGGCTACCGGTAAGATGCAAGAGATAGCCGGTTCTATGAACCTGCCAGGAATGTAATTAGACTATTGACGCCTGACTATTGACGCTCGGGAAAGCCGCCAAGGCCTTGTCGAGATTCTATTATCTAGCGTCGATCGTCAAGATAAAAACGAGGGCGTATTTTGAATTCAGAAGTTTTACCAGAAAGTGTTATTAAATTAATAGACGAATTTGCTAAGCTGCCCAGTATTGGGCCCAAAACAGCGGAGCGATTGGTTTTTTATTTACTCAAAAGTGAAGATAGCACTAGCTTGGGTGAGGCCGCATTGAAGCTCAAAGATGGCATTGTAAGGTGTAATAAGTGTCAAAATTTTAGCACCCAGCCAACCTGTAAGATATGCCAAAACCCCAATCGATCCGATTCGTCTATTTGCGTGGTCTCCCAACCGCTCGATATTGTCGCTATTGAAAAAACCGGTCTATACAAAGGCAAGTATCATGTTTTGCACGGCGTAATAAGCCCTATAGACGGGATTGGTCCTGATGATATTGAGATAGGTAGCCTGCTTAAAAGAATAGAAAAAACCAAGCCAGAAGAAATAATACTCGCCACCAACCCCAATCTAGAAGGTGAAACCACGGCTCTCTACATTTTGCGCCAACTCAAAGACATGCCAGTGCGTGTCACCAAGCTGGCTCATGGTCTGCCAATGGGTGGCGACCTGGAGTATGCTGACCAAATGACACTTGGTAGAGCACTTGATAACCGCCAGGCTTTTTAATACTTATGATTGTCTTATATAGAAGTATATGAAATAATTACAACCACTTAGTACCTACCAAGGGAGTGATAGTGTTTAGAACCTGCGCTGTACTTGCAGTTGAAAACTACAAAGGCGAATATTTGGTAGAATATAATCAATTATTTGAAAGATATATGTTTGGTGTCCAGGTAATGCTCGATAAAGACGCGCCTGGTGAAATTGATTGGGTGGTAGAGCGCCTCGCAGCAAGTGCTCGTGAACGATTTGGCCTAATGTTACCTACAATACATTTCATACGTTCTTTTGATTTGCGAGATATCCCACAAGATATCGTACAAGACGACGAGTTGATGATACTAGCGGTAGTTTGTGAAGCCAAAACTTCAGAGTCTTTACGATTTCCTGCGGGCACCAACTTTAGCTGGTGGGTATCAAAAGAGCAACTTTTGGCAATGCATAAGGATGGTAAGCTAACTCAACTCGATAACGATGCGTTATCGGTTGTCCTCCATAAAACAATTGCAATCCATCCAAGATACTTCATAGGTACCGATATGGAAACTCTAGGCACTGAAAGAATTACGCCAAAAAGAATGCTCCAGGCGCTGTCGCGACATCGTCGCACTCAGCTTGAGCTTGTGATTGGACTGATTGAATACAAACTATGGGAAGAAGCTTACGACCTTTCAATTGACGGACTTAAATTGGTTATTCATTATCCAATTCATCCCGACACCATGAAGCTGGTGCGACGTCACTATGAAGATGCCGGCTACGATATATCTATCGATGACGATCCATATCCATACTGGACTATCTTGCTAAAGTGACTTTGTCCGAGTATATACTCGGGCTTTTTAATTAGTGGTTGTTTTAGTGATTTCTAATTAAGCCTGGGGTGTCTAAACAATGCTAGATTCAACCGTCTAGCGTCAAGCGTCCATTCCAGGTATAATAAGATAATGAAGTTCAAAAAAGATATTTTAATGATAGATTTTGAGACCACCGATGGTCGTCCGCCACTGGCCAAGCCTATTCAACTAGCCGCTGTATTACTCGACAAAAATACTCTTAAAGAGAAAAAAGAATTTAGTAGCTACATTAAGCAAGAAATTGAAGGATCTGACCCTAGAGCAAGCGCTATACACGGCATTACTAAAGAGATGCTTAAAGATGCACCTAGCCAAGACGAAGTGATGCAAAAGTTTTTAGACTATTTTGGCACCAATGTATATCTGAGCTGCTGGACGACTATGTTGGATACCAAAATGCTAGAAGATATGATGACCGGCATTGGCCATGATTTTATGGAATATGATTTTCATATACTCGACATCTGGCCAATCATTTATATACATTTTGTTCGGCAGGGACGGGGAGATATATACCGTTCAGAACAAACCTTTCAAGAGTTTGGCCTGCCGTCACGCAAAGCCCACGACGCCCTAGAGGACTGCCGACATACTGCCGAGGTATTGCGCAAAATCGTCTTTGAAACCAAGCCATAAACAATGCTACGACTATACAATTCACTCACCAAAGCTAAAGATGAATTTAAGCCTATAAAGAAGGATTTGGCAACTATTTACTCATGTGGGCCTACTGTTTATGACCATGTTCATATTGGTAATTTAAGATCTTTTATTGTCGATGATTTATTACAAAGAGTATTGCGCCATGTAGAGAACTTAGACGTTAAATGGGTGATGAATATTACCGATATAGACGATAAGATGATAGCTCAACTAGATAAAGTAAGTAATGACAAAGATGCAATGTTGGCACTAGCAAAACTCGCCGACAAATACACCGATATATTTATAGACGATATTGAAAAGGTTGGAATCAATCGTGGCGATATTAATAAGTTGCCCAGGGCTACAGACCATATTGATGCTATGCAAGAGCTAATTAAGCAACTATTGAAGGAACAAATTGCTTACGTTAGCCAGGGCAGTATATATTTTAGTATAGAAAAATATACCCAAAGCGGGCATAAATATGGGCAACTTATTAATTTAAATTTTGACTCCCAAGCAAGAGTTACTGACGACCAAGACCAGAAAGAAGGGGTGGGCGACTTTGCGCTCTGGAAAGCCCAAAAAAACAATGAACCTGCCTGGGATTTTATTTGGCAAGATAAAAATTATCCCGGACGCCCGGGATGGCACATAGAGTGCTCAGCCATGAGCACAAAGTATCTAGGCCAGCCCTTCGATATTCACACCGGTGGAGTTGATTTAAAGTTTCCTCATCACGAAAACGAACTTGCTCAGTGTGGTGGAGCGCAAGCCAACTTTTACATCCATAATGAATTTTTAAATATTAGTGGCGAAAAAATGAGCAAGAGTTTGGGTAATATAACCAAAGTTGAAACTATGCCGGATCCTTTGGCTTTTCGCTTACTAGTTTTGCTAGCTCATTATCGTTCGCAAATGGATTATAGCTCTAGTGCATTACAATCAGCACACGAGCGATTAAATAACTTACGTATTTACGTAGAAAACTTAGTTCTTAGCCCAATTAAATTTGATCCAACAGATACTAGTGGCGAAACTAGTAAATTTATGCAACATTTCAAGTCTGCACTTGAAGACGATTTAAACACTCCAGACGCTATCGCTGCTATGAGCGCTGTAGAGGGCAAAATCTATACCCAAGAAAGCCTAAAAGCTATAGAATTTGCCGACTCTGTGTTGGGCCTTCAGCTTTTAAAAATAAAGCCATTAACCCTTGAAGAGTCAAACACACTCAATGAATATATTGACGTTAGAACCCAAAAAGACTTTACTAAATCTGACAAATTGCGAGTTATCTTAAAAGAAAAGCATAAATTAGCTGTAGCCGATACTAATCTAGGAACCATGGTATCTAGGGTACATATCTAGCTACTCCCAGAGATTAGAGTTTTATGCAGAATATAAACAAATTCACTTATCGCAAACTGTCCGATTACCATAATATTGTAAGTAGCGATTTAATTAATCAACTTACTAAAATTTCTAAAAATCTACAGGGTAAAAAAATTTACGAAATCAATTCTACGTCCAAAGGTGGCGGTGTAGCCGAATTATTGTATGCCCAAATGCCCCTTTATAAAGATTTAGGGTTAGATATAAATTGGTTAGTACTAGACCCCGATGAGCGATATTTTACTATTACCAAAAATATACATAATTGCTTGCAAGGCAAGTGTGCACTACCTAACGAATTAGATTTTGACTATTACAACAATCATCTGGCGAGTATAGCAAAAGATATTCCACAGGACGGCGACATGTATGTCTTGCACGACCCCCAAACTATTGGCCTGGCTCCATTATTGCCGAGCAATAAACTAATTTGGCGTTGCCATATAGATACAACTATGGCCAATCCGCAAGTCTTAAGCTGGGCTCAAAGTTACTATAAAAATTTTGATAAACTAATATTTTCACAACAAGATTATGCAGTGGGAGCTGAAGAAAACAAAGTAGCTATAGTTTATCCCTCTATCGATCCATTAAGTGACAAAAATAAATCACTTTCAGGGGCTGAAATCGGCGCGCAACTAAATAAAAACAATATTGATAAGAATATACCATATTTACTACAAGTTTCTAGATTTGATAAGTTCAAAAATCCTCTTGGTGTAATTGATATTTTTGAGCACGCACACAAATTAGTGCCTAACTTGAATTGTATATTAGCTGGAGATTATTCGACAGATGACCCTGAGGGTGAACCATACTTTAAACTAGTTAAGTCAAAGGCCGAGAAGTTTGGAAGTAAAATTCAAACTATTGTTAATGTTGATGATACAACTATTAATGCCTTACAAAGATCAGCCACTTTAATTATACAAAACTCCACCGAAGAAGGCTTTGGCTTAACTATTACGGAGGCTCTATGGAAAGAAAAGATAGTGTTTACCAATCCGGTAGGTGGTATTAAATCACAAATTGTAGACGGCAAAACCGGCTTTTATTTGGATAGTAATACAAGTAATACTGCTAAACAAATTGCCCAGGTAATCAGTAATTCCCAAGACTATAAACAAATTGGTGTAAATGCTAGAAAAATGGTTGCTAATAAGTTTATAACACCAATAATGCTTAGAGATTATTTATCTATATATAACGATATTATCGCGGATTAAATATAAAAACCCCAAGCACACTGGCTTGAGGTTTGACTAATTCCTACCGTTGCAACTCTTTATTTACGGCATTGAGCCGTAATACCCACATTGAATTTTTTAAACCATTCAATGTTTGCTTCTACAAGCGGTATTGATGACGGAATAACTTCCACAATAATCAGGCCGGGAAGAGTTACTGCAAGCTGCCTGAATTCTTCCATTGAAAAGGTTCTGGTGATATGGACGATGTCACGATCAACCGGAATATTCCGTACATTAAGCCTTTGGGGATCCCACATGAATACAGGCTTCTTGGGCCTTGCGCTGGAAGGAACAATAATCTTGGCAATACCACCGGCTGTCCTAGCACGTGATTTCTTTGTGGATTTCTTGCTGCAGATTGTACACGTAGATTTTGGTACGGGATCGAGGAAGTGGATCTCGCATACCTCTTCAACTACTAGTGTAGGCATTGGTATCCTTACCTAGGCAATAGGTACAAAACAGATAATAACACATAATACTTACAATGTAAATAGTAATTATTAACTTAATGTCTCATAAAAATCACTAAATTTATCGTTCTTGGTTAATAAATTGGCCTCTTCTTGGCACCAAGGAGTGAAATTTTTAAAACTTTCTGAGTCGGCGATAAAATCTTTCCATAGTAGCCACTTTGTTGCCATCACTTCTTTGGGGTTGGCTACCGGCTCAGAGTTGGTTCTAGCAATCATTACTGGGCAAAATTCATTTTCTATCACGCCCTCGCGCTCGGCTTTATAACGATAATCGGGAAATACAATGATAATATCTTGAGCCGAAATTTTAATGCCAAGTTCATAATCTAGTCTTCGCAAGGCAGCCTGTTGAGTGGTTTCTCCAGGCATAGGGTGGCCACAACAGGTATTGCTCCATACTCCAGGCCAAGTAATTTTACTCATGGCTCTTTGCTGCAATAAAACCTGCCCTTTAGTGTTAAATAAAAATATAGAGAACCCTCTGTGGAGCGGAGTGGAGGCAGTGTGTGCGCTAGCTTTTTCAGTTAGGCCAATTGGCGAGTTGGCTTCATCTACCAATATCACCGGCTCTTTATAGCTTTTTACATCATTCATACCTGTTATTATATCAAAAAATAGAATTAGTGTTAGTAGCTAATTATTAAAAAAGCTATAGTTTATTTTTACTAGTTATTTCTACTAGCTGGTCGTGAAGTAGGGAGTTACTAAAAATAGCACCTTTAACCGGCTGATCGTAGCGTTGATTTTCTCCAAAAATATCTGTTACTTTACCGCCTGCTTCTTCAACTATAAGCTTGGCGGTAACGGCATCGTGAGCAGTGTGGCCAGGGAATATATTAGCCCCAATCTGACCAGTAGCCACCAATACGGCTTCGTACATAACGCAATTAAGTATTATTGGTCTAAAACATTGAGAAATGACGTCCTTTTTAAATTCAGCCTGATCAACTACCTTAGATCTACCTCCAGATAGCCCAATAATAGCTTCATCTAGCTTGCCTTGAGAGTTGACTTTAATAGGCTTGTCATTAAGATAAGCTCCCTGACCTTTAATAGCTGTATACATACGTTTTTGATAAGGATCGTAAATAACTGCAACTACTGGTTGTCCGTCATTTTGAGATACCAAACCAAGCGAGAAAACACTAACTGGCACACCGAGTGTGTAGGGGACGGTGCCATCTATAGGGTCGCAAATCCAAGTGTACTCGGCATTTGAAACCTCGTGGCTTTGTTCTTCGCCAATTGCGGCATGGCTTGGGTAAGATGATTTAATCGCTTCGATTACTTTATTATTTATGGTTGTATCAGCAGTTGTTACAGGTGTATTATCGGCCTTAACGGTGACGTCTATGCCCATTTGAAAGTGTGTTAGCATTATCTCGCCAGCATGAAGTGCCTGCTGTTTAGCAAAGTTTAGAAATTCATTCATTAAAATATTATAACAAAAAAGGACGACCTTTTTGGATCGTCACGGTGTTCATTATGGCTGGGGTGGAGGGATTCGAACCCCCGAATGACGGCACCAAAAGCCGTTGCCTTACCACTTGGCCACACCCCAATATACTCAATATTTTGTTGTACTAACCAGATAATAATACTTTATTATGCAATTATTATCAAGCTGACCTTGCACCGTGTAAATCTATGCTTTTGACGCTTTCATCGCTAAGATTAAAATCACTCAACGATTGTTGCAGACTTGTATTTAGACCCTGCTCAACAAGCTTTATAATAATAGAGTCATAATCTAGCGAGTAGTTTAGTTGACAGGCACGATAAAAATAGCCATACCCTAGTCCGGGCAATGTGTTTGCTTCAAGAAAAAAGATCTGTCCGTTATCATCCATCCTAAAATCAATTCGAGCATAATCCCTCGCACCAAGTATTTTAAATACTTTAATAGCTGTGTCTTTTAGTTTTTGAGCAGTTGGGGGGTCATTGACCAAAACTACCTTTTCTTTGTCTTCAGTTTTTTCTACCAATCCAAGCAATCTATCGCCTCTTATATTTGGCTTAGCAATGAGTTCTATGGGCATCGTCAAGGGTTGCTTGTTGTTTGGCCGCTCAAGAATCGCTACCGAGAATTCACGTCCTGACAAATATTTTTCTACCAAGGATTTTGATTGGTACTTATTGTAAATTTGCTCTATTTTGGCCACATACTGCGTAAAATCTCTTGCTACTGATTTGCTATCTATACCCGAACCCTTACTTCTACTAGGTGGCTTAATAAATAGAGGAAACTCCAGAGGTAAGTCCTGCGCGCTAGTAAATTGGCCCGGATGAGCCAGAAAAAAATCAGCTGTGAGTATCCCAGCATCCCGTACAAGCTCTTTGGCTAAATACTTATTACTACTTAATTTTCTGGCTTTTTTGGAAGAGCCAACACATAAAATGTTGTTTTCATTAAGAAAATCACTTAAGTAGATATTGGTATTTCTAGTACTTGGAAGTGCTTTATCTTTCATACCAAGGAATACCAAATCTGGCTTATCGATAAGTAGTTTGTTTAGATCTGATTCGCAATTTATCATCACTTGACCCACCCGAGTGAATCGTTTTGACAATGCATCTAATATTAATTCACGAGTCTTGCTACTCATCGCTAAATGAGTGGAATTTGTAGAATATGTGATTTGTATGTTTTTATCGATTTTCATAAGTTTTGTAATTTTATGGGCAACCAATAGACTGGCGCAAAAGCCAGTCTATATATTATCTATTTAATTTTAGATTTAAAGGTTTTGGTTAGTTACGGTAACCACCGCCAGCTGGGCGGTCTTCTTTTGGACGGGCAATATTTACAACAATATTGCGACCATCTACTTCGCTGTTGTCTAATGCCTTGATAGCTGCTTCAGCTTCGGCTTCTGATTCCATTTCTACAAAAGCAAATCCCTTTGATTGTCCTGAGTCACGATCGGTAATAACTTGTGCGCTTATTACGGTGCCGTGAGCACCAAACATTGTTTTTAATTCTTCTTCTGTTGTTGAGTAGGGAAGTTTTCCTACGTATAGTTTTGCTGCCATTTAATTTAGCTAGCCTTTCTTGTATGAGTATTTCTAGATTAATCTAGGGCTCAAATTAGTTTATTAATGAGACAAGGGTCTCCGTTCAAACCGAGTTCTATGAGCTTTTTGAAGGCTAATGATTGCTACGATACTTCACGAGATTTTCTTGCTACCAATTAGTATAGCACTTAAGTGTGTATATACCTAATGCTTAGAAAAGTACACAATCTTATCGCAAGGGTAATAATTGACAATACACTACTACTATGATAATATAATTGCCGTACCAACGGGAAAGGCCCGGTTACTGCACTGCCAATTGTTGCCGACATTACAACAGGGAGATGTTGAATGATTCACACACGAAGGTCGCCTCTACCAGAACGACTGTTGGCTGGCAAGCAATATGTCGAACTAGGTAGAGACATTCGTCTAGGAGATGTACTCACAGTCGAAACCACCGACACCCGCATCGAGCTTAACCTCAATTCTGGTTCAAAAGTTGGACTGAATCAAGTCGAGGAAGTAACCTTTCGCACAAGGGGTTTGAACAGCGATTGGAGAAAATCCAAGATTATTACCGCCCCTCGATTCATCGAGATGGGTGATAAGTTCAAAATCAACCCCGCCCATAGCCCAAGTATCTGGGAAGAGATCACAGGCATGTTGCTCAATGACCGGCGCCTGTTCTAACTCGCTCTCGGCCCGCCACGGGTCACCCCAGGGAGCATGCCTTTTGGCGCTTTTTGGGGATCCACCCGCATCAGCTTAAATGTCGATGCGGGCTTTTTAATTTAAATAGAATTTCTATGAGGCTAGAAGCTATATGATACAATTAATGTATTATGATCAAATCTGAAACTGCAGTAATTGTAGTAGACAATCTCAAGAAATACTATGGCGAAGTAAAAGCACTAGACGGTGTTAGCCTACATGTAGATAAAGGCAAAATATATGGTTTGCTGGGGCCTAATGGTGCTGGTAAAACTACAGTTGTACGTGCACTAGCAACACTTTTACAGCCCGACAGCGGCGAGGTATTAATAAATGGCGTAAACGTAACCGAGCATCCTACTCAAGTTCGTCGTATGATAGGCCTGGCCGGACAATTCGCCGCGGTTGATGATTTTTTAACTGGCCGCGAGACTCTAATGATGGTAGCTAGGCTTTACCATATACCCAAGCGAGAGGCCAAAAAACGCACCAATGAATTACTCAAGCGTCTGAGCCTGCAAGATGCTGCCGATAGGCCTGCCAAAACATATTCAGGCGGCATGCGTCGTCGTTTAGACCTAGGTGCCAGCCTAGTAGGCCGACCCGAAATTTTATTTTTAGACGAGCCTACTACAGGTTTAGATCCGCGAACCCGCCAAGAACTTTGGGAGCTTATACGAGAGCTAGTAGCTGAAGGCAGAACATTACTACTCACCACGCAATATCTAGAAGAAGCCGACGCACTTTGTGACTATATTAGTATTATCGATAGAGGTAAGGTAGTAAAGTCTGGTACTGCAACACAGCTCAAATCTAGCCTGGGCAGAGATGTGGTAGAAATGCATGTAAGTAAGGCCGATCACGACAAGGCCAAAGAAATAATGAAAAGAGTTTCTAAATCAAATCCCACCACCGACGAAATGAGCGGTGCGTTAAGCGTTAGGGCCCAAAAGGGCTCAGATATGCTTATAAAGATTTTAAAGGAATTAGATAAGGCCAATATTAAGCCAGACGATGTTTCGGTTCACAGACCAAGCTTAGATGATGTATTTTTAGCCGTAACTGGCAAAAAAACAACTAAAGATCATAAAGCTACCAAAAAGGGGAAGAAATAGTGGAAAAAACCAATATTCTCACAACTATTAAATCTAGTCTTAGTGATGTAGCAGCCATAGTCAAAAGAAACATTATGAGGGTACGAAGATCGCCGCAGATTTTGGTTTTTTCTAGTATTCAACCCATTATGTTTTTGGTACTGTTTAACTATGTTTTTGGCGGGGCCATTGGCGTAGCCACACCAGGTAGTAGCTACATCAACTTTTTATTACCCGGCATTATGGCCCAGAGCGCACTTTTTGGCGCATTACAAACTCCAGTAGCTCTAGTAGAAGACCTCGACAAAGGGGCGATTGATCGTTTTAGGAGTTTACCGATGAGCCGAGGAGCAGTACTGGCCGGCAGAACTATCGCCGATGGGTTGCGTACCACCTTTACTATTACCTTAATGTTTGTAGTGGGTACTATGATGGGCTTTCGCTACCAGGCCGGTACAGGTAAATTTATTGCTGCACTGGTACTTGTAGTGGCTTTTAGCTTTGCCTTTTCTTGGGTAACTGCTACGCTTGGTTTGTTTATTCGTAATGCCGAAGCTGTACAGACAGCTGGATTCTTATTTGTGTTTCCTCTTACTTTTGCAAGTTCGGCCTTTGTGCCAGTAGCTACTATGCCAGGCTGGCTACAGACCTTTGCGCGTAATCAACCGGTAACCCAACTAATAAACGCCATGAGAGCACTACTCCTTGGTGGTGTGGCAATTGATGCAGTATATATTACTATGGTCTGGATAGTAGGTATATTAATTGTATTTGTACCATTGGCCGTCTGGAAATTTGGCAAAACTTCATAAATTATAAAATAGTAGTTTACAATATAAAAACATCACTATCATAGACAAACAAGGCAGGATGTGTTATACTGATTGGATACATTTGTTATAGGTGCCATTAACACCTAAAAAGTGGATGCCAAAGTTGTTTAATTAATCTTTGCTATTCACCAAGCAAGATGAAAATAACAACTAATTTATTAAGGAATCCATTTAAAACATGAAAAGTAATTCATATAACTCGCGAAGAAGTTCGCGATCTAGAAAGCCGTTTGGCTATAAAAAAAGTAATAACAATCGACAGGGTGGCGGCAACCGCCATGGTAAATATATTGATCCACAAAAGTTCGTAAACAAAGCTGTAGCCCAGCAAGACTTTGAGCCGTATGTGCCCAAACACACATTTGCCGATTTTGGTTTAATACAAGCCCTGCAAAGTAATTTAGAGCATAAAGGCTACACAATACCTACCCAAATTCAAGACGGAGCAATCCCAGAAGTACTTAAGGGGCACGACGTAATAGGGCTAGCCAATACTGGTACCGGTAAGACGGCTGCCTTTGTACTGCCGCTTATTCATATGCTCAAAACCCAAAAGGATCGCCCACAAGGTGTTATAGCATTAATAATTGCTCCCACTAGAGAATTGGCCGTGCAGATAGATGAAGAATTTAAGATATTTGCTCGTGGCCTGCAGTTATATAGCACAATCTGTGTAGGCGGAGTAAACATCCAAAAGCAAATAAGAGAGATAGCTCGTCGCCCTCAAGTAATAATTGGTACCCCTGGTCGTCTAAAAGATTTGTGCAATCAGCGCAAGCTAGATCTTAGCAATACAAGCATGCTGGTTCTTGATGAAGCCGATAGAATGCTTGATATGGGATTTATACCCGATATACGATTTTTAATTAATTTACTACCCAAGCAGCGCCAATCGCTATGTTTTAGCGCCACCATTACTCCAGAAATACAACGTCTTATGGATGCCATGCTAGATAAGCCGGTAACAATTTCGGCTCGCACAGTAGAAACTAGCGAACATATTGAGCAGGATGTTGTTGAGTACACCAATCCCGCCCAAAAAGTTGAACTACTAGAAAAGATGTTAATTCAAGGTCACTACAACAAGGTATTAGTATTTGGCCAAACCAAGTGGGGGGTGCAAAAGTTAGCTGATTCACTGAACAGGCAGGGAATAAAATCTGAGGCCATTCATGGTAATAAAAGCCAGCCCCAACGCCAAAGAGCCCTTAAGGCTTTTACTGACGGCAAAGTAGAGGTACTCGTTGCTACTGATGTTGCTGCTAGAGGACTCGATATTCCTAACGTAAGCCACGTAATCAACTACGATCAGCCCTCAACCTACGAAGACTACGTGCACCGCATTGGCCGTACAGGTCGTGCTGGCAAACGTGGGCACGCTCATACCTTTGTACAAAAATAACTTAGACGACCCACGATAGAACTTGGGTAAATACTCATTGAGCATCGCTTGCTTGGTGCCATTCGTCAAAACTAGAATATAATAAGACAATGAAAATATACGCATTAAGAACCGAAAAACCTGAAACAGTAATAGGTTGTCTGGCAAGTAATATCATTCCACCCAACAAACTTAAGACTGCTTATGACAAGTTTATATTAGCTCTTGTAGATGCAATAAATATGTGTCTGAGAGAGCCTGTTAAGATAGAATTGCATAGCTTTACACAACTTGAAAAGCAGAAATCTGCAAAGCTAAATAGCACCAAGAAGTATCTTAATTTCGACTCACAAAGTAAGCTTGGTATTCCATTTGGAGTTAGTAGGCGATTTAACTATGCCACGAGTAAACAGATAGATATTACTTCACGCCCCGGCTTTGATGAGTTGGTCAATCAATCAAAACAGGTAATTGCATTGTATGGCAACGAATTCGGTATACTTGAAGACGATGTGTATACTGGTAGTACCCTAAAATTCATGATTGATTTTTTAGAGAAACAAGGGATGGTGATCCACTCTGTTATTACGGGAGTTTCGAGCACACAATTAATTGATTCGCACTATATTGACGCTTGTGTTTACTATCAACCTGATGATTTACTTGAGCTTACCGATCCCAGGGATTATATCTTTGGCGCCAAACAGGGTGGCTTAGTGGTGAGTCTAGCAAATAAAAAATTTAGAGTCCCATATTGCGCGCCTTTCGTTAATATTGCCGCGCGCTCAAGTATTGCACCAGAAAAAACAAGCGACTTTTCAAAATATGTCACTCAAGCAAATATACAATTACTTGCTGATATTGGTAGCCTAAATTTAAAAGCATTATTATTTTTCCCAAATGAATTTTTTGAGTACCACAATATTGAAAAGCATCTCTCACTAGAACAATTGCTTAATTGGATAGAGAAAGTGGTTTAATATAATGTAAGTAAAAATACCTTCTGAATGACCAATCATATTCTTAGGTACTGGGAATAATGTTTGAGGTCGAGTATAATAAACCAATGCAGAAAAAAAGATTAGTATTCGATGTAGAGTTTGCGGCCGAAAACTGGGATGATTTTGACGCCATTACCCAAAAAGATTTACTTAAACAGGCGCCAGATAAAAAAGAAGACCCCAAGGGGTACGAAAAAGAACTTGAGTATGTAAAAGATAAATTGGTTTTTAGCCCCCTCACGGGATTTATTGTGGCAATTGGCGTGTACGATATAGATACCGAGAAGGGTGCAGTATATTATCAAGACCCTAGTGGGAAACAAAAAGATTTAGAAGAAGGTGATATCAAATACGTACCGATGACTGAGCCTGAAATATTGGTAAAGTTTTGGGCTTTGGCTGAAACGGCTGATGAATTTATAAGTTTTTTTGGGCGTCGCTCAGATGTACCATATATCAATATTCGCTCGGCCATTCACAGTATTCGCCCCAGCAAAGACCTTATATCTAATCGTTACAACTCAAGCAGGTACCCAGGCGCAGTACATTATGATCTAGCCGAGCTATTGAGCTTTTATGGCACAGCGATGTATAGAGGCAGCTTACACCGGTGGTGCAGGGCTTTTGGTATTGATTCGCCTAAGGGCGAAATGGACGGCAGCCAGGTAGGCGAGTATTATAAGGCCGGAAAAGGCCTAGAGATAGCTCGTTACAATGTTGATGATTTACGGGCCACCACGGCACTGTTTCATAAGTGGGATCAGTACTTAAGAGAGAGGAACTAGAAATATGGCATTAGAAGCGGGCGATCAAGCACCAGATTACAAATTATTAGATCAAAACAACATCCCGAATAGTTTAAAAGACATAATGGGTAAAACTACTCTGATATATTTTTACCCCAAAGACGAAACGCCAGGCTGCACAGCTCAAGCTTGTAGTTTACGTGATAATTTTGAAAGCCTACAAGCCAAGGGGATTGACGTAATTGGTGTAAGTAAAGACGATGTAGCCAGTCATTTAAAATTCTCTCAAAAGCATAAGTTACCATTTACTATTCTGGCCGATCCTAGCACTAAAATGATTGAAGCCTATGGAGCCTGGGGCCAAAAGAGCATGTATGGACGTAAGTTTATGGGAATAATTCGCTCAGCCGTCCTTGTAGGGCCAAATTTAGAAATTCTACATGCTTGGCCCAAGATTCAACCACTCAAAACGGTGAGTGAAGTAGAAAAGTGGCTAAAAGAAAATAAGTAATCTACCAAGGAATATATATGATTATTCTATACTGTGTAGCAGGTGTACTTGTACTATTGTATTGTTACTCAATATTTTTTGGGGCACCATACGTGCCAACCAACACAAAATTTTTAAAACAAATATTTAACAAAGTAAAACTTGCTAAAAATGATTTGGTAATTGATTTAGGCTCGGGTGACGGCAGAATGGTGTTATTAGCCGCGCAAAAAGGCTATAGGGCCGTTGGTTATGAAATCAACCCATATTTATGGTTAATTTCGGTTTATAGACTGCGAAGGTATCCTAATGCCAAGGTCAAGTTTAAAAGTTTTTGGAGGGCTGACATTTCAAATGCAGACTTGGTATTTACTTTTTTATTAACCAAACATATGCAAAAGCTAGAAGAGAAGCTTCGTAGCGAAATGAAGACTGGTAGCTACTTTGCTAGCTTTGTATTTGAACTGCCCAATACTCAAATTACTTATAAAAATAAAAACACGCATTTTTATAAGTTTTGACTAGTAGTTATGGTTTAAGCTACAATAGACTCATGAGTAAATTACAAAAACTAGAACCAAAACCGTTAAAATATATCGAGCTCGAGGGTATATCGCAAAAACAACTCCAAGAGCACCACGATGTTTTGTACGTTGGCTATGTCAATAAATACAATGAAATAGTCGAATTACTTGAAAAAGTCGACAATAAGCTTGCAAATGCAACATATTCTGAACTTCGTGAGTTACAGCTTGAAAAGGGGTTTGCCCTAAACGGCGTTAAATTACACGAGTGGTACTTTGAGAATATGACCGACCAAAGACAAGATTGTGCTGGTGCAATAAAAGAGTTAATAGAAGATAAATGGGGTAGTATTTATACATGGGCCGACCAGTTTGCAGCTATGGGATTGGCTTCGCGTGGCTGGGTAGTGCTAGCCTGGGATTACGAAGCAGGAACCGTAGATAACTATATATGCGATGTTCACAACCAAGGTGGTATATGGTCTACCGTGCCGTTGTTGGTACTTGACGTGTATGAGCATGCCTATTTCTTAGATTATGCAACGGCTCGCAAAGGTTATATTGAGGCTTTTATGCAATTAATAGATTGGAATATTGTCAATAAGCGAATAGAACAAAATATTCCTACATTTAACAAAAAACAATAGGAGAAAATTATGTTAAAACTAAATCAACCCGCACCAGAATTTTCAGTCCCGGCATATCAAAAGAGATTAAAAGATGATTTCAAAGAAGTTAGCTTAAAAGATTACAAAGGTAAGTGGGTGGTGCTTTTCTTTTATCCCCGAGATTTCACTTTTGTGTGTCCAACCGAAATAAATGGTTTTGCCAAGCACTCCAAGGAGTTTGCCAAAATCGACACAGAGATTTTAGGAGTAAGTACCGATAGCGTACACTCGCATAAAGCTTGGTTTGAGCGTGATTTGTCAGATGTAGAGTTTCCGGTTTTGGCCGATACTAACCACCAGCTGTCACGTGACTACGAGGTTTTAAATGAGCAAAATGGCGAAGCCGAAAGAGGAACGTTTATTATTGACCCTGAAGGCAATCTGCGATACGTAGTGATATCTGATAGTAATGTAGGTCGTAGCGTGGACGAAACTATGAGAGTAGTGAAGGCTTTGCAGACGGGTGGATTGTGTCCAATAGACTGGGAGCCAGGGCAAAAGAACCTTTAATATATCATGGACCCCCAAGTACCATACAATAATCTTCCAGAAGTACCTACCAGTAAACCTGACGGTAACCCTGGCAACAAAAAAGAAAAGCTCTATAAGACTTTGCTGATGGTTCTTGGTGGAGTGGCTGCAATATTATTAATATTGGTTATGGTATTTGGCGCTAAGGCTTTTATCAATGACAACAAAATTGCTGCAACCCTAAAACAAGGCCAAAATGAGGGTGCGACGGCCCAAAAGAAACTCGATGAAGAGCAATTTGCAAAAAAACTCAATGCTGATTTTAGAACCTACACTGCCCCTGAGGCCGCTGGCAGCTTCACTATAGATATTCCCAAATCATGGAGTCTCACTACCACGCCAGAAGATAGTGGTAATACTATCTCTGGAATTGCTATGCCTGACGAAGTAAACACCAAGCTGACTCAATATGCCCTAAGATTTGCTCTGGCTGAAAAATCAATCGATTCACTCAAAAAGCCTCTCGATACTTTAGCTCAAGAAAAAGTTGTAGCCAAAAGAAAAGTAACGGCCGAAGAAACCACAGTTTCAGGCATTAAAGGTATGCGATATACCGGACAAATTGGTACTAAAATTCCAAACGGTACAATCGTAATGGTTCCTTTACGTGATAAAACATTTACTATTCAGACCGACGATAACGCCACCTATATAGATGTATTTAACGCTATCGTCAAAAATGTTCACCTCAATCCATAGCTAACACACATTATTGCTAATGCTTGCCAACAACTTGCTGTAGCAGTTAGTCTAGATAGTAATGAAGATCTTGGAGGGTATAAACAGTATTGATGCAGTAAAGAAAGAATGGAGCGCCCAAAATGGCCTAACATTTACACTTTTTGGCATCACAAAGAACATTAATAATTCTGAGCGAGCCATGCTGGGATACCTAGAGGAATTGAACCTCAAGGCTAACTCCAAACAACGGTCTATAATTGGTCAACTTACTCGGTTAACTAAAAATTATCATCAAACTGTAGTGTTACTTGATTCGTTACAAATTCTTACTGGTCTAGAGGAGAGTGCTAGTAAAAGCTTTTATTTCAAGCAGCTGGTTGAAGAGATTTATAAAAATTTTGAAGGTGTTAAGTTTAATATGAATAGTATTAACGACAAAATACTTATTTATACTCAGCTTGGGGCATTAGCCCAAACCCTTGGTGTTTTACTAACTGCTTTTACGACAACCAAAAGACTAACTCTAGGTTTTAGAAAAAGTGCTCGCTATGGCGTTATTACCATTAGAGCACCCAAGCACTCTTGGCTCGAAAAAGATATTTTTCATGTGTTTTCAAACTCCACCAAATACCTTGGGCCAATCAAAAATATGAATCTAGATTTGATTGTGTGTGGCTACGTAGTAGCAATACTCCAATGCTTAAATGTAACAATTACAACAAAGTTGGTGCAAAATCAGCAGTTTTTATATATTCATGTCCCGCTTGCGCGGCAGCTCAATGTATTTGATGAATCGCCGTTAAAGGAGTAGAGTTAAGTAAATGAAACCGAGTATTCTCTTAGTAGAAGAAGATAAAATTTTGAGTGAAATGTATAAACTCAAATTTACTAATGCAAATTATAAGCTAACTACAAAAAATAATGCCAAAGCCGCGCTTGATTGGCTAGTAAAAAATACCCCAGATTGTGTGATTGTAGATATTCTCTTGCCTGGCACTAACGGAATAGCATTAATTAAGTCAATGCGACAAAATATTAACCTTAAAAAAACCAAGATAGTTATATTAACTAATCTTACTCAGCCAGATATTAATCTGCATAATAGCGTACGTGATAGCTTAGGCGTAGATGCCTACTATGTAAAAACACGCATAACACCAGGGCAATTGGTAAAAAATATTGGGCACTTACTATCATTAAATAAAGAACAATGAAGTACAGGGAGCTGACTGGTTATATTATTCATCATCAAAATCTTGGTGAAGCTGATCGCATAATAACAATATTTAGCATTGAAGAGGGTAAACAAAAGACAATTGCTAAGGGGGTTAGGAAGGCCCAGGCAAAACTAGCCGGACACTTAGAGCCATTTACGCTTTGCAAGATAAGACTCACCAAAGGTAGAAATTTAGATATTATTATTGGTGCGGAAGCAATAGAATTGTCTGATTTATCAAAATTGAGTTCGCAAGCCCTTCAAACAGCTTATTTAATAATAGAAATTTTAGGAAAATTATCAGCCGAAGGGGAGCCTAACACAACAGCTATAAATTTAGTTACAGAATGTTTACGAGCTCTGCATACTGGAGTAGATGCTTTGCTGGTTCGTCAATACTTTGGTCTTAATTTTTTAAGCTCAACTGGTAATCAACCAGATTTAACCGATACAAAGCTAGGTAATAATCATTATTTGGTATACGGGTCGGGTAAATTATCTAGATCTAGGCCGCAGGGCCACTATGGCATAATTTCTATACCTACAATTAAGCTATGGCGATTAATATTGTCACATCAACTTAGTAGTCTTGCTAAATTACAGAATATTAGCCACGCAATTGAAGAAGGTGAGAAGTTACTTATGCGCTACTATGAATATCATTTTGATATTAAATTTAAAAGCACCAAAGTTTTTCAAGGTAATGATTTGTAGGGTATAATATCTTTATGGAAAAAATATCATCGAATATCAGTATGGAAGAACTAGTAAGTTTTTGTAAAAGGCGCGGTTTTGTATTTCAGGCCAGCGAAATTTACGGTGGTCTATCTGGATTTTACGATTTTGGGCCATATGGTAGCGAACTGGCCAACAACATTAAAGCGTCTTGGTGGCGTCACTTTGTATACAGCAACTTTAATATCATTGGTCTAAACTCTGCAATTATTCAAAACCCCAAACTTTGGCAGGCTAGCGGTCATGTCGATACTTTTGTAGATCCTATGGTTGATTGTAAAAGCTGCAAACATCGATTTCGCGCCGATCATGTTGCCGATATGGATACTAGCGATCTTAACAAGTTAAATGCTGAAATTATAAACAAAGCTTGCCCGAGTTGTGGCAAAAAAGGTACTCTTACTGAACCACGGAATTTTCAGATGATGTTTAAGACCTTCGTGGGCCCGGTAGAAGACGATGCTGCCACTACATACTTACGACCCGAAACCGCTGGTGGAATTTTCGCACAATACGACTTGGTGCGCGAAACAGCACGCAAGAAACTACCATTTGGTATTGCTCAAATAGGTAAGGCCTTTCGTAATGAGATTACTCCTGGGGATTTTATTTTTAGAGTGAGAGAATTTAGCCAGATGGAACTTGAAATTTTTACCCGCCCTGATGAAGCCGAAAAATGGTTTGAGTTTTGGAAGAAAGATTGTCTCAAATGGGTACAGAGTCTGGGCATTAAAGCCGATAATCTTAAATGGCATGAACACAGTGAAGACGAGCGTGCCCACTATGCCAAGGCCAGCAGTGATATTCAATACAAATATCCATTTGGGTTTAAAGAACTTTACGGAATTGCTAATCGTACCGACCACGATCTTAAAAGCCACATGAAGGCGTCTGGAAAAGATTTGAGTTATTTTGATGAAGAGAGTGGCGAGAGTATTGTACCTTATGTTATTGAACCTTCAGTGGGGGTAGAGCGGTTGTTTATGGCGGTTTTGCTCGATGCTTACACTACCGAGAAAGTCGGTAATGAGGAGCGGGTAGTATTGCGCCTTCCGGTCGATTTGGCGCCTGTCAAAGTTGCCATTTTGCCACTCAGTAAAAAATCTGAACTGACAGATTTGTCTCGAGATGTGTTTAAGAATGTAGCGGGTGATTACAACGTTGAGTATGACGAAACCCAATCAATAGGTAAGCGCTACCGCCGCCAAGACGAGATAGGTACACCATATTGTGTTACGGTAGATTTTGAAAGCCTAGAAGACCAGGCTGTTACGGTTAGAGAGCGAGATAGTATGAAGCAGGATCGGATTAAGATAACTGAGCTAAAAAGCTATTTAGGCGATAAGTTGAAATGAAAAGAGCTTTTGTCTCAGGGGCGTCAAAAGGTATAGGACTTGCTGTAGCTAGAAAACTCATTTCTGATGGTATTGAAGTAGTGGGTACATACAATACTACAAAACCCAAAAATGAAGAAATTCTTTATCGTCGAGTAGACCTGTCAAATAGGGATCAAACACTAAGTTTAGTCAAGGAATTGAGTACAGTAAAATTTGATTATATTGTGAACTGTGCGGGTTTGTTCGAAGAAGAAAGTATAGAGCTTTTTGACTTAGATAAGTGGGATAAGTCTATTGAAATTATGCTAACCGCACCTTACATTGTAGTTGAAGCATTAAGCAAAAATATGGAAAAAGGTAGTGCAATTGTAAATATAGTTAGTAACGATGCTGCCACAGGAGCATTTGTAGGTTTTGCGTACTCTGCAGCAAAGTCTGGGCTTATTAGTCTTACCAAGAGCCTCGGTAATGTGCTTGGCTACAAGGGAATAAGAGTAAATGCAATTGCTCCTGGTTGGATAGATACAGATATGGGACCAGAAAATGATACTATCAAGAAGGCGGCTGAAGAAATTACTCCACTAGGTCGCATTGGAACCCCACAAGAGATAGCAAACATAGTGACATTTTTATTATCAGAGCAATCAAGCTATATAAATGGTGCTGTTATATTTGCTGATGGCGGCCAAAGTAATGTAGACTACACGCTCTATAAAGAGTGGCAGTCCTAGACCTTAAATATTATACCTACGGCTAGCCCAATTCCGGCAGCGATACCACCAATTATAAGAACTTCAAAAGCTGAGCGTACAGGGCTTTTATGAGTAATTTTGCCCTTAAATATTCCAAGAACTGTCAGCCCTGCCAGCGCTAAGCCAATACTGACCGGAATAGCCTGCAGGTGCGATAAAAACAAGTAGGGGGCAAGAGGTAATATACCGGCTACTACGTAGCTCACAAATATTATTAACCCACTTACTAATGGACTAGCGGGAACTTTTTGCTTCTCAATATCTTCTTCGGTTTCTTCACTAATAAATTCACTGGCAGCCATAGATGTTGATTCTACCGCAATAATTACTAAAGCGGTCATTAAAATAACCTCTTTACTTCCGGCACCTATAGCAATACCGGCTAGCGCTCCGGTGGTAGATACCAAGCTATCTTCTAAACCAAAAAATGAGCTGTGTATATAGTCGGGTGCAATGTGTTTGCGGTGCTTCATGACTATAAGTATAACAAAAATATCCCCGCTGCGCTTTCGTAGACTGTTCGCAAAACTCAATAAAAAGCTTATATAGAGCCAAAACAAAATGATACATAACCATAAAAACTTTGATCAAAACTATTTACAAGTGGGTAAGTAGGCGTATATAATGAAGTTAGTGGGTAACAGTGGGTAAGAAAAACTAACAACTAAGTCTAAACAATGAAAACAACAATGGATTACTTCGAACGCAAGCTAGACGATAAAAACCGACTGACCATTCCCTCGCAACTACACAAAGAGTTTGGCAAAAACATCGTAATAACCCCAGGTTTTAAGCAGTATCTACATTTATACCCAGAGAGCGTCTGGAATAAAGATATGGAGACTGCTCTGCAGGGGGATATTCTTGACGAGGCAACAGCCGACCTTAATGTTCGCTTTCGAGCCGGCAAGACAATTGCTCGTCTCGATGGCAAACAAGGTCGCATTACTCTAGAAGCTCATCAAATGGCATTGCTAGGTGGCAAAAAAAACATTGTCGCTGTACGAGCTGGTAAGTATTTTCGCCTTAGCGCAAAGTAATACCAAGCGCCAGCAATCTATCTGATGGTCTTGTTAGATAAATCATCTACAAAAAGACAATTGCTCATTAAAAATAAAATAAAAACAAAAAATCTACAAAAACAATACAAAAATCAAAGTTAACTATTTGGCAGTCAGTACGCGTTCAATGGAGGGTGACGCGTAAAATAATACTCTAGTACGTACATGCAACATAAAACTCCACCTCACAAACTATCTCTACTTATAAGGACTTATTTATTAAGTCCTTGTCACACTAATATCTGCAACTGCAGATTTTCACAAAAACAAAAACACAAAAACAAATATAAAAACACACAGCTGGCTGCTGAATAGGTAACCTTGACATGAAAAGACACATACCAGTTTTACTAGGTTCGGTAGAAAGTTTGCTCAATCCACAAGTAGGGGATTGCTTTGCTGATTTAACTGCTGGCTATGGCGGACATAGCGAGATGTTGCTTAGCAAAGTGGGCTCTAACGGTTATGGATATTTATTCGATAAAGATCCTGACGCCATAAAGGCACTAAAAGCTAAATTTAGTAATGTAACCAATGTAAGTATTAAGCACGCTGATTTTAATAATCTAAATTGGGAAAACGATATTCCAGCGGTTGATATAATATTAGCCGATATTGGAGTGAGTTCACCACAAATAGATCAATCAAGCAGAGGATTTAGTTTTGAAGCAGAGGGTCCATTAGATATGAGAATGGACACTACTCAAGAGATTACGGCAGAGAAGATAGTAAATAGCTATTCAGAAAGAGAGTTGGCTGACATTCTATACAAATATGGAGAGGAACGAGCGAGTAGAAAAATTGCAAAAGCGATTGTTAACTACAGAAACTCTAAACCGATAAAAACAACGACCGAGCTGGCCAAAATAATAAACGACTGTATAACGCACAAAACAAAGATTAACCCCGCAACACGCAGTTTTCAAGCTTTAAGAATTGAAGTAAATAATGAGCTCAAAGCTCTAGAAAAGTTGTTACAAAACGGTCCAACCAAGTTAAGTTCTGGTGGAAGAATGGCAGTCATTAGCTTTCATTCCCTAGAGGACAGAATGGTTAAGCAAGCCTTTAAGCGCTTAGCTACGCCAGTTCGCGATGACTTCGGTCAAATTGTGTCTGAAGCAGAATACAGAATAGTTACCAAAAAGCCCATAAAAGGCTCTGAATTTGATAAAACCAATCCACGTGCTCGCAGTGCTAAACTTCGAGTCGTCGAAAAAATAATTAAAAAACAAAAATAAAAGGAGAAATCACATGACCTTATTAATTAAAAACCAAAGTCCCCGTGCCCGCAAACTAAAAGTTCGAGTTATTACCGTACACTAGAGCGATATATTATTAAGCTCTAAATGCTATGTACTAAATTGTACAAAAAACAAAAACAAAAACAAAAATATACAAAAATAAAAAAGGAGAATTATATGACCACAGCTATCGCATCAATGCGCCGCAACCAAAATATTACTAGAAATCGTCTGCAGTTTCAGACTGGCCCCATAGCTGTTGGCCTTATGCTCTTGGCACTTATCATCTTGCTATCGTTGATGTATTTAAATCAAATCACTAAAACATCAGTGTTTAGTTATAAAATTTCAAATTTAAAAAATACTCAAGCCAACCTCGAAACTGAAAAGCAAAAACTCGAGATAGAAGCAGCTCGCGCACAATCACTGGCTGAAGCCAAGGCAACCGCATCTGATAGTGGCTTGGTAAAAACTACTACCGTTTCGTTCGCCCAGGCCCCAAAGTCGGCAAAATAGAGTATAATTAGGTTATGCTTTCTAGTAATCGTGAACACTGGCGGCTTTATGCTATTGCTGCTGTATTAATCGCACTTTGGCTGATAGCGCTGGGGCGCCTTTTTTATGTACAAGCCATTCGTGGCAAAGATTATGCCGCCAAAGCTAGCGAACAACAATCTCGTAAATTCGAAATCCCCGCCAACCGAGGAACGGTGTATTTAAAAGAGTCGCAAGGCTTGGTACCTATTGCCCTTAACACACAAGTCTATACGCTAGCGGTCGATCCTAAATTTATCACCAATGCCGACTCTACGGCCCAAAAACTTAGCTCAATTACGTTGCAGTCTGAAGATGATATTAAATCTAAGCTTACCAGGTCAGGACGCTATGTTGAGTTGTCCAAAAATATTAGTTCAGACCAAGCCGAAAAGATTAAAGCTATGTCGCTAGCGGGTGTTATTTTACAGCAGCGGGCTAGCCGTTATTATCCCGAGAGCGCATTGTTTTCGCATGTTTTGGGTTACGTCAATGATGACGGAAAGGGTCAGTATGGTTTTGAGCAGTTCAACGACGATGGTTTAAGCGGTCAAAAAGGTCAGTACAACACCATTACCGACGCACTAGGAATACCTATAAATAGCACCGAAAATACTTTAATAGAACCGCAAAACGGTAAGAACTATCTACTCACCCTTGATAGAGGCATACAAAACGTCGCACGTGACGCCATAAAGTCGGCTGTTGAAACCAATAAGGCATCTTCTGGTAGTATTATCGTAATGGATGTCAAAACCGGCGAAATCAAAGCTTTGGTAAACTATCCCGATTTTGACCCCAATAATTTTCGAGACGTAAAAGACTACTCAGTTTTTTCTAACAAGGCTACGTCGAGCCTGTTTGAGCCGGGTAGTGGGTTTAAAGTAATAACTATGGCTGCCGGATTAGATAGTGGTAAGGTAACACCCCAGACTACCTATAATGACACTGGTGAGTTAACCATAAGTGGTAAGACTATCAAAAACGCCGAAAATCATAAGTATGGCTACCAAACTATGACAGATGTAATTCAGAAGTCTCTAAATACCGGCGTAGTGTTTGTGCTGCAAATGCTCGGCAGTGACCCTAAAAATATTACCCCAACGAGTAAACAGGTATTACACGACTATATAGAGAAGTTTGGATTCGGGAAAGTTACAGGCATAGAACAGGCTGGAGAGGTAAGCAGCAAGGTAAAGCCTGTTACGAGCTCAGATATTGATTACGCTAATATGAGCTTTGGGCAAGGCATCTCAGTCAACTCTGTGCAGTTAGTGGCCGCCGTGGGTGCCATTGCCAATAGTGGCAACCTTGTTAAGCCGCATATATTGGCCGGAGAAGTGTCAAATGATCAAGTAGTTAAGCCAACAAAGACCGAGGTGGTAAGAAATGTCATTAGTGCCACATCGGCATCTCAATTGGCCGAGATAATGACCCAAGTAGTCGAGCGTGGGTCTGGTTATCTTACCAAAATGAAAGGCTATAAGATCGCCGGAAAAACCGGTACTGCCCAGGTACCAAGAGCTGATGGTAAGGGTTATGAAGAAAACAAAAACATCGGTAGTTTTGTGGGTTTTGCACCGGTTGAAGACCCCCGATTTGTAATGTTGGTACGAGTAGATTACCCCAAGGTAGAGGGCTTTGCCGAGAAGACTGCTGTGCCAGCCTTCGCTGTAGTGGCCAAAGAACTATTTAATTATTATCAGATACCCCCCAGTAGTAATTAAGCCGTAAATTTGTTAAAATAAACCTATTAATTATGTTTGAAACCACACTATCAGCCCAATTATCTCACATCCTGCTCCAAGGCTTTGTCTGTTTTGTTTTGGCAATGATTTTAACACCTATATATACGCATTTTGCATATAAATATAAGCTCTGGAAACAAGTTCGTGACACTACCACTACAGGCGAGAAAGCACCGGTTTTTTACAAACTCCACGCCGCCAAGCATAAGCGTAACATTCCGACTATGGCAGGAGTGATTGGCGTAGTAGCAGTTACCATAACAATGTTGGCTCTTAACTGGAGTCGTTCACAAACTTATTTACCTGTGTTTGGGCTGGTTGCAGCGGGTACGGTTGGTTTAATTGACGATATTATAAATGTAAGGGGTCAAGGCAAAGGTGTTGCGGGCCTGCGTACGCGACTCAAATTTGGACTCATTTTACTAGTCGCCCTGAGCGGAGCATTATACTTTTTCTTTCGCCTTGGCTATAGCCAAATTCACGTACCGGCTGTTGGTAATTTCGAGATAGGCTGGCTCTATATTCCGCTATTTATATTAGTGGTTGTTTCAACAGCCAATGCTGTTAATATTACCGACGGTCTCGATGGATTATCTGGAGGTTTGCTTGCTAGTGCTTTTGGGGCGTATTGTATTATTGCTTTTGCTCAAGGTAACTTTGGTATAGCCGGATTTTGTTTGGCCATGGTTGGTGCAGTATTGGCCTATACTTGGTTTAACATTTATCCTTGTCGGTTTATGATGGGCGATAGTGGCTCATTTGCTTTTGGTACTGCACTTGGAATTGTTGCTATGCTAACCAACTCAGTTTTTGTATTACCAATTATTGGGGCAGTATTCGTTGTCGAGGCCGGATCGAGTGTAATACAAATATTTAGCAAAAAAGTCTTTAAGCGCAAAATATTTTTATCAGCACCCTTACATCATCATCTTGAAGCAATTGGCTGGCCAGAGACCAAAGTTACTATGAGACTATTGATAATTGGCGCAGTAAGTGGGGGAATAGGAATGCTAATTGGCTTAATTACTAGAGTATAATTTCACTAATAAATATATAAACAAAATGAATCCACCAATACAAAAACCAGAAAAATTTGCCCTAGCTCATCGCCCAGACTATTTTTTAGCTATATTGGTGTTGGCCCTTATTTCAATCGGTCTAATAATGATCTATTCTACCGGCTGGATAGCTGTACTTAAACAGACCGGGGGGAGTAGTGATCAAAATGGATTTTTCTATACTCAACTCTTAAGTTTTGGGCTGGGTATTACAGGTTGGTTTGTAGCTAGTAGGGTTAAGTATACTTTTTGGCAAAAATACGCTAGCGTATTTTTCTATGCATCATTGGCACTAATGTTCTTGGTGTTGGTGCCTGGCATATCTGTCAAGGTAAATGGAGCAGCGCGCTGGGTTCACTTTGGACCAATCAACTTTCAACCTGTAGAGTTTTTTAAGCTTGGTACCATATTTTTTGTCTCGGCCTGGATTCAAAAGAACCGGACTAAACTCAACGAACCTCTTGAAGGTTTAGTACCACTTATAATTATTATGGTACTGGCTATGACTCTTATAGTAATACTGCAAAAAGATATGGGTTCGGCTACTGTATTGGCAAGTACTATATTTGCTATGTATTTTATGTCAGGAGTACCGATTTGGATGTTTATGAGTACATTGGCTGGAATGATAGCGGCTGGAGCAGTACTGATAGCCAGCTCGAGTTATCGATTATCGCGATATATTACTTTTCTTAATCATAGCGAAGACCCAGCCGGCTCTGGATATCATATCAACCAAGCTCTAATAGCACTGGGGTCAGGTGGAATATTTGGTCGTGGTCTGGGCAAAAGCTTACAGGCCTATGGCTACCTTCCAGAGGCCACTAACGACTCTATATTTGCAATTATCGGTGAAGAGTTTGGTTTAATTGGGGCAACTACAATAATAATGATAATATTGCTCTTACTTTGGCGTGGGTTTAGAATTATTCGCGATGCCCCAGATGATTATGCCAAATTTGTAGCTACTGGTATAGTTGCCTGGATAGGCTTTCAGTCATTTTTTAATATTGCTGCTATGTTGGGTGTAATTCCTCTTACTGGTATTACCTTGCCATTTATAAGCTACGGCGGTACCAGTATGATAGCATTATTAATTGGTGTGGGCATTTTACAAAACATTTCACGCTATACGAAAGGAGAAGCACTTGATGAGAATCGCGGTTTGCGGCGGCGGAACAGCCGGGCACATTACCCCGGTACTAGCAATAGTAGACGCCCTTTACAAACTTGAACCCAAAGTAGAGATACTATTTATTGGATTGGGCAATGACGTAGAAAAAAAGCTTGTTAGCTCGTATACTTTTGAATACAAAACTATAACTGCTGGAAAGTTTAGAAGATATGGCCGAAGTTTGAGTAAAGAATTGACCGATTTAAAGACTAGTTCACAGAACTTGGCTGATGTCGCCAAGATTAGTCGTGGATACTTTCAGGCCAAAAAAATCTTAAAAAAATTCAAGCCCGATGCGGTGTTTACAAAGGGTGGATTTGTAACTGTGCCAGTAGGCCTGGCAGCCGATCATCTCAATATACCATTAATTATTCACGACTCAGATGCTGTTTTTGGTATGTCTAGTAAAATATTAGCCAAACGAGCCCAAAAAATTGCTACCGGTTTTCCAGAGCAGGCTTTTAGTGACTATACTTATTTCAACAAGATTGTCTTTACCGGCAACCCAGTCAGAAAAGAACTCTTAACTGCAAACCCAACTAAAGCAAAAAACACTTTTGGTTTTGATAACACCAAACCCACCGTATTTATTTTTGGCGGATCGCAGGGTGCTGCTGCAATTAACCAAGTGTTGTTTGATGGCCTAGAGCTAATCCTTAAAAGTTACAACATTATTCACCACACCGGTACACAAGGCATAGAGAAAGCTAGGGTAGCTGCCCACCAACTCTCAGGCGGTGCAGAACTAAATTATCGACCATACGAGTTTTTACAATCAGAAATGGCTGAGGCATTATTCATTGCCGATTTGGCAATTATTCGAGCAAGTGCTAGTTCTATCGCCGAGGTAGCTGCTCATTCTAAGCCAACAATTATTATACCCAACCCCAACTCTGCCAATCAGCACCAGCAGATTAATGCCGAATTTGTTGAGAAACTTGGTGCAGCTAGAGTATTGAATCAAAAAGACCTAACTCCCATAAGGCTTTGTTCTGAGATAGATAAGATATTGTCAAACAAACAAGCTAAAGAATATTTACAAGCCAATATTCATGAGCTATGGGTACCCGACGCCGCCCAGCGCGTAGCAACACTAATTCAAAGATCGGGAGAGTAAAACTTAATGTCAACTAAGCGAAGGGTAAGGTACTCATCTCAATCTAACCAAGTAGGTTATAAAAATCTAAAACAGCCAACCAAGAAAGCCAATTATAGTCTTTTTAAGAAGATATTACGTCTTAGTATTTATGCTGCAATAATAATTTTAATGTTTTACAGCATAGTAATTTCTAGCTTGTTTAGAGTTAAGTACATTGAAGTTTCGGGCAACCAAACGCTTAGTGAGGATACAATTAAAAACCAAGCCCTAGAAGTAATTAACAGTTCGCTTATAAATCAAAACATTTTGTTTGTACCTGGGCAAACCATTGAAACAAACCTAAAAAAGAATAATTATCAAATATCAAAAGCCAAGATAGAGCGAAAATTATTTAATACTGTTAAAATAACAATAACCGAACAAAAACCGAGCATACTTTGGCGATCTGGCAATACGCTTTCTGTCTTTGCCAGCAATGGCCATGCATATAGCGGCGAGCCGAGCGAGCAGCTCAAAAAAAGTTTACCAACAGTAGTGGATACATCAAACTTGCCAGTCAAAACAGGGGAGAAGTCACTTACAGAGTCATTTGTATCTTTTGTAGGGGAGTTGCATAGCAGATTACCTGAGAAGGGAGTAGCGGTAAGCGAATATCAGGTTCAAGAGACTACCACAGACCTATACGTAGTTACTCAATCTGGTTATAAGATAAGATTTGATACAACACGATCTGTAAACGATCAATTAACAGATTTGGTTGCCGTGCTTGATGAGCTTAAAAAACAAGGAAAAAAACCTGCTGAATATATTGATCTAAGAATAAACGGCCGAGTATTTTATAAGTAGGGAAGAGCTTAATTAGAGTAGAGAAACAGCATTGTATAAAATACAACGTACAATATATAATGTTTCACGGCTGATTGTGGATAACTATTTTGTAAAAGACATAAAAAAGACAGCTAGTAGCTCATAATATATGTAAAATGTAAAAAGTATATAGAAACAAGAATTTGTAAAAATACTACCTCGTTCAAATGGTCTGTAAAAAACTGCTAAAGTCATGCTACCAATACTACTGTGGCATGTTCGGTTTATGTTTACTACTATATATGTTATATTCTATATATAGGCTACGTTACCACAACAAATTGTAACGGCATATAACAGGGGAGAAAAACAGGGAACAAAAATTTGATGATATAATAAACAAATAATCTGCTAAAATGTATTTATTAGTTAAATAGATAGTATACGTCGCAAAATAAACATTGTGCGACTAAGTTTATTATTAACCTAAGTTGATTTATCATACATCCCCATTGACGACAAAGCATTTAAGATACCCTCAACTATTGCGAAGAGTTGGTAATAGGGCTAGCACGTTTGCTACTGTAGTCAGCTTGGCGCTCATTGTAAATGTTTTGCGTTGGGTGTTTACATATTAATCAGGCGCCGCAATATAATTAGCTAGGATAGCCGTCAAAGCTGCGCGACCAATTACGGTGTGATTTTGCAATGAGAAATTTTATTGCTTCTCTATTACTACTGCAGAATGATGGTAGGGAATAGTGAATTGAAAATCAATACAAAAGATAGGGGAAGCGTTCTAGGCTAATTGGAGTTTGTAGTTTTGATTGATCATCTCCATCCTTTCAGGTGCGGATTATGTCTTGATACTAAAAACTACTATACCAACAATCTACCACATTATTTATACTATCCGCAGTTCGGTATTTGTTAGCCCGCTCCCCTATTCGGTATTTAATATAGTTCATAAATGAAAGCCGCCCCACTCCATCATCGTTGATGGTGTAGGGCGGCGGTTGACTACTTTGGGCGCGAGCACAGGTAGTCGTGGAAATCTGTCATCCACACACAGGTTGAACCGTCTTCCAGACGAACCTGTGGTGCATACTCGCCACTGCCATTGGGGGCAATCTGTGGCGAGCGAATACTCTGGGTTACTGCGCTGTTGGTAGGCACACAGATATTCACTGAGAAGGCACAGGTGGCCTCTACGGTGTAACCTGGTGCGTAGTGATGCACCGGTGCTGTTGACGTCGTGCTGACGGCCAGGTGAGGCAGCACAACAGACGACTTCGCTTCGGTCGTCTTGTGGCTACAGCTCACCAGGAGGGTTAGGCACAGGCCCAGTATTACAGCGAGAGTGATGGGTTTGGTAGGCACCGATCTTGCTCATTTCTGTATTGGGGACTAAATGGGTACGTAAATATGATAGCATAAATACTATAATAAGTCAATACTTAGGCAATAACTCAAATGCAATTCTAGTTTTTCTTTTTGGGGTAGAATGGTTTATTATGGCCGCCTTGGCTACTAGAGTTATTGCCCCTTCGGTTGTCGTCGCGGCGTTGACCACCACCTTGATTATTATTAGGTCTATAAGGTTGGTTTTGGCGATTATTAATATTTTGACTTTTACCTTTTACCATCTCGCTGTATTTTTTGGGCTCGGCTCCACTCACTCTAAGCGATGGCAAGCTAGCAGCGGTACCGGCAATTTTTTGTTCGGTATTTGATCCCCCACCCGAGTTATCGGTAGGTTTTTCTTCATTCATACCGCTCCATTTCGCGATAGCGTCTTCTACGCTGGCTTTACCGCTTGAGTATTTATGGCGACTTAGTTCCAAAATCTTAGCCGATTGATCAGATGGAGATTTAGGTACAAATAGAGTCTTTGCTGAGAAAGGCAGACTAGTTTGACCGTCAATGCTCATACTAACGTATATATCTTGTTTATCCAAATTTACTAAATCTAGAGGCTCAAATACAGGTTCAAAGTAACGGGCTAAGCTAGTAGCATCTTCGGCGCCCACTCTAAAAGTAATCATACTACCTACATTACCAAATACTGCATCCCTTACTTCTTCGGGCATTTGGGCAATATATTGATTAGCTACCGTTAAATACAGTCCGTATTTTCGAGCTTCAGACAGAATTACGGCAAAACTTTCAGTAGCAAAATTTTGAAATTCGTCGACATATAGATAAAACGGCCGGCGATCATCAATATTAGGTATATCGGCTCGGCTCATAGCATCAAGCTGAATCTTTGTAATCAGTAGACTACCTAATATACTGGCATTGTCTTCACCTATTTTACCGCGACTAAGATCGACAATTAAGATCTTGCCTTCATCCATCATTTTACGAATACTAAAGGTACTTTTTTCTTGACCAATAACATTACGAATTAAAGGGTTGGCAGTGAAAGCTCCAACCTTGTTAAGTACCGGCGCTACAGCCTCAGAGGCGAATTTATCGTTCCAGCTGGCAAATTCATTTATCCAAAAGGCTTTTACAACCGGGTCTTGAACGTTAGCAATTATTTCATTTCGATATTTTTTATCGGTTAGCATTCTGGTAATGCCCAAGAGGGTTGTGTTAGGGGTTTCTAGTAATGCAAGTAGTGTATAGCGCAAGATATGCTCAAGTCGTGGCCCCCAACTGTCACCAAACATTTTTTTCAGTACCCCAACAATTTCGGAGGCAACGTTGCTTCGGCGATTGACATCATAAACTTCCATTGGATTAAAGGCCACCGGAAATTCACCATCGGCGGGGTTGAAGTATACTACATCGTCTAGGCGGTGTTCGGGTATGTAGCGCAACATATCTTGAGCATAATCGCCGTGAGGGTCGACTACTGCAAAACCTTCGTTATGGTAGATGTCAGATAGGGTTAAAAGATTAAGCAAGAATGATTTACCACTTCCGGATTTACCAATGATATACATATGACGTTTGCGATCTTCGCGTTTGATACCAAACTTAATATTAGCTTGCCTAAATGTGGTAACACCAAACAAGCTTATATCCTTAGCTGGAGTGTTGTTAACGGTTGGTAGATTGCTGGGCGGCTCTCCCACCTTGGTGCTAGTGTAGGCCACACCTGGAGTCTCTACACTGGTGTGCGGTAAGTGATAAAGACTTGCAATTTCTTCAATATTCAGTACATATCCGGCATCATCAAATTCACGCTCTTGATACTGTTTTAAAGCGGCCTCGCCGTTAAGTAGACCAGTATTAGTAAAACCATTTAGGTTAATCGTGTTGAATTGCTTAAAGCCTCCTACGAGAGCTTGCATACGAGTTTTGGCGGCAGTGTCGTTGTCGCCAACGTAGACAGCTCTAATTTTTACAGCGTAGCCGAGCTTTTCGGCCTTAGTTTCGATAGCAGAGTTGAGTGTAGTTTGCCCAGGACTAAGCTCTTTTTTTTCGGGTTTTTTATCATTGGCGGCTTGAACGCTGGGTGGTACCGAGAGAGCCTTAATAGCTACCAACGATTTAGCACCAAGATTCTCGAATCTACCGGGTTTTTTACCATTCACTATCTCACTAATGTATTGCAGACTTTTTTTGTGCCAGCTATCATCTACTGGCTCCATCAAGAATTGAATCCACAACTGTTCACCTTCGGTTATTGAGGCCAACACGGTCGTTAGGCCAGCCAAGGGGTCAACCTCAAAGGTTTGAAAAGTTCTTATAGGAAATATTTCGTCTTTAATAAGGGTAATCTCGGTAGAATATACTCGGTTGGGGTCTAAACCTTCTTGCTCGGCATAGTCATGAGCCATCTCACTAATTTGCACGGTAGGATATTGTGCATAGATTTGGCTAGTCACAAAGTCTTTAAGTTGTTTGGGCGTCCATACGTAAAAATGAATTACTGAGTCGCGAGCGACAATTTCAAAACTTATATGGTCTTGTATGCGTTTCTCTTGGGTTAACTCGCTAGTAGATTGCAATATGCCGTGTAGGCTGGCAAACATTTGCTCGGCCGAGAGTTCTTTTTTTTCGTTATCTTTGGGAACCACTATGTGGAGTAGATTATGTTCGGATGTTTTGATGTACTCAACTTTTTGGTTATTCTTCCATATCATAAATATAAGATATGCAGCAATTAGCGTCCAGCCCCAAAACTGAAAAAGAATTGTACCAATCACGGCTATAGAAGTTGAAATAAATGAGAGCAAAGTATTCATGAGGTGCTATTTAAAATAAGACGGAACAAGTTAAGGTAAATATATAAAAATTTGTAATCGGCTTTTAGTTACCGACCGCCGCGACGGCTTTTGCTAGGGCTGGGCTTATAGCCCTTTTTGAGCTGATAATCGCCATTGCTGGTACGTACGAATTGCGGTTTTTCTTGCAGATTTAGCGTGATAGTGGTAGTTTTGACTTGTCTGCGAGCCAAAACTTGAGTAATAATATCTTCTCTGCTAATTGGTGAATTTTCTCGTAGTACTTCTTCAATTATATCGGCAACCGTGCCGCTTTGATAGCCCCATTCGCCTAGTGCGTAAATACCTCGACCAATCAGCACGAATCTAGAGTCTTTAATAAGCTCATTGTGCACGGCTTGAGTAGTAACTTTTTTGGGGTTGGCAGGCATTACCTCTATTTTTGTAGAAATTTCGGTAAAGTGCATTGGGCGACCACCCTTTTTGAGTACCAAATATATTTTGTCACGAATGCTTTTAGGGTTGACCTCAGGCCATATGCTTAACCCCCATACGTTATCTAGTTGAGCTAACTGGGTGCTGGCCGCTGCTAGCTCTTGCAGTGATTGTGTTTTGTGCTCACCGCTAATTTTACTGACTAATTTATCAAATTTAACTGGTTTGCCACTCTCTTTGGCGACAGTTATGATTTGTTCGTGTAATTTACGTACCCCATCCTCTTTGTAGCTGTCACTTAGAAACACCAAATCAGCGTGCTGATCACTACGGTCTAAAAAGGTAAAGTTGGGGTTAAGTTTGAGTAAAAAACTTAAGTGCGGACGTTGCTTTCCATCAAGGCCGAGTTCATTTATTAGCGAGGCGAAGCCAATTATTCCGCCCTTTTCATTGGTAATAGCTACTAATATGTCATTTAGTTCATGATCGTGACGAGCTTGCTCGCGAATCTTGGTGATAGCTGCCTTCTCTATCTGTCGAACACGTTCACGAGTAATGCCTAAGTCTTGGCCAATTTGTTCTAGAGTTTGGGTTTTACCAGTGGCTACACCGTAGCGTCGTAGTAATATCTCTCTATCTCGGTCTTTTTTGAGTAACTCAAGACTGTCATTAATAAGTGAATCTAGCTGTTTTTGACTTACATTTTGTTTCTTAATTGGCATAAGTTTACGTTCCTATTAATTATAACAATGATAATATTTTGCAGATTTATTAAAGTCCATATACTACATATGACAAATTAACAAATTACTTAGTTAAATTATATCACTTTAGTTGTATAAGGTCAACGCTTTTTTGTTGCCTTTTTCGTAGCTGGCTTTCTTTTGGACTGCCTGCCAACAGGTTTATTTACTAGTAGCTCTTGAGCTTTCTTTGCTGTAATGGTTTTAGGTTCAACATCTTTAGGTATTTTTACGTTGGTTTTACCATCTGTAATATATGGACCATATCGACCATTTAAAACCGATATACCTTCTTTTTCAAAGGTGTTGATTACCTTTTCTTTATCGGCTTTTTTCTTTGCTGCAATGAGTTCCAGGGCTTTTTTTAAAGTTATAGAAAATGGATCATCGCCCTTTATAGAAACAAAAGTACTACCAAACTTCACATACGGTCCAAACCGGCCAAAATTAGCGGTAATCTCTTCACCTTCAGGTGTATTCCCTACCACTCTAGGCAACTCAAACATCTTAAGAGCTTCTTGCAGTGTTACGTCGGCAAGCTGTTTGCCGGCCGGCATAGGAGCAAATTTTGGTTTTTCCTCGTCCTCGGCTTGGCCTATTTGAATCATTGCTCCATATTTACCTAGCCTCGCAATCACTGGCTTACCTGATTTGGGGTCTTTACCAAGCACTCTACCCTGGTTGGCATCGTGGCGCGAAATGTCTTCAGATTTAACCACTAATTTATGAAATGGTTTGTAAAAATCGGCAATCATGGTGTTCCATTTTTCGTCACCTTCGGCAATTTTATCAAATTCCTCCTCTACCTTAGCGGTAAAACTATAGTCTACTATAGATGGGAAATACTTGACTAAAAAGTCCGTAACCACCTTACCGGTATCGGTTGGGAATAGCTTATTTTTTTCAACGCCGTAATTCTCTTGCTCGATAATGTTATCGAGCTTATTGTTGGAAAGTGTAACAACATTCACTTCTCTTGGTTCTCCATCGCGACTTTCTTTAACTACGTACTCACGGTATTGGATAGTGGAAATAGTAGGTGCATAGGTGCTTGGTCGGCCTATTCCTTCAGCCTCAAGTTTTTTTACCAAGCTAGCCTCGGTGTATCTAGCAGGCGGTCTATCAAAAGTCTCACGAGCAGTGATTGTTTGAGCTTCGAGCTTCTGGCCATTGCTAAGAGGCGGCAAAATAATATCATCCACCATTTTTCCATAAACTTTTAAAAAGCCATCAAACACTACTATCTCGCCTTTGGCGACAAAAACACGCTTAGAGTTACTAATGCTAATAGTAACTACCGATCGCTCAATCACTGCCTCGGCCATTTGTGAGGCCAGAGCACGCGCTCGTATGAGTTTATATAATCGTTGCTGGCCAGAGTCTTCACTGCCCTTTTCAACAGAAAAATCCGTTGGCCTAATAGCCTCATGGGCCTCTTGAGCACCGGCCGATTTAGTTTTAAACCGCCTTGTTTTTACATATTTATCTCCAAAGTTTTTTTTGATTTCATCGACGGCGTGTTTTATAGAGGCCTCAGATAAATTGAGTGAGTCGGTACGCATATAGGTAATCTTACCAGCCTCATATAATTTCTGAGCCAGCACCATGGTTTGACGCACCGAAAAGCCGAGTTGTGAGCTAGCAGCTTGCTGGAGAGTTGAGGTAGTAAAAGGCGGTGAAGGTGATTTTTTTCCAGGTTTTTTCTCTAGAGCTGACACGGTAAACTTAGCTTTTTTTAAGGAGTCCAAAAAGTCATTAGCCTCTTGTAGTGATGCTAGTTTGTCTTTGAGTTCGGCCAGCAATAACCCGTCTTTACCAAGATTAAACTCGGCAGATACTCTATAAGTAGATGTCGCAACGTAACTTTCAATTTCTCGTTCGCGTTCTACTATAAAGCGCACCGCGACAGACTGAACTCTACCAGCACTTAGACCAGGGCGGATTTTTTTCCATATCACCGGGCTCAATTCGTATCCGACCAATCTATCTAATACTCGACGAGCTTGTTGGGCATTTACTAAATTTAAGTCTACTTTGCGAGGGTTATTAACCGCTTCTATTAAAGCTTTTTTGGTGATTTCGTGAAACACAATTCGTTTAGTGCTTTTAGGGTCCAGCTTTAGGGCCTCGCACAAATGCCAACTTATAGCTTCTCCCTCTCGGTCTTCATCGGTGGCTAGCAGTACTTCTTTGTCTTTGGTGGCTTTTTTAAGAGCTGCTATAGTTTTTTTTGACTCTGGCGGAATCTCGTAGTTGGGCTCAAAATTATGTTCTATATCTATACTCATACCACTTTTGGGCAGATCACGTATATGGCCGTAGCTTGAAAGCACCTGGTAGTCTGAGCCCAGGTACTTTTCGATTGTTTTGGCTTTTGCCGGTGATTCTACTATAAGTAATTTTTTTGCCATAAGAGTTTGTATTATGCTAACGCTTTAATATAATAATTGCAAGTTATTGCATGAGTTGCCGATACTAACAGACATAAATATATTTTGTCAAATAAAAAACCGACTACTTAGACGTAGACGGAGTAAAAATTTGTTTAGACTATTCCAAGTTAATAGCTGTTATTGCTAGCTCAACAACTTCACCTATTTCTCTAAAGCCATCGCCCCTACGTAGGCAGCCTACCAGCTCACCAAAGACATCATAGATAGATACTTTGCTAACTCTATCTTCTTCAGCTAGGTAGGCTTCAATATTACCTTCGTGCCAGATTCTCATCTCCTTTTCGCCTGGAAGTACCAGGCAAATTGCTTTAAACCTTGATACTGGTAGATCTGTAACGTACAATTTGGCGCCGGTAGCCAAGTTGATTGCAAAATTGTCTTTAGTTAGTAGCCACATTTTCTAGCTCTCTTTCGCTGGGGTATTATAGCTGGTGACTATTATATATAAATAACTGCATTTGTAAATAAAAAGCCCAACCAAAACAGTTGAGCTAAGTCGTTACGAGTCGCCTTCTCCGGGTTCGGTTTTGGCGTCAACGAGTGGATCGGCCAGGAAAGTGCCACGTACTGGTCCATAAGTGGTATGAATTACCATTGAGAAAGTGTCGGGTGGCGCATTAGCTACACTTGATGAATTTGTTTTTACTGTGCTGGCATCTACAATAGCCTGGGCTCTATCAAGAACTTGCTCGTCGTTTTCGGCAACAATGTTGAGTCCCTCCTGCAATAGCTGCTCGAGAGCTAGCCATACGTCGGCCATAGTGATTTCTGTCACGATCGCGGTGTTATGTCGCCGAATATGCCTGTCTGTAAACAGGGCTCGTTGAAAAGGGCCGCTAAGCATGATTGCTTGATCTCCCCATTTGCCATTAGGGTCTGCCATAAGTTGCAATGAGCAACTCGAAACATCAATAAGTCTCTTGTCACTAGACTTAAACCACATATTCTCTCCCCTCGTAGGTGCATTTACGCTACAGATTATATAGTAATTTATACGATAGTCAATCTGTGTAACTACTCTACTGTGACACTTTTGGCTAAGTTGCGGGGTTGATCTACATCGGTGCCACGTTCTACTGCCACAAAGTAAGCAAAGAGTTGCAATGCAACATTTACAACCAGTGGCTGTATAAGCTCATCGCAAACTGGAATGCTAATAATATTAGTTGAGTGCTTAGTTACCTCTTTATCTCCCTCGCTGGCAACTATTACCGCCTCACCACCACGGGCTTTGGTTTCCTCAAGGTTACTTAGAGTCTTTGAGTAAGTGCTATTTTGGGGGCACAAAAACACGCTTAAGAAATTTTTGTCGATTAAAGCAATTGGCCCGTGCTTCATCTCGCCGGCTGGGTAGGCCTCGGCATGTATATAGCTAATTTCTTTTAGTTTAAGAGAACCCTCAAGAGCAATTGGGTACAACAAATCTCTACCCAAATAAAACACATCATTGTATTTTGCTACCTTTTTGGCAATTATTTCAATTTGCTTTTTTGCATCAAGCACTTTTTGGATCAGCTCCGGTAGCAGAGATATAGCCTTAACTATGGCCTGGCCTTCTGTAATATTCATAGTTTTACCTCTAGCAATCTGAATGGCCAACATAGTTTGCACAATTACCTGAGCACTAAAGGCTTTGGTAGATGCCACCGATATTTCTGGCCCGGCGTGAATGTAGGTGCCGCCATCTACCTCACGAGCAATTGTTGAGCCTACCGTATTGATTATGCCAAGTGTAAATATGTTTTTTCGCTTGAGTTCTTGTAGGCTCGCCAAGCTGTCGGCCGTTTCGCCAGATTGGCTTATAATCAATGCCAAGGTGTTTTTATTAATAACTGGCTGACGGTAGCGAAACTCTGACGCGTATTCTATGTCTACTGGTACAAGGGCGATACGCTCTAATATGTACTTACCTAGCAATCCCGCATAGTAAGCGCTGCCACAGCCTATTGTTAATAACCTATCAAATCGATTTAGTCTATTAGGAGTCAAATTGATTCCACCCAAAACGGCGCTACCTTCTTGCGGTCTTAGTCTACCCCGGGTAGCATTTATTATTACTTCTGGCTGTTCCATTATTTCTTTTAATAAAAAGTGTTTATATCCACCCTTCTTAATGATTGCGCTCGAGGTATCAATACGGTTTACATCGCGCTTTTGTATATTATTTTCAAAATCTATTATTTGGTAGTCACCACCTTCACATACGGCCAACTCATTGTCTTTAAGGTATACTATTTTGTTTGTGTAATTTACTATCGCGTTAGTGTCGCTGGCAAAATATATTTCGTTTTTGCCGATCCCTATAAGTAGCGGGCTGCCTCGACGTATTGCTACGATTGTGTCTGGTAGATCTTTGCAAATTACCAAGATGCCAAAAGTTCCTTCTAATTGGGCTACACATTGTTGAGATGCCTTCAATATATCTTTAGATTTAAGGTAATAATCATAAATAAGCCAGGCTATTACCTCGCTGTCGGTGTCACTTAGGAATTTATAGCCTTTCTTGTATAGTGATTTTTTGAGTTCGGAATAGTTTTCTATTATTCCATTATGAACTACTGCGATGGTATTGCCGGCTACATGTGGGTGCGCATTAAGCTTTGATGGCTCCCCATGGGTGGCCCAACGGGTGTGACCAATCCCAACATTACCTTTTAGAGGTTTCTTAGAGAGAGATAACTTGAGATTATCGAGTTTACCTTTTTCTTTAACAATTGATAACTTGCCAGAGGCTATAGTCGCAATTCCCGCCGAGTCATAGCCTCGGTACTCCAAGCGCTTTAAGCCTTCCAACAAAATTGGGCCTGCTTGCTTATTGCCTGTACAGCCAACTATTCCACACATATAGACTCATTATAGCAAACTATTTATAACAAAATAAAAACACCCCGCTAAGGGGTGAATAAGTTACTTGACCAGGTGCCGAATGTCGACCCTAGTCAAAGCCTCCTCTAGCTCGCCAATTTGTGTCCACCAAAATACTTGATTGGCTAGTTCGGGCAAGTACGAATTCTGAACTTCGGTTGAGACAACCACGACCACCGGGATGTTGTTGGCGATGCAGTAGCCCACCTCCATTAGCATGCCTTCACTTTTTTCGTCAGAGGCCAGAATAACGAGTAAGAAATCGCACTCGTTCTTGATTGTGTTAAAAGCGTGGTGCATGATATCGCGCGGCCCCATCAGTCTGTCTTGAAAAACGTTTTCATCAAAGTAGGTGCAGTAATACTCAAGCCCTGATTGTTGAGAAGCAAATTGTAGAGCTGACATGTATTGCCTCAGCTTGACTGGATCTTCACCGGTATGGCGATATGCTACAAAGGCTTTCATAGTGATCTCTCTTCAGTAGGTGCTAAATAACTGGGCTATAATATCACTTTAAGATTAATTAGTAAATACTTAATTCAACATCCACTGTCCGGCACCAAGATTACGTATCTTGCCAGTAATCTCCATTAGGCTAAGAACATGTGCAAGCCGGGCGGCATCAAACTCACTATTTTCTATCATGGTATGAGTGTTGTTATGCCCTGCGGCGATTAGTTCGGATACTATAGCCTCCTCTTTACTAGCGGGAGCAATCTTTTTGGCCTGCAATACACTACTTTTGAGTTCTAGTTCGGCTAGCACATCGGTGGCATCGGTAATTAGTTTGGCGCCTAGTTTAATGAGATTATTGGGCCCAGCACTTCGTGGGCTGGTGAGGTTACCTGGTACGGCCATTACCAACCTATCGTTAGTGATGGCAAAATTAGCGGTTATAAGGCTGCCGCTCTGGGCATTAGCCTCGGTGATAATGGTGGCTAAGCTTAAGCCAGCTATTATTCTATTGCGAGCCGGAAAATTAAATCGTTGAGTATTGGTACCTACCTCGTATTCACTTAATATGGCTCCTCCATGGCCAAGTATTTTTTTGGCGAGATCTCTATTGGCTGCTGGGTAGATAGTGTCTAGTGGTGTGCCCAGTACGGCCACTACTTTTCCACCAGCCTCAAGTGCGGCACGGTGCGCAATTGCATCTACGCCGTAGGCTAAGCCACTTACTATGCACATTCCAGCACTGGCGAGGTCGTAGGCTAATTGGTGGGTCATTTGTTCGCCATAATTACTTGGTTTACGGCTACCAACAATTGCCACCATAGGTAAGTCAGGAATTTGCCCTAAGCAGTAGAGTTTTTTGGGCGGTGATGATATGTTGCTTAAAAGCTGCGGATAACTATTGCTATTATATGATAATTCTTGTATATTCATAAAACTGTGCTTATCTATAGACCATAAGAGTAATAAATAATATGGAGAAAATAGTATTGACAAATAAGCACTAGCGTGATACAATACTTGTCGGATTAAAAACTTAATAGATTTAAGCTCTTTATGATTAAAGGGAGTAATCTGCTAGTCGAGGCAATGTCTAAAACTCACCCTCCTTTTAGATTCTCGCTAGCAGATTACTCCCTTTCATTACCACGGTCTAATTATTTATTATGAGACTGACAAATCCCAATTCTTTGGGGGTATGAAAGGGTGTGATAAGCAGATCTGTTCGATTCGTACGGCAGGTCTGCTTTTCATATTAACGGACTTTTTTACACATTGCTAGCATGGAGCGGTATAAACTTATTATTTTGCATAAATAATAAAAAATCCCCATAAACTAATGAGGACATTACGTTATAATTGGTCACGTGCTCGTCGATGCTCGGTTAACCGGTCTAAGCGATGTGCTTTTTCTTGGCGCTTGATATCTCGCCACGTTCCAGATGGATGTACTCGAATTTGATCATTAATCGCTACCATCTTCTCAAAAAGTGTTCTATTGTTAGCTTCGGCTTGTGCAGATTGTATGCCTCGTCCGCCACGAGAAGCCATATGGTTTAGATTTTGCAATACTTCAAGCTGCAATGAATTAAATTCTGCCTGTAGTTCACCAAGTGTGGGCATTATCTCATAGCCTCCCTACTTCGTTGAGTTTGAGTTGAGTAACGGCATCGCCCTTTCTACCGATGGCTTTGTCGAGCCGAAGAATGCGACGACGCAGGCGGTTGCATCTACGTCGCTTTATCCATCCTCGCCAGTCGCTATATAGCGTTCCTGGCTCGCAACGATCATATCGAACCTCAAGTTTTTGTCTTTTACTCATGAGACGTTCAGTATCAGCCTCGAGCTCTGCAATCCACGTTTGTGTGTAGGTATTGGTCTGAGTTGCTGTAAAGTCTTGGCTCATTACAATATCCTTTAAGTTAGGTACAAATCGCGCTTTGCGATGAATGATTAAGATGATACTACCTTCAAATCAGCTTGTAAAGAAATGCTTCGTACAGGATTGTACGAAGCTGGCTGATATCGTCGGATCGGTAATAATAATAATAAGTTTCTACTGGGCCCTATACTCGGCGCCGATCTCTTCTATCATCGCTTTTCTGCGTTGTTTATGCGTGAGCTGCTCTTGCAGAGGTCTGATTTGTTTGCTGATCTCGGCCAGCTGTTGTTGGTTGTGGAGGCGATTTAGTATGCCTCGATTTGAGCTATACATAGATACAAGCCGGTAACTCCCTCTTAACCCGCGTATGCGACTTTCGAGCTCGGCTATTTCGCGATCAAGTATGGCTAGTTCTAGCTCCGTAGCACTAAGCTCAGACATCCCAACCTCTATTTCTGGGTGCGGTGGTCGCCTTTATGTTATCAACTCGGCAATGTGTTGTCTAGCTAGCTATAGTGTATTGCTATGATAAGACAGAAGTATGCTCGACGCCATTTTCTAATGAACCCAAGATTACTTGGACCGTATGGTTAATTATATCTGGTAATTTATTCTCTTCATTCTTATCAAATATTTGCAACACGAACTTATCGGCTGGAATCGATGTTAAAGTTTGATTCTTGATGCCTATACGAATACGAACAAAATCGTCACCAATCTGTTCTATGATATTTTTGAGTCCATTGTGTCCCCCACTGCTGCCACCAATACGGGTTCGTATTTTGCCAAATTCAAGATCGAGATCGTCGCTAATAACCCAAATATCGGCATTATTTAACTTATAGAATTGTTTTACTTTTTGAACCGCTTGGCCACTTAAGTTCATAAAAGTCTGTGGTTTTGCCAGCACTAAAGTTTGGTTATCTATAAGTCCCGTGAATATCTGAGTTTTGAGTTTGTCATTATTACTTAAACTTATACCCCATCTACTGCATAGCTCATCAACAACCATATATCCCAGATTGTGCCTGGTTTTAGCATATTCCGTTCCTGGGTTACCGAGTCCTACAATAAGTTTCATAATTAATAGTTTATCATTTTTTTGCCTTATACCTATCGCGGTTACCCTCTTTATATTTACTCTTGTACTTTATAGCTACAGGCACCCCGGTAAGATCGTGTTGTTCGCGAAGTTGGTTTTCTAAGAATCTGGTGTAGCTCCAGTGCATGTACTCGGGATGGGTGGCAAAAATTGTCAACTCCAGCGGCCGGGTGCCGGTTTGAGTAATATAATTTACCTTGGGTTTTTTAGTCTTGATTGCCGCTGGTGGATTTTTGGCGTTGGCATCTTCTAAAAATCTATTTAGTTTAGGTGTACTCAGGCTAAAATCGAGACGCTTATTTACATCAATTATAATTTTCAGTAGTTGATCAATATTTTGTCTAGTTTTAGCCGATGTAAAAATTAATGGAGCCCACCAAACAAACTGAAGCTTACTTTTAAGTTTTGATGTAACTTCGGCCATTGTGTGCGAATCTTTTTCAGCTGCATCCCATTTGGTAGCGACAATTATAAGGCCACGCTGGGCATCTTTTATCATCCCCAAGAGGTGCTGATCTTGGGCAGTGGCGGGATCGTCAGAGTCAATTAGCATCAAACAAATATCGGAGTTTTCAATAGCCTTTTTGGTTCTTACCTTTGAGTAAAATTCAATATTCTCAGCCTTGGCAATTTTACCTGGTCGACGCAACCCAGCGGTATCAATAATAGTAATATTAGAGCCATGGTAGTTGAGTGAGAACTCGTTAGTATCACGGGTGGTGCCAGGCTCATCAGCCTCGATAGCTAATTTTTTTCCAGCTAAAGCGTTAAGTAAGCTAGATTTTCCAACATTGGGTCGTCCAATAATAGCTACCTTAATACTATCGGTGATTGATTTTTTGATAATTTTTTTGCTAGGAATTATTTTTGTTAATTGGCCCACCAACTCCTCTATGCCGATTCCGTGTATGGCTGAGATTGTCACGATTTGCTCAAAACCAAGCTTGCGAAAGTTAGTAGTAGGAATGGAATTGCGCTGATCGTCGGCCTTATTGGTCGCTACTATCACGGGTTTGCCAGACTTGCGAATTAGCTTAGCTAAAGATAGGTCGCCACTAGTAGGCTCAACTGTAATATCGACAATAAAAATAATAGCGTCAGCAAGATCGAGCGAGTATGCTAATTGTTGCATTGCAGCTTTTGGAATTTGTCCTTTTTCGTTAGTATAGCCAGCAGTATCAATTACATTAAACTTGCCATATTTACTATGGGCAATTTTTCGATTTGTATCGCGGGTAGTATGGGCAATTTCTGAGACAATAGCCTGAGATGAGTGTGTTAGGCGATTAAACAAAGTAGATTTGCCGCTATTGGGCATACCAACCAAGGCTATTTCTGGTAAATTATTGACAGTCATAAAGATTTATTTCCAAACGTAATTATTGAACGTATATTCTACCATATTTTTAGACTCTTGGAAACGGTCTGGACTATTTAATACTATAGTAATAATCTCATGGCCATTTTTTTGCGACAGGAGAATTAGGCATTGCCCGGCCAACTCAGTAAAACCAGTCTTGATGCCATATACATAGGGCAAGCTCAGATCTTTATTAGTAGTGGTAAGTAAATAGCTTTTGCCGGCAGTGTTGGTAATAGTGGTAGACTGTGTGTTTACAATTTTTTTAAAATCTTGATTATGCAATAAAACATTAGCAATCACCAAGATATCAGCTGCTGAGCTGTAATGATTGGCCTGGTCTAAACCGTTAGGGTTAACAAAATGGGAGTTTCTCAATCCCCACTTTTCAGCATTCTGATTCATCTTGCTACTAAAAGCTTCTACCGAGCCAGCATCCCAAATAGCTAAGCTGTTGGCAACATCGTTAGCTGAGTAAATTAGTAGTGCTTTCATTAACTCAGACAACTTAAATTTTTCACCGGCTATAACGCCAATTTTTTGGTCGTCGCTCGATAAGGCTGGAAGGTTGGATGGTATGGTCACCATTTCATTAGGTGAGTGGCTTTGTAAAATTGTTAAAGCCGTCATTAACTTGGTGAGTGAAGCAATGCTAGTGGATTGATCGGTATTTTTAGCGTAAAGCAGTTTACCACTAGCTACGTCATACACTATAGCTTCTTGGGCTTGAGTGCTCAATGGATTTGAATTTGGTTTAAGTTCTGGAGCCGCTGTGAATTTTGCGGTGGTTAGTGGTAGTTTGGTAGTAGCAGTTTTTTGAGAGTTGGTAGCCAGTAGCTTGGCGGAACCTTCCAGAATAGCATTTGCACCAAAACTAAACTGTATAATAAGGGCTACAAGGGCGTAGTAAACCAACATATTACAATCCTCCCCCAATGTCGCTTTCTTTCACGAATTGATACTTTCCTGCTGCAAGTGTACCAAGCGAAATATTTCCAATCCTAGTTCTTTCAAGTATTGCAACCTTATAGCCAAGCTTCTCAAATGTTCGTCGAATTTGTCGGTTTCGGCCTTCAGTTAATACCAATCGTAGTTTGGTGGGTTGCAAAAGCGATGCTTTGACAAATCTGCTAATACCATCATCAAGTTCCACTCCCCGGGTTAATGATCTAACTAGTGATTTGTCAAATGGCTTGGTGAGTGTCACTAAATACTCTTTTTCTTTACCAGAGCTAGGATGTGATAAGAATTGTATTAAATCACCATCTGAGCTGAGTAACATTAAGCCCTGGCTATTGCGATCGAGCCGACCGGCAATTTTGAGTGATGAGAAGGCCTTGGGTAATAATTTAAATATTGTTTTTGAACGGCTGTTTTTGAGATGTGAGCATATGTAGCCAGTAGGCTTATAGAATTTAATAGTAATGTCGGAGCGATCAACACCTGTTTTCCCAAGCAAAGAGATTTTGTCTGAACGGATGACTTGAGAACCTATTGGAGCTAGTCGACCATTTATTTTAACTTGGCAGGCTTCAATTAATATATCTGCTTTTCGTCTAGAGTCGGCCAAGCCAAGTTCTACCATTCGCTTATTTAGCCGGGTGGTGGCTGATTCACTTGGTATCATCACTGCTCTCTAGGGGCGGTAGATCGGTAATCGACCCTAGGCCCATATGTTGTAAAAATATTGCAGTGGTGTGGTAATATGTGTAATTTATGCCAGCCCGTTTGGTGGTACGTTTTTCAATAAGGTTTTTCTCTAGCAGACCCTTAAGGCTTTGTTCGCTGTTAAACCCTCTTATTTGGGCGATTTCGTCTTTGGTAATAGGTTGCCGATAGGCAACAACGGCCAGCACCTCTAGGGCTGAGCTGCTGAGTGATTCGTTATATTTTTGTAAGGTTGTACCATCACTTAGCAGTGCTTTGCGGGCAGCCAGGGTGAGTTTGTCTTGGTGCTCAATAATTTCTAAACCAGATCCGTTTAGAAAATCTTTTAATTCTTTTATTGCACTGTCGAGTTTTTCTTCAGTCCAAAAATTGCTTTCTAAGATTATGTTTTTTTCTATACCCAATGCATTGGTAAACAAAATTGCGTGCAGTTTTTGCGCTGGTATATTCACGCCAGCACCTCAATAGTGCTTTGGCCAGAATGAGTGCTTAAACTAGCATTATTTTTATTTATAAGCTCTAAAATAATCATAAACAACATAACGGTTTCTTGCTTAGATTGCCCAAGTGTAGAAATTTCAGCGAGTTGAATATTTTTTAGGCTTTTGAGGCGCTTAAGAAGCTGGGCTCGTAATAATTGATTATTTTTTCTTTTTAGTTTAAATATTTTTGGCGGCTTTTTTTCGAGTGTTAAATTACACATAGCTTTGTAGAGAGTTTGGGCTGATACATTGGTATATACAGTATTGGCCAACTCTTTGATTTGTTGTCTACGTGTTACTAGGCTATTTTCTCCGCTACTGTTTAGCTGAATAAAAGTATTTTGGTATAGTGCCAATAATTTTAATTGTTCAGTTAAATCTTCAATTTCTTCCTCAGATTGTATTGCTTCTTCGCTGGGCAGTAATGCTTTTGATTTAAAGAGAATTAATCTTACGGCAATCTCTAAAAACGAATTGGCTGAGTGCTGGTCGAGCTGGGTATTTTGCATAAAATACAAGTAGTCGTTGGTAACTGTAGCTAGGTTTATCTCACATATATCAAGTTTTTGGCGCTGAATTAGCTGAAGTAGTACATTCAGGGGGCCGCTAAAGTTCTCTAGCTCAACCGTATAGGCTGTAGTTTGCATACCCGTGTCTCCTATGGCGTTAGTCTTTGCATATCCCGCGGGAAAAGCGTCGCTTCTTTAACATTGTTAAGACCAATGAGCTTTTCTACAAACCGGTCAATACCAAAGCCACAGCCGCCGTGCTGAGGTAGGCCAAACTTAAATGCTTGTAAATAGTACTTGTAGCCCGGGTGGGTCACATCTAATCCGGCTTTTTTCATCTGCTCAATTAACACTTCGTATCGATGCTCTCGCAGCGGTACGGTTGATATCTCAAGACCTCTAAATAACAGGTCGCCCCACAAGACCGTTTTTGGGTTCTCAGGATTGATCTGATGATAAAACTTCATTGCCTCTACAGGGAACTCGGTGGCGTAAACTAGATCGGTACTATGTTTTTCTTGGGCATACTCACTTATCCAGCGCTCTTCTGCCGGAATTAGGTCTTTCTCGTTGGTGGTATCATTGCCGGTGTCTTTGGTGTAAAGTTCGTGAATTTGAGCTACGGTATACTTAGGTACCTCGTTAGTTAGATTTAGCTCGGGTGCACCTAAGCTTTTTAGATCATTGGCGTGTTCATCGTAAGTTCTTTTTATCACTTCTATGGTCATATTACCTACAAAATCAAGCACTTCAGTATGGTTTTTTACAAAACCCATCTCAATATCTAGCATAGTCACTTCGCTCATGTGGCGAGTGGTTGTGCTCGGCTCGGCTCGGTATGCTGGGCCAATCTCAAATACTCTCTCATAGACCCCCACCATGATTTGCTTGTAAAGTTGAGGGCTTTGAGCCAGGGTGGCCTCTCTAGTATAGTAGTCAAGCTTAAATACTTCGGCCCCACCTTCAGTGGCTTCGGCCAATATCTTGGGGGTTTGTATTTCAACAAAACTAGTTTGATGTAGATATTCACGAATGTATCGATTAATGCTTGAACGAATTTTAAATATTTTTTGCTCCTCTACATTGCGAAGGTTAAGTACGCGGTTTTCAAACAGCGTTTCTAAATGTTCGGGCTTGTGACTAATAGGTTTGTCTATCTCAATTGGCATTACATCAACCACTGGTGTGTCTACGTCAATATTAGGTTCGTGAATCTCTACCCCGCCCGGTGCTCTTTCATCAGTAACGATTGTACCGCTTATGGTTAGTACCGTACCCAACTGCATACCATCAAGTTTTTTTATCTCTACCTCGTCTTTTACCAGCACCTGCACTAGTCCGGTTCTATCTCTGATAATTAAAAAATTAATACCACCAAGTAGTCTTCGCTTGTGAAGCCAGCCCGAAATTGTTTTGTTGCTATTTGGATGGTTAATTAGATCAGCTATTAGTGTACGCATATAATATATATTATCAGATATAAGCATACTCACCAAATATAGTTTGCGAGCTTGTGGTGAAAAATAATATTATTCTTCAGATCGAGGACTAGCGGTTTTATCGGCAAGAGTCGACTCGCTTGGCGCATTTGAGCTTGTTTCTGGTGGTGTGCCGGCTTCTACCTTAGCTAAATCTTCGGCACTGACTGCTGCTCGTTGATTTCCGCTAGCACCTACTAGGTCATCATGAGTTGAGCCCCCCTTTGAGGGTTCTTGTAAAACGTCAGAAATTGTTTTAACCATTTCTTCAAGTACCACCTGAGACTTTACAAGGTATCTATTGACTCCTAGTTTTTCACCGCGGGCTCGGTCTTCGGGTGAAGATAGTGCAGTCATCATTATTACTTTGGTGTCGGCAATCTCGGGGGTAGTACGAATAATATCTAATACGTCAAATCCAGATATTTTGGGCATCATAATATCTAGCAAAATAAGATCTGGTCGCTCTTTGACGGCAGTAGCTAGGGCCTCTTCGCCATTTCCGGCTACAACAATCTGATATCCATCAGCCTCCAGGCGTGCAGCATACACATCTCGCAAACTAATTTCGTCTTCTACAATAAGTATTTTGGGCATTCTAACTACTCCAATATTTAATCTTAAGTATTATTATAGCACTCACTCAAAGCGTGTTACAAGAAAAATAGTAAAGTATGCATTTTGAAGCCTTAAATTAACCAGGCTTGGTGATCTATAATGATTTTATTGTATACTGGTTGTTGCATGAATAATCCTATCACTAGTAAAAAAATACCAATAACCGTCATACAGGGCTTTTTGGGTTCTGGCAAAACGACACTACTTAATTACATATTGCAAAATAATCAAGGTCTTAACATTGGCGTGGTAGTGAATGACTTTGGCGATATCAATATCGACTCTAAGTTAGTAAAGAGCAAAACCGACAAACAGCTTGAACTCACCAGTGGCTGTATTTGTTGTAGTTTGCAAACACTAGATCTACAAGAAGCTATTGATCAGTTTACTTTTAAGGGCAGCAACATTGATCATATTATTATAGAGGCCAGTGGACTTGCAGAGCCTCGAGATCTAGCGATGACTCTACGTCAAACCATTGGTGTAAATGTGCGTCTTGATGGCATAGTAACAGTGCTCGACGCCGAGAATATTAAGAAAAATGCTAAACAATTCAGTACGGCCAGAGATCAGATAATTTTTACGGACTATATAATTATCAATAAGATTGATCTAGTAAAAAAAACAGCTATAGATGACATAGTTGACTTAATACACTCGTTTAATCCTAAAGCCAGAATATTAAAATCTATCAATGCCCAAGTCGATATACGATTTCTTTTAGAGTTAAATAGTCAGTCAAAAGCCAATACTCAGCCAACCCCAGATTCCTCTGGTTCTACGAGCGGCAAACCACAAGATCATTCAACTCATCTACATCATCAGTTCAGTAGTTTCGCTTGGAGTACGACTAAGCCACTAGACCCCGTCAAATTTCAAAACTTTGTTAATCGTCTTTTGCCGGTCAACGTTTATCGAGCTAAAGGGATTGTAAATCTAGGTGTTAAGGGCCATATGCGTCGCTATATATTTCATTTGGTGGGAGTAAGGGCCGAAATTACATGGGATAACTGGAAAAATCAGGCGCCAAAAACCGAGTTGGTTTTTATCGGCCAAGATATTGATAGTAAAAAGCTTAAAGATGACCTAATAGCTTGTATAGACAGAAACCCAGACGAACCAATGCAGGATGGTATGGAGTTAAGATTACCAAAGAAATCTGACTACTAGCGTCTAGAACTCTTCGCTTTACCCAAGTGTCTAATAATTACTAGAATAATCACAAATGATACAAAGCCTACAATGTAGCTAAGGACAATGTACGGAGATTGGTTGGGGTCGCCAGACATAATAACATTAAGTGCTCCACCCAGTCCTGAGAGCATAAACAACACAGCTATACCTATTAGCCCACCCTTGGCTCGTAGACTGGTTTGTTGTCGAACACGACCAAGTAGAAGTAACCCCACTATCATAATGATAAATAAAAAAACTAACTGAATATAATCTGACAATGGTGGCAGACTATAAATAAACTTATTATTTTCAATGCCCACACCATTGTATATATAGCCATAACAATTCGATAGCCAACCCACCAACGCCAAAACCAAAAAAGGCGTCATAATTAGCCGAGCCGAAACTCTTTCTTTGAGTAGCAGATAATAAAGAATATAGGTTTGGGTAATAAATAGTGCATACAAAAATAAGTCGCCTATTATAGATACTGCGATCATTACATTTTGACTAATATTGAACATAAAAGGTACCGAGAAAAAGAAAAAAGCTATTCCGGCGCTAAAACCACAATAGGCAAAAAGCTTAGAAAGTGGATTGTGTAATCGGTGATAATTTTGCCAACCTCGAATACCAAAAATAATAAAAATTGGAAATCCAATTAACCAAGGAATAACTGTGCTAGGAGGTGATACCAACATAATTATTAAGTATAGCATAAGTAGTTTTTGATGCACTTTTTACTAATTATAGCTATTAATATATAATTATAGACATAAGCACTAAGATGCTATAAAAAATATCATGACAGAAAACAACAGCCTAAAATCTCGCTGGCTTGAGTATAGCCCGATGTTCATATCCCAATCGTCGCTAATGCTACTGTTGGTGCTTGACTATACTCTTACAGATAACATCAGCCATCAATTGGGGTGGATATTTTATGTAACTTTAGCACTTACTTTTGTGCTAATAGTATTGCCGTTATTTAAATTCTATATTAACTTTACCAAGCGTTATGTCTTATTGTTACTATACTACGTCGCATTTGGAATATTTATAGTCTACTTTGCTCCAGTTGCTGGGGCCTACTACTTCATATTTATAATGTACCTCACGGTTAGTATGTATTGGTACCGTTGGAAGGGCTATTTTGCCGCCATCGCAATTACAGTAGTAATATCGTTGTTGGCGGTACTACAACAATACCCCGCATCCAATAACTTATTTGTATATGATGTAGCTCTTCAGTTTGCAATCTTTCTAGTAAGTGGTCTATTTATTGCACTGCTGTTTTTAAGAAAGCCTATGATTGCCGATGCCCGGTTTTTAAGAGATACAGCTTCTTTTGAGCGTACTAGACTTACCTCGCTAATCAATAGTATGACCGATGCAGTGGTAGCAACCGACGAAAAAGGAATTATCACGCTTTATAATGGTGCCGCACTGGGTCTACTTAACACCAACGAAACTATAGAAAATCAGTCACTTGACTACTATCTAAAACTTATGGATGAAAACAATAATCCGGTTGACCTCATTAAGCTTGCCGGACGCGGCAACCGCAGTTTAGAGCGTAAAGACTTGCACTTTGTGTCTAATGAAAAAATTAAAGTTGATGTAGAGGTGAGCATTTCGCCTATACGATCAGTGGATGTGCAAAATAGTGAACAAGGTTTTATGCTGGTAATTCGTGATATAACTAGCGAAAAAAGCGTTGAGGATGAACGTAAAGAGTTTATTTCGGTCACCTCTCATGAGCTTAGAACACCCATTGCTATCACCGAAGCCACAATCGCCACTGTGCTTAGCCCCAAATTTGCTAGTAAGCTAGATGACAGCACCAAGGGTCTTTTAGAGCAAGCACATAGTAATGTAGTATTCT
>CAYMHI010000002.1:73965-79440 GCA_964390265.1 uncultured Candidatus Saccharibacteria bacterium | reverse complement strand
CTCTGCTCTTTTAGGGTCGGCCAGTTTTTTCAAATCGTTTTTTAAATTTTCTAGTTTTAGAACTATTTTCTGCCCCATTTCACCCTACTCCACACCCTTTCGTGTAAGTAATAAATTGTAGTTCCGGTAATAGTAGTAATGCCCGTTATGGCTGCTGCCGTATCTAACTTGCCAGTCTGCCAGTATATAATAATAAACACCGAGATAATAATAAGTACTCTATATGTCACCGCTTTAAGTATTGAGCGAGCGTGAGTTTCGCTGTGAGTTGATAATATTTTCAAAGTTTTTGGACGTTTTTTTGCCATTAGTAATATCATAATACATGCTTACGGGTAAGTAAAAACCCCGAGACATGTATACCTCGAGGTTATATGTTGATGGTTATACCAGAATGGCCAAACTACCCCATACGATACAAACCAACCCAACTAAGAACATTGCTACACAAAGCACATTGGCTGAGCGGTCAACAGAGTTTTTCTCGTACATCAGTGCTCCGCAGATAACGGCGACGAGCCCAATAATTAATACAGGTAGCGATTCCATTTTGTGCTCTCTTTTCAGTAGTAAGCAAGAATGCATTCATACAATAGCATATTATTGTAATAATTACAAGATACTAGGCCGCTACTATTCGCTTTTTGTTTGCTATAATATTGCTATGAAAGCTACAAAAAACTTTTCGCCATTGGCTGAGAATATGCGCCCCAAATCACTAGCCGATGTAGTTGGGCAAGAGCATATAGTAGCCAAAAACCAATTTCTACATAGCGTAATCAACTCAGCCAAGCCAGTAAGCCTAATACTTTGGGGGCCTCCCGGCAGCGGCAAAACCACGCTAGCTAGAATAATTGGCGGCAGTGGCGATTTTGAGTACATAGAGATATCGGCTGTTACATCTGGTATTGCCGATGTCAAAAAAGTAATACAGAGTGCAAAAGAAATGCAAAGCTTGGGTCGTACCACGGTATTGTTTGTAGACGAGATTCACCGCTTTAACAAATCACAACAAGATGCATTTTTGCCTCACGTAGAAAACGGTACAATTATTCTAATTGGCGCCACTACAGAGAACCCTAGCTTTGAGGTAATAGGCCCGCTGCTATCGCGCTCCAGAGTGGTGGTGCTAGATCCATTGAGCGAAACAGAGTTGGTAACTATTTTAGAGCGAGCTGCCAAGCAACTTACCAATAAAACCATTAGCACCGAGGCCACTAAACTATTGGCCAAGCTGGCTGGTGGGGATGCTCGCGTAGCACTAAATGGCTTAGAGGTGGCCTCACAAATTAGTGCCAAAAAAATTACTCCGAGCGATGTAAAGCTAGCTATGCAAACTACAGCTACACGCTACGATAAGAGTGGTGAATACCATTACAATCTCATCTCGGCTTACATTAAATCTATGCGTGGCTCTGATGTAGATGCTACTCTGTACTATTTGGCACGTATGATCAATGTTGGCGAAGACCCCAAGTTTATAGCTAGGCGCAACATCGTCTTTGCCAGTGAAGATATTGGCATAGCTGCGCCAGCAGCGCTCAGCTTAGCCGTATCGACCTTTCTGGCTGTAGAGCGAATTGGTGTGCCCGAATGCAATTATAATTTGTTTGAATGCGCAGTTGTTTTGGCCAAGAGCAAAAAATCGCGAGCTGTAGCAGACGCTATGAATAAGTCGTTTGAGATAGCCAAGCAACACCCCGACTCACCAGTGCCGCTACACTTGCGAAATGCTCCAACCAAGCTTATGAAAGACTTAGGTTATCAAAAAGGCACCAAGTGGGAGGCTGGATTTAAGCACACCAAGGGATTTTTGCCAGATGATATAAAAGATATTACAATCTATAACGACTAATGAGTGGTCTTTTTTGCTAGCAGAATAGAGATAGTTGAGGTAGCATAGTATAATGACAAAAAAGCAAGATAATAAGAAAACCCTTGGCCTGATTGGTTATGGATCATTTGGAAAATTGGTAGTAGATGTATTTGGTCAAGACTATTCATTTGAGGTACATACTCGCACCAAGCCCAAGACCTTGCCGAAGAATACTAAATTTGTGAGCATTACCCGAGTATCTAGTAAGCCTATTATAATACTTGCTGTTCCGTTAGGTGTATATAAAAACACTCTTAAGCACATAAGTAAATATGCTCCAAAAAATGCGATCGTTATAGACGTCTGTTCAGTAAAAGTAGTACCTTTTAAGCTGGCGCAAAAATACCTACGAGATGATATTGAGTTTGTGGGTACCCACCCACTTTTCGGTCCACAGTCTGCAGCCAAATCGCTAAATGACCAAACTTTGGTACTGTGCAATCCAAATGAGACTGAGTTTATAAATAAGTTTAATAAACTAATGCACAAAAAGGGCCTCAATGTAATTAAAATGTCACCCCAAGAGCACGACAGGCAAATGGCCGAGGTACACGCACTCACTTTCTTTGTTGCTCGTGGTCTAATGAATACAGGTTTGCACAAAAACACCCTACAAACACCTTCTTTTAAAAAAATGCTCGATCTTGCCGAGCTAGAAACGCACCATAGCCAGGCGCTGTTTGAGACAATCGAGGGCGGCAATCCCTACGCTCGAGCTGTACGCATTAAGTTTATTAAGCAACTCAAATCGCTAAATAAAAATATTCGTAAAATTAGTTGAGCGGCGTATAATAAATGTATGGAATCAAACCGGAGAACAACATTATTTATTGGTTTTGCCTTAATACTTTTTAGCTTTTTTCTTCTCATTAAGCTCTTGGCCAAACTAGACTCAACAACTCAAATAGTAGATTATTGGCCATTCTTTGTACTAATGGTAGGGATTTTAAGCGTTAACCCTAAAAGCCCCGGTTCAATAGGTGTATCTTTGGGGCTTATGGGACTTGGTATATTTGGCATGTTTTATAGGCTTGGTATTTTTCAGACTCCTGGCGGACAAGCCTTGTTAGCGGTAATGCTTGGTTTGGTAGGCTTGGTTATCCTGGTGCTGGTTGTAGCAAAGCCCAGAAAACCCAAAATTGTTGCTTCTAGCTCTGATCACACTGTTCAACAACAACCAATTAACAAATCAAATAGATTATAATTAATAAAAAAAGACCAAGCATTACGCTTGATCTAAGGCTGCACTTGGAAGATCTTGCCCCCAAATGCTATTACAATCAATACACTCATAAAGAGGACTAGGATTTGTTGCTCGTGGCATATACATTCTAGCTTCGCCTGTATTGGCGGCGCACTCTGAGCAATATAGATAATTGTATTTGGTTATTTTTACCTCACCAGGTCGGCAAAACTCGATAAACAAAACATCCTGCTTGGCTAGTATCGCTACTGGCTCTTGATGGTTCGGTAGCTTCACAATTACCAGGCCGCCATGCACAAAGTCCATCGCGGCAACACCGTATATAGTTATTACCTGACGTTTATAACCAGATACAATGCGATCTTCAATTACTACAGAGCCATTACGAGCCAATAGGCCCGGAATTGGTACTCCATCAGCTAATACGATACTGTGTTTGACTAGAAAGTTTGACACTTTACTCCTCTAAGTTCTAAGGTACAAGCCTAGTAGTATAACTTAAGCCATAGCATTTTTCAAGTCTATTTTTTAGCAAATACCGTATAAAAAAGACCAAACATTACATTTGGTCAGTATTACTAATCTATCTCAAAGCCCCACTCATCACTACAGTTTATGCATTTATATAGCCTTACATCTGGCGCTATGCGCTCACCAATTGGCTCTATTAATACTCCACTGTTGGCTGCGCAGGCCAAACAGAAATGATAGTTTTGCACCCTATATATGCCACAACTCAGCATGTACTCAATAAACATCACTTCATCTTCACCGAATATCACTAGTGGCCTCTTAAAGCACTGTAGCTTTGCATCGACAATCCCACCAGGCAAAAAGGCTACGTGAGATCCGCCACGAATTTGCACAACAGTACGATTCTTACCCATTACTTTTATGCGTTTTTCAGTAACAAGCGTAATGTTACTAAACCAGCTTGGTGACTTTACTCCTTTTGCCAAAACAATTCTATGAGTTACTGGTGGTCTAGCCACTTCTGTCTCCTGTCTATAAGGTACTGGTAGACTACTTTAGCAGAATAAGGGTCATAAGTAAATAATAGTTTGTTTGATTATGCTTTCAGCTTGAACACAAACTAAGTGAGTTGAGTCTACTTCCTAGTGCTAAAGTCTAAAGTTAATCATCTATTGTCTAACTTACATTCCAGTCGGATCCCAGCAAGTTCGGTAGTTCTCATTAAGATTATCTATCTTTTCCATATCTGAATTATCAAGCTCAAAATCGAACAAATCTATATTCTCATGCATGTGCTCGTCTTGAGTAGATTTGGGGATAATAACATTACCGTGCTGCAAACTCCATCGCAACATCACCTGGGCGGCGCGTTTGGCGTGTTTAGCAGCTATCTCGCTTAATACCGGGTCTTGCACGCGGTGTCCATGGGCCAGAGGACTATAGGCCTCAAGTTGTATTTTATTCTCAACGCAATAATCTAATAATAGTTTTTGAAATAGAAATGGGTGGAATTCTACCTGATTTACCATTGGCACTGTATTGGTAGTATGTAAAAGCTCAGCCAAATGCTCCTCAGTAAAATTACAAACTCCAATCGCTTTAGCTCTACCTGATTTATATATATCTACTAGTGCACGCCAGCTTTCAATTCGTTTCTCTGGCACCGGCCAGTGCAATAAGTACATATCAACATAGTCTAATCCTAATTTATCAAGAGACTTATCAAATGCTTTTAAAGCTTTGTCATAGCCTTGGTCTGAGTTCCATAGTTTGGTAGTAATAAATATCTCATCTCTTTTTACCGATGAGTTTTTTATTGCTCTACCTACACCTTTTTCATTTAAATATATCCTAGCAGTATCAATCGACCTATAGCCGTTTTCTAATGCATGCGTTACGGCCTTCTCGGCTGAAGAGTTTGGTAATATCTTCCAGGTGCCATAGCCTACTACTGGCATTTTTACGCCATTATTTAGAGTGACTGTTGATTTAGACGTAAGTTTTGTTTTTGTCATTACAATTATATTATCTCATATGACCAAGTATAACAATTAGCTAGTCATGTATTTAGTTTGAAATATAATTATGATCATCAATGTAGTTAAAGGAATTTAACTATTGTCTTTCAGACTCATATTGCTGAAGCGCAGGTTCAAAAAGACCCCTGTCGTATGCTTCGTTAACTATCGCAATTGCTACTTTGCGTAGCGCTGATTCACCTTCTTCAAGATGAAATCCGGCTGGACAACCTATGGTGGCACCGAATAGCCCAGTTTTAGGTTTAGGATTACGTGGAGTAGTTATTGCAAGTCTATATGATCCATCTTGTTGCTTCTCAAGTACCCCCTCAACAAAATTAGCTGTAAATTTGCCGTATTTTTCATCATCATAGTCAGGATATTCATTTTGAAAAAGTCTTCTC
>CAYMHI010000002.1:69232-73955 GCA_964390265.1 uncultured Candidatus Saccharibacteria bacterium | reverse complement strand
ACAACAAACAAAAAAAACAACAACAACAACAACAACAAACAACAAAAACAACAAGCGGTGACGTACCAGGCCAAAGGCAAAGTGGAACAGCGAGTAGTTGTACGACGTGCCGTATTTTTCATCATCATAGTCAGGATATTCATTTTGAAAAAGTCTTCTCTCGTGCGTATCATTTAACTCTGCGATATCTTCCAATATATCAATGCTATCCAATACTGTTCTACGTTTTTGTTCAGGAGTGAGATTAAGACCCTGAATTTCAGATTGGGTATTTATCATTTGTATTAGCTTGATAGTACCTCGAATAATATCAGATTGAAAAATTCCAGTTAGCTCTTCTCTACCCTGCAATTCTTTAAGTCGATCAAACGCCAACCTGTTATTCGGGGACTCCAACACTTTGATTTTAGCCAGTTTCATCTCATAAGATACACCGGTTTTGACAAGTTCTTGGGTCAATTTAGAAATACCCGTTACAGCGGTATAATCTTCTTCAATTGGAATAGCAAATCTAATGTTCTCACCTTCACCCCGTAGAACCACTTTGGCAAGCTCAGCAATCAAATGGGCTTGAATAGCGTATACTTCGGGTTTTTTTTGTATTCTAATTTCATCATTGTTTATATGCTTCTCAGGGTCAAACCCTGATGCATCGCGTAACCCTTCGCTATCTGGCAACTGGCCTCCATCATGCAGTCTTTTTGCGGCTTCACGTGACAAGCGTTTAGGATGTGGTGTACGTTCTGATAACGGTATTGGTGTTGGTTCAGAATGGGTCATTCTACATCTTCATTTCTTCAAAAGCCCAGCTCAACACCTCAAGCATATCGCTATAATTAATGTTTTTACCTGGACCATATAAATACAAAACATTATCAACAACTTCAATATTAACTTCGAAATCTAGCGCATAAATTCGTTCCATAAAGTTGGTAGCAAGAAGCTCAAAACTAGTGGCACGATCGGAATTTGCGGCCCATACAGCGAACTTTTTATTAAACTCTACACCCTCGGTTTCAATTTTGGTTAAACCCTTAGCTTTGGGCTTAAAATCGTACCAGCTTTTCTCGGTTACCAATATGTCGTCGTAGCTTTTAGGCAGTATAGCTTGAGCTACCACAAATGGCTGCATACCAACACCAGCTTTGGGCTCATAGCTATAAAACTCTACAATCTTTTCTCCGCGTTTTTTGTCTTTAAAATAACCAATTACGTGGTTATTAATATCGGCATTACCAAACCCAGCCGGGCCAAATATGGCCCCTCGGTTAGGCATCATTAACCAACCAAAGTCTGGGTCGTAATTAAAATTATTAGCCTTAGCAAACTCGGCAATACCGGAGTCAAACTTGCTCGCCTCGGCAGTAGTTTGCGTAATTGCGCTTAGTACGTGGGTTTTACCGCTTTTTACAAAGGTCCATATCTCCGAGAATGTACTGTTGTCGGTAAAGATAGTTTTATTTTCTCTGGTGTCTACCAATTTATCGTTTGCGCTGGCCACAAAATAGATATTAAACTCACTAGAGTAATCACTGTTCTTCAAAATATAGGCACTATGTATGGTTACGTTATCCATTATGTTCTGGCGTCCATAATTTTGTAGCACATTAAGTTCAAGTACCATTTTTTTGTAATAATCTGGGTTAGTAATCTTTTTCATGGCTTTTAGATCAAATTCAGACCACGCACCCTGAAAAGACAAGAAAATATCACTTGCTTGCATGGCGAGCTTTTTTTCTTCTTCATTACCAGTTTTTTGTGTGTCTATGTATCCGGCAGGAGGCCCAGATAAACTTCCGGAGCCTACTTTTTTACCGAATTTAACTATTAAAATAATAATAATTATAGGCAATCCAAAACTTAAAAAAATGATCAAGGTAGTTCCCCACCAAGGCAAATCAGCTCCAGAACCAGAACTACTACTGCTACTTGAGTAACGTGATGAACTTGAGCTAGAACTTGAGTGACCACCTCCGCCAGAACTAGACGAAGAGCCGCCTCCGCCACCCCGAGCTATGTATAACGTATTTTTATGTAATAAATAATTTTGTTTCATTATTGTTTTTTACGCACCTTATATCTTATAAACAATATGAATATTAGTAAGAGTATAAAATCTAATATTAGTGCAACAAGAGAATTGAGTATAGTATTTTCCACTCTATTAAATAGAAAATTGTATTCTACTATTAACCCAGCTATTAAAAACATGATGCCAATTATTTTTATTCTTTTTCTTTGGACAATGTCGGTAATCTCATTGGCTTGTTGGATAGTAAGTACACCTACTACAGCAATACTAAGTGAAAGTAATGCAAGAATAGTTGTAGATGAAGCGCTAGCACTATAATACGCTATATTGCCAGAAAGGTAGTAGTTTGCATTAATCCTTTTTTGCAGGTCAAATGCAAGAGACGTAGAAGACAATATTAAGACCGGCCAAAACACCCAGTGGTAAGATATGCTTTTTTTGAACCCTAAGTACCAAATAATTCTAAACATAACAAATATTGCAAATATGTATAAAATGTTACTTATAGTTACTAAAATTTTTATAATTTCGCTACTAGGAGATAAAATGTATGGAAAAACCAGAAATAAGCTAGACATTCCAAATAAAATAGTTCCCCAACCAAAGTACCTAAATAATGGAGATCTTGTTTTTTTAAAATACATTAAACTTCTTATACCGAACAGTATTGCTATGATGCCAATGGCAAATATAGGCAATGTATTTGATGGGATTTTAATCATTACCCTAATAGTATACTTTATAAAAAAACACTATTCTACAGCTATGTTTTTTTTCGGCGGACAAAAAACAGCCCAACAATAAACCCAACTGCCGCAATTGCATAACCCAATACAATTACAGGGCTAGTGTTGCTACCATTTAAAAACAAGAAGTTATACTCAACAGTTAAACCGGCAAATATAAACATTACACCCAAAGTTGTTAATCGAATTTTTTGTGCACTTTTATTAAGCTCTCTTACATGGGCAAGTGTTAAAACGCCCACAATGATTATGCTCAAACTCATTAAAGCAAGCATATAAAGGGTAGCTTGAGAGGTAGGAAACACAGCCAAATTACCATCGACATAAAATCTGGTTTGAGATCTTTTTATTAAATCGAATGAAAGTGCTATTACTGAAAGCGTTATAGTAGGCCAAAAAAGCCACATAAAAGATATTTTTTGTTTTAAACCTAGGTACCAAATAATTCGCATCTGCAAAATTAGGGCTGCATAAAAAAGCAAGTCTGCAATTGTTACAAATGTTTTAAGGGCTAGCTCACTGCTGACCAAAGCAAAGGGGGCTGCGTAAAGCAACCCAGATAATCCAAATAAAACACCTGTCCATGAGTAATAAAGAGTTAAAGGTGATTTAATATTTTGGTAGTGTAAAAATCCACGCACGCCAAAAAGAAACACTACCAAACCCATAATTGCTAAAGGTAAAACATTGATTGGAATACCAAACATAAGTACTTATAGTATAGCGCAATACTGTTTGTTGAAGCTAGCGAGCTACTTTGTTTAAGTTTGATTGATAATAGAGTATTGGTAAAGTACTTACGACAGCGCTGAGTGCAATTGAAAACAGTACAAAATAAAAGTTGGTTTGGGTTAAGCTGGTTACAAAAAATTGACTATACATATTTAGTACAAATATTGCTACAAAATATAATATTATGGGCGCAAAAAATGCCACCCACACGCCAAGTGAGCCTCTGGTAATAACATTCATAGCTTTACAAAATCTATAAAACCACCAAATATTTATAATTGGCACAAAAAACCACAAAAAGAACGGTACTTTTGCGCTCTGAGCATTAATAGTATTCATCTCGGTTTTAGTAATGAAAAACCAATATATTGAGTACAGCCCCAGTGTAATAATATCTAGTAGAACGATTGCGAATAGTGAGCGGTGTTTAATATGCATAAATATTATCCTTAGTTATTAGCATACTCCAAGATTGCGCTTATGCAAATATTGTTGATGATATTCTTCGGCATGCCAAAAAGTACTTGCTGGTAATACTTGGGTAACAATTGGATCTTTGTACTTTTTTGAGTTATTTAGATTGGCAATATATTCCTCAGTTAATTTCTTTTGCTCATTGTTATGGTAAAAGATAACACTCCTGTAATTATCGCCTACATCGAGCCCTTGTTTATTTAATTGTGTTGGGTCGTGATTCTCAAAAAATACTTCTAAAAGCTTTTGATAACTAACCTTTTTGGGATCAAACTCTATTTGTACAGTCTCGGCATGGCCAGTAGCATGGCTACATACTTGCTCATAAGTAGGATTATCAACATGGCCGCCTTCGTAACCAACGGTTGTTTTAATTACGCCAGGCAATTTTCGAAATACTTCTTCTACTCCCCAAAAACACCCACCGCCAAAGTCGGCCTTTTCTGTTTTTTCTTTAATCATATTGCTATTATATATCGCTTATAACCAGTCTGCTACAATAAGAGTATTAAACAAGGACAATCGCTATGGCACTCAAAGCACTCATACTTAACTGCACGCTCAAAAAATCTCCACGCAAGTCTAATACCGAAGCTTTAATAGACAAAGCGGTAGAAGAATATAATAAGCTTGGTGTAAAAACCGAAGTAATTCGAGTCATAGATTATAATATTTCGTTTGGTATTAATTCTGATGAGGGCGATGGCGATGAGTGGCCACAAATAAATGCCAAAATTAA
>CAYMHI010000002.1:0-69222 GCA_964390265.1 uncultured Candidatus Saccharibacteria bacterium | reverse complement strand
ATTCTTATTATTGGTAGTCCTATATGGTTTGGAGTACGTGGTTCTGTAACTCAAATGGTGATGGAGCGACTTAGTGGAGGCTACGACGAAGCCGACGATAAAACCGGCCAATACCCTCTATACAACAAGGTGGGAGCAACAATCGTTACCGGTAACGAAGATGGTGCACACAATGTTGCGGCCAACACACTGTTTAACCTCACTCACTTAGGAGCTACTATTGCCCCAAACTCAGATAGTTATTGGGTAGGCGATGCTGGCCCAGGCCCAAGTTATATAGAGATTGGTCAAGACCATCTATATACCAACCGAACTATCATGTATATGGTACACAATACTGTTTTTATGGCTGATTTACTTAAAAACAATCCAATTCCTACCAACCTCAAAGAGCTCGACGAACAAGCTAAAAGTATTAGTAAAGAAACCAAAAAACACATAAGAGAATAATTGATGACTGATTATAGTGAGTTTCTCAAACTATCACCCGAAGAGTTTGATCAGAATGAAGAAAAGGGCTGGAGAAAGTTAGAAAAAGCCGGCAAACCCCTTGAAGCGGTTGAAGTTATAAAAAAATATCTTAAGATAAATTCAGACAAACTACATACTGGGTCAGTTGAAGATAGAGATTTAGAAAAATTTATGCACTTTCATATTGGACAATTACTCGCTTTGGATGGCCAAAATAATTATCAAGAGGCAATAGAGTATTTTAAAAAAGCATCTGTGCCAGAAAAAGAAGGCTGGAATTATTACGTTGATGGCACAGTAGCTTTTCTCACAAAAGATAGTAATAGGCTCAATAAAAACATTCGTGGTTTAGAAAGTTTAGAAAAGGCGTTTGGTGTTGGCATTAATAATCTCAACATTTTATTGAATTTTGCTGAAGCTTTAAAGAATAGTGAGTTTTCTTATAAAAAAGTTTACGAGACTAGCTGAACTTTACATTTGCAGCTTTTCTTCGACCATAGAAAAACAGAAGCAGTTCACCTGCATTTCCTCGTACGACTGTCTTTTTATGACTATTTTTAAATTGAATATCAATCACTTCGTTATTTTCTGTGTTTTCTAATCTTACATTACCTAGGTCTTTTAACATTGTCTTTCTAACTTTTACCAAGCCTTTAAGGCTACTCCAAATAATATCATTTTCTTTCTTGGTAGGAGCCGGGCGTTTCATTTTTAGCTCTCCTCGCAAAAAGTCTTCGTTGTGTACCCAAAACTCGGCAACATTTACACTGGCCGGTATGTACCATGGATAATTTTGTAGTTTTTCAATAATGTACTCGTGGCCATGCATGGCCACTTTAGCCAATCGATTTTCATGCAGTTTTTGCAAGCTAGGCACCACCAGCCCAATACCGCCTATTATATTTCGCTCACGAGTTATCAAGTGAGCAGCCAATTCTTCTACACTCCACCCTTCACATAGTGTTTGTGTATTCCACTGCTCGGGCTTAAGCTTCTTAAGTAAATCAACCGTAAACTGGCGTTCAGATTGTACAAATTCTTTTTTCGTCATTATTTCATTTTACATGTAGTGTTACAATAAACCTATGAACAAAGAAGATCTCAAAACTAAACTTGACCCACTAACTTACGAGGTGACGCAAAACAAAGCGACCGAAACACCATTTACTGGCAAATATGTAAATGAGCATACCGATGGTAGTTACCACTGCGTAGTTTGTGGTCAAAAACTATTTGAGAGTGGCACAAAGTTTGATAGCGGAACAGGTTGGCCAAGCTTTGACCAGGCCGTACCAGGCTCAACCAAGCTTATAGAAGATAATACATTGGGAATGAAGCGCACCGAGGTAGTTTGTAGTAAATGCGGTGCGCACTTGGGCCACATGTTTGAAGACGGCCCCAAAGAGACTACTGGTCAACGGTTTTGTATAAATTCTTGCGCACTAGATCTAAAAAAGAAATAAGCTACAGCTTAATATTAGCTTCGTTTAGTTGTTTACTAAATGGCACTGTTTTTCGATATTTAAGAGTTAGTAAGCCGGCCTCATTAGCGGCCACTAAATTTTCGCTTAAGTCGTCAACCATTAGTACTTGGTTGGGTTTAAAGCCCAGACTGTTTAGGACTGTTTCGTAAAGACCAGGATCGGTTTTTGGCAATCCTAGCTCAGTAGTATTTTTAATAAATTCAAAGTAACGTTTTACCTTACGCTCTTGTAGCCAGTTGGTAATATCAGAATTTACGGCCGTTAGTACTCCAAAGCCATATTTTTTGTTGTGGTCTTCTATAAACTCTATTAGCTCTGTATTGAGCTGGTCGGTGCGAGGAAAGTACAAGACATTATAAAAATCCCAGAGTACAAACTTGATCATAGCTTTTCTAGTTGATCCTGCCAATCTTCAATTATCTTAAAGCTATCTTGCCAAAACTGAGCACTTGTCATATCAATACCAACTTTGGCTAATACTTTTTCGGGTGACTGCGACCCACCGGCACTCAATATTTGTTTAATCTTGGGTACAAAACTTTCACCTTCGTCTTTGTAGCGCTTATAAAGCGACATACTTAGTAGCTCACCAAACGAGTACGCATAGCAGTAGAATGGACGATCAAAAAGATGTGATATATATGCCCACTCTCGGCCAAACATGTCGTCAAGTTCTACACTTTCTCCAAAATGATCTTGCAAGCTCTTGAGCCAAAGCTTCGATAGTTCCTCTTCAGAGACTCCTTTTGACAGCTCTTGGTGCGCAACTATTTCAAACTGAGTAAATGAATTTTGACGTACTATTCCCGCATAGCTATCAGCAAGCCTGTCTGCTAGCAAAAATCGTTTTTGGTCATCATCCTTCGCCATTGAGAGTAGCTTGTCAAAAAGTATCATCTCGCCGAAAGTAGATGCAGTCTCACCGAGTGGCAGTGTAGTATGTTGTGCAGAGATGCTCAGGTGATTACCGAAAAGATAGTGTATACCATGGCCAAGCTCATGCGCGATGGTACTCACATCTCTTCCCTTGCCGGCGAAGTTGGTAAGCACATAGGGCGTAATACTGGGAGCGATACCCGCACAAAATGCACCACTTATCTTATTATTTCTTTGTTGATAATCAATATGACTAGCATCAACAATACTACGAGCCTTAGCGGCAAATTCTGCATCAAATTCTTGATATGCCTCGAGTACCAAATCTACAGCGTCGTCATATGAGATGTTTGTGGTATCTTCGCCAACCGGAGCATACAAATCAAATCGTGATAGCTTAGTCTGCCCTAAAAACCTGGCCTTGTAGTCAAAATATCTGTGATATACCTTACTATTTGCCATACACACCTGAAGAAGCGTATTGATAGCCTCATCTGGGACGTGATTGGCAGCATTGCGCATTGAAATAGACGTAGGATAGCCCCTAAGCTTGGCAGTATATATCCAGTCTTTAACTCGAGCCTGATAGATCATAAAGAACTTCTCGATGTTTTTACTGTACGCCTCAAAGAAACACCTAAATGCTTCTTTGCGAGCATATGCATCGCCAGAACTCTTGAGTGTATCTACTTCACCCCGAGTGAGCACCTTTACTTCACCTTTTTGAGAGACAAAGCGATATGACATTTCGGCATCGAGTAAGCCGTAAAGGTCAAAAAGTACCGAGGTACCATTCTGATTTTTTGCGGAAATAATGTTTTCTTGGTCGACAGGGAGGCTGTGGCTTGCCATAGAACGATCGTAGAGCAACTGATATTCTAAATCTGGCACGCTCGCAAAAAGACGTGCTGCATTGGCGTCATCAAGTTGTAGTTTACCCTCCACTTCTTTGCCCTCTAGCCAAAGTCCAGCTGATTGCATCTTCTCGGTATAATATTGCTCAATGTCTTTGCATTGACTCTTGAGCTTGAGTGCTTGTGGATCTTTTTGATCAGCAAACTGCATAAGCTCAGCCCTGCTACCAAGCCTCATCAGTAACTCAATAGTAGACTCATTAAGGCTCGAAAATGTGACAAAGTCCTGTTCTGTCATGCCAGGTTCTACGCTCTCGGCATAAAACTCTGCCAGTTGATCTATCTGAGCATATGCCTGTTTGAGTGTCTCTGGAAACTTATCGAGCATGATAATATCATCTAAATTCCAGGTCTTAGTTTCTTGGGTTGTTTTTGCCATATATTTAATTGTACCTTAAATATGTAATAGGCATAGCTAACTTTTGTAAAAATATTAGCGAACCGACTTATAGCCGCCTTCGACACCGCGCGGGCTATAGACTACTTGCCAGAGTTGAATATTGCGAGATCTAAACTGTCCAGCACAAGCTAGCAAATAAAACTCCCACATGCGCTTAAAGCGTTCGTCGTACTTTTCGTGATCTAGCTTGGGATAAGCCTTAATAAAGTTTTTGTACCAGCTCATAAGTGTTGGGTCATAATTAGCACCCATATTGTGCCAGTCTTCCATCACAAACTTGCCTTCTGCGGCGGCGGCAATTTGTTTGATAGATGGCAATACTCCTCCAGGGAAAATATAGGTATCTATCCAGGGGTCCATAGAAACTATACTTCTGTTGCTACCAATAGTATGGAGTATAAATAAACCATCTGGTTTTACCAGGTTGTGCATCTTGGTTAAAAATGCATTATAATTTTTGGGCCCCACATGCTCCATCACACCAATTGCGGCAATTCTATCAAACTTAGTCTTGCCCGGGTAGTCTTGCCAAGTTGTTAAGATAGGCTTTACCTTAAGGCCTTTTGCGTGAGCCTTAATATAGGCTATTTGCTCGTGAGCCGGCGTAAGACAAACAACCTCACAGCCATACTTTTTAGCCATATATATTGCTAGCTCACCCCAACCACAGCCTACATCGAGTACTGTCATACCGCGCTTAAGACCAAGCTTTTGGCATATCAATTCATACTTATCGGTCTGGGCTTGGTCGAGAGTCTTGGCTCCCCTAGCCCAATAAGCACAAGTGTAAGCCATGGTGCGCCCCAGCATTGGCTCATACAAATCATTGCCAATATCATAATGACTTTGGGCATTCTTATATGCTTTTTTGCCAGCTTGTTGGTTGGCAATTCGAGCTTTAATATGATACAGAGCAAATTTAACCTTGTCGTCTAGCCCGAGCCTATCGCTTAATTGAGCTTTAAAAACCAGCGTCATTGTCTTGTCTAGCTGTTTAGAGCTCCACCAGCCATCCATATAGCTTTCACCAACGCCCAAACTACCATCGCTAAACACCCTATCGTAAAATCGCTCGTCGTGTATTTGAATATCTTGAGCTCTACTACCTCCTACTTTCACATCGGCTTGAGCTAGTAGTTTGATTAATTTGGTTTTGTGTTCGTTGTTGGCCACATCTATCCCCTTTGATTAATTATTATAGTGTCCTATCTGGGACACACATTCTTTTATGAGTATACTATTATTGCAATTTATTATACAGATAATTACAATATTTTAAAATTTACTTTTATTGGGCATCACTACTTAAGTTCGCGTTATTTTCTCAAAGGTAGTGGGCGCTAATTTACCGCTATCATACTTTTGCTTGAGTTGTTTATATTTTTCGCCTGCATATATTTTATTAAACTTGGCTTGGCTCATAAACGAGCTTGAGTAAAGCATTTTTATTCCGTCGTGCTCAAAGCAGTAATCGTCCATTATTTTGGTATTGTAATACGGCTCTTTGCCAATAAGTTTTTTTACAAAGCTGTATGAGCCCAGATTAAGATACAAAGTATTAGCTTGCATTGGGTAACAAGTCGCCTTTGCTGGGGTCTTAATTACTGTTATTAGCCATGGGTGGCCGGCCATATCAATATTGGCCAGTCCAAAGTCTAGTAGTCCCTGAGCTTGTGGCCACGGTACTTCCCAATCTTGAATAAGCCTTTCTAGGCTATTATCGGTTTCGATTTGCGACACATGCCGACTTCTAAACGCATTGTAGCGCGTAAAGAACCCCGAGTTACGCAAAGCCGGTGGCGCAATTCTTCGATACAAATTATAAAATTTTGACTCTGGCACATTCCAAAACCACTCAGGGTCGTAGCGAAATATATACTCTTTGGTAGGCAAGTACATGTCGCCGGGTTTTGAAATATCTTTATAGAATATCGAGGAGCCATATATGCTAGACAGCTTTTCGCCGTTCGGCAAAGTTTTTACCTGCTCACCTACAGTCAAAAACATGGTTTTGGCATCGTAGACTAAACTCTCTACATAGTCTATGCTGGTGTCTTGGGTGGCTCGCTTAATTGCCGCAAGTAAACTTTTAGAATCTGAATACTTTTGAGTGTGTAAGCTCACGTATTTGGTGGCATTGCGCAGTTTTATTTTGGCCCGCAACACATAGCCCAAAGTACCGTATGAGTTTGGTAAGCCATAAAACAGGTCTGAGTATTCATTGGTAGCGGTTGCTGTTACAATTGTGCCATCCGGCAACAATACATCAGCCTCAAGCAAGCTGTCATGCACAAACCCATATTTGTAACAGTTAGACTCTATACCTATACCAACAATTGCTCCGCCAATTGTAATATGTTTAAGTTCTGGAGTAATAAGTGGCAACAATCCGTGAGGCAAACAAAAATCTACAATATTATTCATAGTAGTTAGCCCTTGTACCTCAAGAGTTTTTGCCTTGGTATCAACATAGAGAGGCTTATTGAATTTGCTCAAATCAACCTCTCGACTACCAATGTCTGGCTTGCTGCCCTCATAACGAAAAAGGTTGGAGATAGTTTTTTTGGCTATGCGTATGGGCTGAGTATTGCCTTGTAGCTCTTTACCTAAAATTGCTAATTGTTGTTTGTGCTGTTCTCTTTTGTCCATTATGGCCGTTGGCTTAGTAATTATTGAGATTATTCTAATAAAATTGTAATAGTAGTATATATAAATTTGGCGGAGAGGGTGGGATTCGAACCCACGGTACGCGTAAACGCACACTGCTTTTCGAGAGCAGCACCTTCAACCACTCGGTCACCTCTCCACTACATCTATTATACTCAACTATTGTATAATACATTCATGAAAACAATATTAGTAGATGCTATTGGTGGCTTAGTAACAAAAGACGAGGGTTTATATAAGCCAATGGTAGATATGCTCGATACTTTCCCTAATAAGAAGATTATACTTACCGGCGCCAACAATAAAGAAATTAAAAAGTTTGGTCTCACCTATTTGCCTTATGAACTATTCACCCTCCAACATAATCCCGAAAAAACCGACCCAGAGTATTTTAAACAAATGCTATCACACTACAAACTCAAGAGTGATGACGTAATATATTTTGAACACAAGCTTGAAGCGGCAAAATCAGCTGAGTCAGTAGGGATTAAAACTTTCTTCTATGATGAGAACAAAAAAGACATTGAAGGCTTAAAACAATTTATCACAGATAATATTTAATATTTACCGAGTCTTTTTTTGTCTATACGACTATGAAAATCTTTTTCTTTAAGTTCTAATAATTTTACAGATTTATCAGATACAAATACTTCAACACCACGAGTAAGTTTATTGGTAATAATATGGCCGTCTATTGATAGCTGTATGGGTCTTTCTTTGCGATCTTCGGGGTAAGATTCTACCTTAATAATTCGGCCCTTTTGCATTACGTGTGGTCGCTGTAAGCTAGAGTAAAGCGCCGATATGTGCGGATTGCTGGGGCTCACCACAAATACATCCTGAGCACGCGAATCTATTATGGGCCCGCCAGCCGCAAGTGAATAGGCAGTTGAGCCGAGAGGTGTTGAAAAAATAATTCCATCACCAATAAATGTTCCTTCAAAGTCGTCTACATGCAGTTGGAAACGTGCCGCTCTGGGGCCAGACCGTTCAATGGTAATATCGTTAAAACAGTAGCCCAACACTTGCTTGTTATCGACATATCGAACACCCAACATTGGTGCAGAAATTATACTAAATTGATTCTTCTCAATTGATTGAATGAGTAATGGAGTGTCTTCATAGTTAAGTGTCTGTAAAAACCCTAAGTGTCCAGCAGATATACCTATAAACAATACATCTTTGTTCTCGTATTTATTTATAGCCATTAGCATAGTACCATCACCACCTATAGCAACTACAATCGGTTTGCTAGGCGATTTTTTTAATTCTTTTAGGTCATTTTTTAATTTGGCCGCTATGGCTTTTGCACGCTGACTGGGTTTGCTAAAAATAATAATGTTTTTCATTGTTGTTGACTTAATATTATAGCAGTAATAAAAAAACCCACCAATTGGTGGGTGGTCGTGGTAGGGAGGGCCTTGGTGGCCCTCCCTACCGGTGGACGTTGTATCTTCTCTTAGTAACCCTGGACGATGGCCAGGGTGCCTCATGGCGGGGTGGTTGTAGCTCCTATGCGGAGCGCCCCTCCCGATGTTCTCGGGATCGCCAGCTTGAGGCCGCTGACTGGCGAAGTGGGGTTCGGTCGGTGGCGGGTCCCGGCGAGAGGAGGAGCCGACCGAACCCCGATCTTTAAAGAACTGGTGAAGGCTTGAAGAGTCCAGGCTCTTCGCACCCTCGTATCTATTGAGCTACACCAAACTCTTATACGCCCAAGATGGGGCGCCAAACAGATTTGGCTCATGCCTCACCTGTTTTTTATACTGCCTGGACAGTTTGCCTTCTTTAACTCTCTTGCTAGGAGAGCAGAGTCTCAGCCGGCAGGCTGCGAGCTTATCATCCACTACCTTCCACGACGCCGCAGCGTCTCCAGTAGTAGCGATAGTTATCAAGCTCTGTTAAAGATTCCAAAAAGTGATTTAGTCAGCCCTTTTTGGTTGGCACCGCGGTGGTGTAATTTAACAACCGCAGAATCTTTGTTACCCGCAATTGACCCCTGGCTGATTGGGGTTCTCCTTGACCATGCCACCTCTCTTTGCAAAAGGTGAAGATCGCGCCTCGCTACGCCTTGGCGCTTCGCGTTGGCACTACATTGCACAGTACAAGAGGAGATTTTAGGAGCCGGCCGGGCGGGCGATGGGCGACCGGCTCCTTGGGTGAGACACGCTGAGGAGGTCAGCGGTTCAACCTAGAAGTTTCAGTTCTATTCGTAATGAAAATGAACATGAGTAGTATTATAGCTAACACTAGCATTATTGTCAAGTACTTTTTGCATTGTAATATCACTAATGTGTTTCTTTTATTTTGCCGAATAATAGGGTATAATCTCTCTGTTGCACAGCAATAGTGCAAATTAAATTAATCAAGATGCGCGCCCGTAGCTCAGCTGGATAGAGCGTCAGTTTGCGGTACTGAAGGTCGTAGGTTCGAATCCCGCCGGGCGCACCAATCTCTGGTACTCATGTTTACATGAGGGCTAGAGATTGGTTTGTTTGACAGAGTCGAAACCTATGGTTCGGTGCAGGAGGCGCGCAGAGCAAAACCAAACTTGTTAGTGTTTTGGTCGAGCACCACAGGGAGAAGGCGTTAGCCGCTATCCCGCCGGGCGCACCAGGTATTATTAAGTCAGCCTTAGATGGCTGATTTTTTAAAATCGTAGTTTTCTAAAAAGCTTATCAACAATATTTTCGCGGTTATCTACCTTGGGTAGCATTTGTCCAAGTGTTTGCTCTAATTGTTCTAACTTGTGCTCAGCAGGGGGCAGGCTTACTAGCGTGCCAAATCTGCCGTTTGGCACTAGCTCTAATACCGTTTGGCCATAATCGCTCGTCTCATAGTAGGCATCAAAGTTGTCATACATATATTTTTTGTCGCCCACATACACACCATAATTACTTATTTGATACTGCAGTACTCTAGGTGGACGATTGGCATAAATAAATAGTGTAATCGCCATCAGTACAAATACACCAATAGCTAGATATTGCCTAGTGAATACAGCCAGCGCTATCATGGCTATAAAAAATATACCGAAACCTATATACCAGCCAATGGGTTTGTGGGTCTGCACAAACTCAGGAGCACTCCAACGCATTAAGAACTGCTCGGGCACATCTGGGTTGGTGGTTGGTTTGTTTTCGGCCGGCTTGGTTGATCCAAGCTTCAAGTAGCGCGAAAACAGTGATGGGGGCTTTTCTTCTGGCTTAGCCGCCTTTTCTTCAGCTCTTTTACCTACAAGTTCCACTCCAGCTAAGCCTTTATCTACGTCTTCGCCGGGTATATCGGCATTAAATGACGACTCAGTAGCCTGAACCTCGTTTTCTATGTCGTTTGAATTATTATCTACCATAAGTGCTTTTAATTATGCTCTATTTTTATTAAAAAATCTACAATGGCGGAGAGAGCGGGATTCGAACCCGCGAGACGGTTGCCCGCCCACACGCTTTCCAAGCGTGCGCCTTCAGCCACTCGGCCACCTCTCCGTATATCGTTAATGAACTCCTTTATTATATTCTTTCAAGGCTTAGAGCTCTAGTGTATTAAAAAACCCAACTCCTGATAATAGAGTTGGGGCATTTTATAAGTACATTCCCTCAGCGGGTATGTTCTCGTATCGCAGACGGTCCGGTAAGGGCTTGTCGGTAATTCCGGCAATGTCGCGCAGATCAATTACCTCTACACCTTCTTTTGGCCAAGGACTGATCATTTCTGAAAAGGCTACGTATGCTGCTCTGATCCCCTGTCTACTCAATTGGGCAAGCAGTCCTCCAAACTGACTTACATCGTGCGACACTATCGCCACCATCACCACTTCTTTTGCTGGGTTGTTGGTAATTTTCTCAATGTGAGCTGTCATATTTTCGTCAACATCAGACTTGCCAATACGAGGTCTTACATACACCTCCCAGCCAGCACTCTTCATCGAGCTATTTGACCAACCAAGAGCCCCTCCCCAGTTATCGTGGCTCACATTCATGAATGCGGTGGCATTGATATCGGTATCATCATCAAACAATGACTCAAAATAGGCTTTGAGCACATCGTAATGAATTTTTTGATCCTCGCCTAGATGAACATCTGCACCAACCAATTCTCTTAGTCGCGAGTTCATGTTTGGCAGATCTACAACAATTACTGCTACCTTAATCCTCTTGCTTGTTGGAAACGGAGACATTGAGGTCCAGCCTTTTTGATAGTTGGTAAGTACGCGCTACTAATTAGCAGGCAACCTATTTTTAGCATAAAAAGGGTTTTTTTACAACCATAGGCGCAGTATTGAAGTAATTTTAAGTGCTTAGAGCGAGTTTTTTCTTAAATTCTTGAACAATCTCTACCGGTGTAGGATCTACACCATTTAGTATTGCCAAGTATGCGCTCGCAAAGTCTCCCAATAATATAATGTAGAGCAGTTGCTGAATGTGATTACTACCTCTGGCCTCTAAGTGTATAGGCTCATAACCGTATTTTTTTAATAAATTTTCGGTAATAGATATACGTGCCTTAACAGCAGTACTATCGTAATCGGTATGTAGCAATATATTGGCAAACTCAGCATTGGTTTGCTCTACCCAGCCTTGCATTTCGTTGTGATTTAGCTCAGTAAAAGTGTTGCTAAAGGCCATTTGTTTGGCGTTTTCGTTAATGTCTATCTTCCATTTGTAGCCAGCGCTCTCTAGTAGAGGGCTAGTATAGATAATTACCGGTTTGTTTTGTAGTGTAGTAGCAACCCGCTTGGCTAAATTGTCTTGGGTGGCATCGCTGCCCCAACTCAACTTAGCGGTATCGAGGTAATCAGCAGCATCTTGCAACTCACGCCGCAGATCGGTGGCAGCTACTAAGCCCATATCATCTAGTACACAAGCTAGGGCGCGCAGGCAAGCAAAAACTGCTAGCCGTGGTTGGCTTACTTGTGGCAATTTGAGAAATGTTAAGTTTGACTCTCGGCACAACCTGGCTAATTTACCACCACGGCCCACCCCTATTATTTGAGCATTGAGCTTAAAGGCTTGCTCAAGTGCTCCCAATGTCTCAGCCGTATCACCCGAGTAGCTAGATATTATTGCCAGCGTTCTATTGCTGGTGTAGCCCGGTAATTTATCGCCTCGCACTACCTCTATTGGCACTTGACTACGCGAGCTTAGCCAGTTGTGTGCCAGCGAACCCGCCAAAGCCGAGCCACCCATACCCACAAACAAAACGTTGTCTATACCCACCCCATCTTGGGCGGTAATATCGTCGCGCATACTATCGGCGTAGTTTTGGCGTAGCTGATTGGGCTGAGCATCTATCACGTCAAAAATGTGATTTTTGTCTATTTGGCTCAATTTGGCATAAGCATTATCATTCATACTACTTAGTATATCAGAATTAAAAAAGCGGCCTAAATATTTAGACCGCAGCTAGACTTAGCCACACTTCTTAGCTACTGTTCGTGGTATCTACTTCGCCATCATCAGAGAATCTAATACCCATTTCTTCTATACACTTAAGCTCTCTGAGCATTGCTTCGAGTTCTGTAAGCATCATCCTATCTAAGTCTTGATTGTACTCAGAATACTCCGGATGATTTACCAGCATTGCGCGCCACTCTGGATACCGTTTTTGTACCATCAATCTAAGCAAACGACATTTTTCAGCACTATGACAATTGAGCCGTCGCTCGTGCTCATTCTCGGCGGGAATAAATATCCGTTTGAGAATGCGTTTCCATCTTTTCAAGTCAGATTCATCTATAACCAGATTGGGGTCAAAGATATCGTACTTGGTTTTTACGCGCCTTATACTCGAGCGATAGCCATCTTCACGTACGTCTCTGTACAATCGTCTATTGTCAGCCAAAATTGCAAGTATCATCAGAGCGATTTCTTGATGAGTTGCTCGGTCTAGCTCGGCGCTAGTGCGCGGAGTAATTCGAATATGGTCGTCAGGGAACTCAATTCCCATTGAGGTCATCATAGCTTGTGTACCCCTTTCGGCTCGGCCTGTGAGCTATAGTGGTGGTAGGTACAATTACAAGTGGTATTATAATTGTTTAATATACAAAACACCACCTAATGTATGGTGGTGTTTTGGTGTTCTTTCTCACAAAGCCTAATTCGTCATTCTGAACTAGCTTCAGAATCTCAGCCAAATAATAGGTTTTCTGGGAAAGAGACAAAGCAAGATATCATATATATTCTCTTTCTTGTTGCAGCCCCCAGGGGCCGGTAGTTAAGGACCATGTCCACAGATCAGAAATCGATCTCCTACCGGCCCCTACGTGGGGGACGAAATTCAGGTTTTTTGCCGAAGTTAATCGGCGTTGGTTGTCGCCGGTTCCTGATACCGGCGGAAGAAGTTAACTCTTCTTCTTGCGGCCCCCGACCTGCTCGTACCCGCGCTTGCGCTCGGGGTTGGCGGCGGCCTTGGCCTTGTCGGCCTCGGCCCGGGCTTCCCGGTTCTTCCGGTTGCGCTCGGCCTTGGCTCGCTTCTCCTCGGAGGTGCTGGAACGCCGGGTGGGCGCGCCATCACTCGGCTTGGAGTTGCTCGCCTTGGCCTTGTCGCCACCGAGAAGCGCCTCGAACTGCATCTGCAACTCGTGGCTCTCGAACAGGGTCTGTCCGGTTTCGGTCACGACGCGTCGAAACACATCGATCGCCTTGAGCAGACCGTGCAGCTTGTTGGTGTTGCCACACAGAGCAAGCAGCGCGCTCCCGCCGTCTTCGAGGTCGGCCTTGTAAGCCGCCAGCGCTTCGTCGATGAGCTCGACCTTCCAGGGCACGTACGGATTCGCCTGGTTGGCTGTGCGCTCGGCATCGCGCTGCTCGATCGCATCGAGTTCCGCATCCCAGCCGTAGCTGAACCACGGGTCGATGGTCTCGAGTACCTTGGCCACCACTGCGGCGGTCTCGATGTACCTGCCCAGCACTCCATGGGCGATGGCAAGGGCCTTCCTCAGGGAAGCACGGTTCTGCATGTGCTTCAGATCGCCCGGGTCGCTGATCTTCTCAGCCACCCAGCCCGTCAGCTTGCTCGCGTTCACGTCGCCCAGGATGACCTTGCGGTCGGCCTCGAGCTGAGCGATGTCGAGCGGCACCAACGGTTCGGCAATCTGGTGACCAATGCTCAAGAACACACCTTTTGCTGCCCGGATGGACTTGGCACGATGCAACGGGTCGCTCTCGTCATTGAGAACCTGGATGACCCACTTCGCGTGCTTGCCGCCCTTGGCCTCAGCCTGCTCGACGATGAGCGCCTCGATGGCGCTTCGGAACGGGTGGTTCCGCATCTGCTCGAGTGCCTTGTTGAGCTCCTCACGGATCTCAGCGGGGCTCTGGCTGGGGCCACTCGTCGGGTTGGTGGTAGCAAAGTCCTTCTTGGGGACCGTGCTCCATTCACCCGACTTGATCTTGGGCAACACTACCTCGCTGACCCACTCGCGAACTTCGGCGTGCGGGTTGCACATCTTGAAGCGAATGGTTTCGGCGACGTCATCGTCGATGCCACCCTCGATGAGCTCGTCCTTGATGCGTGCCGCCTCCGTGTATCGCAGGCTGGTCTCGTACATCCTCAGACCCGCCAGCTGCACCTCTTCGTCGCCGGACATGAGCTTCAGGATGGCCTCGCCCTTGTGGGCGTCGTCCTTCCAGCTCATGCTGTCGTCGTCGTGGATGTGCGTGAGCGCAGCCGTTGCCTGCTCGGCCACGGTCGAACCGGTCTGGCCCTTGGCACCTCGGATGGCCCTTCGGGTCTCCTCGACGCTGTCTTCCTGCGCGGCCGGAGCCGTGCCGGTCTTCTTCTTGCCGGGCTTGCGCTTCTGGGCCTTGAGGGACTTGACGTAGTCGGTGTAGCTCATGCCCAGGCGCTCGGCCTCGGCCTTGCGCTCGTTGATGGTGTCCTGGCGCTTCTGCGCGCTGGTACGGGTGTCGTTGCTGGTCATGTCGATATACCCCTCCTGGGGCAACGGTAGCTTAATTGGTTTGGGCTACCATACAAAAAAGCGTATTATCTTTTTTGTTTACTGCTGTTGTACTGCATGCGCCGGTCTAACATTTATTTGTAAACCGGTCTATGCAGCACAACAGTCAACATGATTGTTGTTTACTTATATATGATCCTTGCTTTGTCAAAGTGTCGACACGACAATTGGTTTTACCCTGGTCACCGTATCGCCAAGTATTGTATCAAACTATGAGGTGTTTGTCAATACTTTTTTACAAGTTTTATATACACTCTACTCTATATATATGTTTCACATCTGGTGTGAAACATACTATTTGTATAGTTTCACTGACATTATTGTTTGAGATGTACTTTATAAGTTATATAAAAAGCCCTATCTGCGTAACAGATAGGGCGTAGTGCTAGAAATCTACTAGTAGTAGTTCGGCAAGTTCATCGGCACCAACCTCACGCTTCAATACCTCAACCATTCCAGGCGAGAGATCTCTGCTAGGTTCAACAAACTTCTCTCTAAATAACTTCTGGGCGTGCACCCACTCCGAGTTGTTCATTAACCAGCGCGCATTGAGAGTGGTTAGTTGCAACATTTGCCGTATTAGTTGATCGCCCAGGCAATGAATTATCTGCCAAGCGGCCTCCAGATGGTTGTGCATATGTCCCCACTGCAAACGCTCCATACAGGCAAAAGCGTTGTCTATATGTACCACACAAACTACCTCTGGCGACTGTGCTTGGGCTACAAGGGTAAATGCCTCATCAAAACAGCCATCAACCATATCGAACTCGCCATCTAGGCTGTATAGTCTACCCCTCTTTGCCTCGGTGAGGCCTCTCTCGGTAGCCTTACTAAAACCAAGAGTTTGGCGACTACGTTCTAGCCACTCGTTGGCTTCAAAATACTGCCTAAACAGCATATGGGCTACTCCAATATCTCTTTCGGCCCTGCCCACCTCGTTGATGCGGTTTTGGCCAGTCCAGGCTATACGAGCCTGCAGAAGAGCCTCCATGCCCTCCTTGGGGCAGTTTTCGTATACCAGGGCCACTCCAAGAGAATGAGTGCAGCCAGCCAGGCCATATACATCACCATTCACTCGATACACATCTAGGCACGCTTGGTAGTACTTTATTGCCCTATCTGTTCTACCGGCTCTAAAGGCCATATCGGCCTGGGTGTGATCTCTTAGCTTAGTTTGCATTAACTTACCTCGCCTCTCTCGCCTATAAGGTACAAAACGCTATTTATTGTAACAAACATACCTGTAGGGTGTCTAGTTGGTAATTTAAAAACCCTTACTGTTGTAGACAATAAGGGCTGTTGGCTGAGTGAGTTAGCTTATACCGTTGGCCACTTTTCGCAGCCTACTGGCAATGGCACCGTAATAATTGTATGTACGAATTACCCTCTCGGCATCATTTGGCGTGAGTGTGGCCAAGTGCCTAACTACCGCAAAATCGGGTAGCTCGATGACTTTACTTGCACGCAGATACAGCTGTGGAAGAACACCATCACCTGTGCAATCCAGTCTTGGCATTTTTCGCCCATTGATTGGGTTGGTTGACCTAATGGTTGTGCAGGCTGCTTTCCAGAAACAACTGCACTCCACGGAGTGAATCAACACTACCGGAACCTGCAGATCTTGGCGGTCTGCCTTATGGCGTAGTTCGCTTAGATCGGCTAATACCAATATGCCTGGCTTTAGGCATGGTATGCTTTTGCGCGACGCTTCCTCGAGCGCAGCCTCTCTTTCAAGCCCACCTCGTAATCTCTCTACCGCTGTCATCTCTCGCCTTTCTTATTGAGGGGTACAAATGCCCAGTAATTGTAGCAATTTATAAACTATGTGTCTAGAATGATTTATTAGTAAAGAGGCTTGCCTTTTGACGGGCAAGCCTCGGGGTGGGCAGGGCGTTTGTTGCTGTTTTCTACTTGCGATCTCTGGGCTTTCGCCCACTCGACTCGACGCGATCGGGGCCGTGGAGGTCCCAACTGTCGCATTCCGCCAACGCTCGGCAGCGATGCGGATCGAAGACGGGCGAGCGCAACTCGTTGTCTTCGGGATCGAGACCGCGCGGAGGTGCGGAGACTGGCGTGGTTTCCTCGCCGGGTACCAGGTCATCACTGGCGTTACCGGCGTGGAACACACCGTCGTTGCCGACGGTCAAAGCAAACATGTCGCTCATATCGCTCCTAGTGATCAACGGGAAATTCCTTATGGAACAAATAGTAGTATAGCATGCTATATACTCTTTGTCAATTACTAAAAAGACCTCCGTTGTAAGAGGTCTTTTTATTTAAGTCAATTAATTGTCGCTTAGTGCGAAACTACATCATACCTCCCATTCCACCCATATCTGGCATACCGCCACCACCTGACATTGGTGATTCTTTTTCTGGCAAGTCTACTACTGCAGCCTCGGTAGTAAGCAACATAGCTGCGGCACTAGCAGCATTAAGTAATGCGCTTTTAGTTACTTTTACCGGATCAATTATGCCGGCTTTGAGCATGTCGGTCTTTTGGTTGGTAGCAAAATCCCAACCTAAGTTTTTATCGCCCTTTACAATGGTTTCAAGTATTACGGCAATATCACTTATACCTGCATTGCTAGCGATTTGTCGTATAGGTGCCTCAAGGCTTTTTTGTACAATAGCCACACCAATCTGTTCCTCCTCTTCGTCCAGCACTAGTTTACCCAAGGCTTTACTGGCCTTAACTAGTGCAGCACCGCCGCCTGGCACAATACCTTCGGCAACTGCAGCTTTGGTAGAATTAATAGCATCTTCTATGCGAGCTTTCTTTTCTTTTAGCTCTACTTCGGTGGCAGCACCAACCTTGATAACTGCTACACCACTCTCTAGCTTGGCAATTCGTTCAGCGAGTTTTTCCATTTCATATTCGCTAGTTAGTTCTTCTAGCTGTTTTTTCATCTGGTCTACTCGGGCTTTTACAGCTTTTTGTTCACCTTTACCACCCACAACTGTAGTGTTGTCTTTGGTAGCGATAATCTTGCGGGCTTCACCAAGCATCTCTACAGTAGCGTCTTCTAGTTTGAGGCCGATTTCTTCGGTAATAACTTGGCCACCAGTCAAAATAGCAATATCTTGAAGCATATCTTTGCGTCGGTCACCAAAAGCTGGAGCCTTAATACCAACAGCATTAAACCTGCCTTGCAATTTATTAAGTACCAAAGTAGTAAGTGCTTCGCCTTCTAGATCTTCAGCAATAATTACCAAGTCTTTTTTGCCTTCGGCGGCTAGTTTTTCGAGAAGTGGCAATAGCTCTTGCACCGAGCTTATTTTTTTATCGGTAATAAGAATCTGGGCGTTTTCTACTACTGCCTCCATTCTAGTAGTATCACTCACCATGTAGGGGCTAACGTAGCCGTTGTCAAACTGCATACCCTCTACCACCTCTTTGTCGAGCCCAAGAGTTTGGCCTTCTTCAACAGTTACTATTCCGTCTTCGCCAATTACCTTCATTACCTCGGCTATCAGCTGGCCCACCTCGGGGTCGGCTGCTGAAATGCTAGCAACATTGGCAATTTCAGCCGATTCTTTGACCGGTTTGGCGATTTTATTGAGCTCTAGCGCCACGTAGGCCGCAGCTTTTTCTATACCTCTCCTGATAGCCATAGGGTTGGCACCAGCAGCAACGTTTTTGATACCTTCTTCTATAATGGCTTGAGCTAATACTGTAGCAGTGGTGGTACCATCACCAGCTTGATCGTTGGTTTTGCTAGCTACTTCTTTTACTATCTGAGCACCCATATTTTCAAATGGGTCTTGTAACTCAATTTCTTTGGCAATGGTTACACCGTCATTGGTAATTAGTGGGCTACCAAACGATTTGCTTAGCACTACATTTCGGCCTTTGGGGCCAAGAGTGGCCTTTACGGTGTCGGCTAGTTGATCTACACCGCTCTTTAGTTTTTTACGAGCTTCTTCTGAGCTTAAAATATCTTTGGCCATATTATTTTCCTTCCTTAAGAATTGCGAGTACGTCTTCTTCTTTGACAATCATATATTCTACGTCGTCTACTTTTACCTCGGTGGGGCCATATTTGCCATACAGCACTTTATCGCCCACGCTTACTTCTTTAACATCGGCACCAACAGCAATTACCTTGCCTTGCTCGGGCTTCTCTTTGGCGCTATCTGGCAATATTATTCCAGACTTGGTAGTTTCTTCTGATTCTAATTGTTGTAATACTATACGATCAGCTAAGGGGTTGATTTTCATACGTTCTCCTTTTTACAAATTACTTGTCATTTCGACTGGACTGGAGAAATCTTTTCTTAGATCTCTCAACTACGCTCGATATGACATTAGTTTTTTAGATAAGCATTAGCACTCATAGCGGTGGAGTGCTAATAGTTATTCTACTAGTGCGGTAAGTGCTGTGTCAAGCATTATTTATGTCTATATAACGAATAACACCCTCCTGGTGGAGGGTGTGGGGTGCGACCAAAGCCGCTAAGACGTAGGTAGAGTCTGTTTGGCGCTGTGGCTGTCATGGTTTTGGGCTCGCTCACCTCGGCTCTAGTTGCCTGAGGGGGAGTCAAAAACAATCTTGCGCACAACGCTCGCTCACTTCTACTCCGGTCTTGCACCGGGGTGGTCTCTGGCAGCTTGGCCGCGTGTTCTTAGGTGTGGTGCAACACCTAGCACCTAAGAACGGGACGGAGGCGCCTATCACGAGAGCTGGGATTGTTTTTCGCCCACTTACTCTCTCGGTCAAGGCTAGGGTAAATCTTCTCGTGTCACGCCTTGTTCCTTTCGGTCTCAGCGAGGGCGGATGTGGTTCGGGCAAGCCCGTACCCCTACTAAGAGGGGCTTAGTTGCCGGGTGGAACCACTGGTTCCCCTTTCATTACAGGTTTTCGCGAGATGAACTCAGCCGTGTGGCTACCTCGATACCAGGCAGAGGTCGCGGACCTCAGTCGGTGCCTAGCGTTCTTTGAATCGAGGATTTCGAAGGGGCCGGTGGTGGTGTCGAGCTGTGCCCCGACTCACCACCGGCCCCGCTGCACCGCTCCCGGCCTGGGTAACGGTGCCCTTAACTACTGCAGGGTCTCGTGGCCCGGAGACTACGCCCGATGGCGGCTCCGAGCCAAGGCGGCGATCCCAGCTCCGCGTTGCGCGCGGGGCTCGAGGGACTACGGCGCCTTGCCTCCTTGCAGCAGTATCAGGTTTGTGAGGGATTGATATACAGTGCCTTTAAGCTCTGTAGACCAATACACGCTTCGTCTTTTTCTCTTTACGAGAGGGATTTCTCCAAGACGAGTCGTGCTGCTCCTTTCGGAGCACCCAAGACCTTTTTGTTGTGGTGCAACCATTGGCTTTTGCCTAGGTAGAAATACATAGTATCACATAAGCACAATGATGTCAATACCTTTTGACAATAAAATTATTAATTTTCTTTAACAATAAACACATCGGGTCGTATACGTAAAAAGTGTGAGCTGTCTTTAAAATCTTTCAATTTTGACATTTCTTGTAGATAGTCTCTATAACGAGCATTGTCCAAACTATCTAGCCACCGACTGGTAGACACATCTATTTTGCCCACCTTATGAACATAGGGATTATTAGGAAGATGGCGAGATATAAACGGATCGTTATGCAACAAATTCTGCCATGTTGAGTTGCCGTATATTGGCTTGGCAAAAGCTGCCCATAGCACTTTTTCTAATTGAGATTTTCCCATTTTATCTACAAACCTAAGCCCAGCCGTAGAGTAATATATGTCTTGGCAGCTAGCTTTGAGAGAATTTTTTTTAGATTTAGCTTTATCTTGCTTGTTGTTAGTTCGATATGCCGTAGATCTTATGATATCTTTGGCCAAATAGATTCTATTTGGAAGAGTTACAATTATTAACTCTTGATGTGACTTATTTTTATCTATTGGGTGAAAAATACTATCGCTACTAATTAGAACTGCCTTTATAAACGGCACCATTTTGGCAACCTTGACTATATTTTTTACTTTTCTAGAGTAATGCATTTGTTTGTAAATATCGCTAAGTCTATGAGCACCCGAAAACTTTGCCTTAATAATTCCATAACTATTATCTTTCAACTTAGTAACCTTTTTTTGTTCCACTAGCCATCTTAAGTGAGAGTTTACACCTACACTGCTTGCTCTAACTGGTAGATGCTGCAATATTTCGGATTCATCAAGACTAATTCCGTGCTCAGTACAAAAACTAAGCAATTCTAAAATTGATTCTTTTAGTTTTTTGTCGGTTTGGGCGGCTCTTATCATAATATTATTGTAGCAGGTAGCACTCTGCTGGCAGACAGGAAAGGCACAGGGAGAACTATTTAATCTTCTTTTCTTTCAGTAACCGAGTAATTTCTTTTTGGTAAGCTTTTAGTATATAGGCACTGTCAGCCTCAATGTTTACTCGCAAGTATGGCTCGGTGTTACTGGCTCTGGCATTAAACCACCAGTTGCGATAGCGAACAGTAAGACCCTCAAGCTCATCGGTCTCGGCGTTATTAAAGTGTCGTTGTAGTATTTTGAGAGCATCTTTGGGCTCACTTACTTCAAAGTTTAGCTCACCAGAGTTGGCATACATACTCACAAAAGGCGCAGCTATCTCAGAGAGTGGCTTGCCGCTTTGAGCAATTATTTTTAGAATCGTCAAGGCCGTAATAAGACCGCTATCGGCATTGTAGTTTTGAGCATAGTAAAAATGGCCAGAGTGCTCAATGCCAAATATAGCATGATGCTTTTTCATATCGGCCTTAACAAAACTATGACCTACCCTGGTACGAATCGAGTGACCACCAAAGCTCTCAATGGTAGCCGGTACAATATCTGATGCTGTAGCGCTATACAAAATAGTTTGGCCAGGCTCGCACTCAAGTATATCGCGAGCAATTATTGCCCCTAGTACGCTGGCGCTAAGTAGATTGCCTTGATCGTCTACCACAAAGGCCCTGTCGCCATCGCCATCAAACGCAAGCCCACAATCGAGATGGTTTTTGGCTACTAATTTGCACAGTGCCTTGTTGTTGGCTACATTGAGTGGATTGGCTGGGTGGTTGGGGAAGCTGCCATCAAGCTCGGTATACAAGCTCTCAATTTGCAAATCGGTGAGTTCGTCTAGATACGGCAAAACTATCGAGGCCATACCATTGCCAGTATCGGTGGCAATACTTAAACGTGAATTGCCCAAGCCCACAATCTCTAGAGCATGCTCTACCCATTCTTTGGTAATATCTTTTTTGGCAATTTGCCCAATGTCATAACCTTGCTTATGTAGTTTTTTGAAATGATGGTGCTCTACCTTATCTTCTATCTTGAGTAGACCCGAGTCTATACCAATAGGTACCACGTTTTTGCCTGTCAGTTTAATGCCGTCATAGCCTGCCAGATTGTGGCTAGCAGTTATCATCGCACCACCCGCTAGCTTGTAGTGGCCAATAGCGTAGTAAATCATATCGGAGGTGATTAGGCCCAGATCAATCACCTCTCTACCCTGCTTGACCAAGCCGGCCATAAAGGCGACGGCAAGCCTATGCGAGTCTTTGCGCATATCGTAACCAACCGCTACTCTACCTTTGGGTAAAAAATCAGCAAAAGCTCGAGCAATGCTATAGGCTACCTTGGGGTTGAGCTCTTTGGGCGATAGGCCCCTGATGTCGTAAGCCTTAAAAATACTTTTGAGGTTTTTTTGGTTCATAACTCTAGTTTACTCTTTTTGGGTTGATCGTTTAAAGAATCGACGGCTATTTTGAGCATGGTATGAATTTGCCGAAAAGCCTGTGCTATCTGTGGTGATTCAATTATGGTACCAATTACTTCTTCGCCATAAGATATTAAGGCTGTTTTGGTGCCATAGGTGTAAAAATTAACAGGTGCGGTGTACAAACCAGTAGGGTAAAAAGATATTTTTCGGCCTAGCCTAATGTCGTTTTGTCGCGAGAACTCAATATTATCAGCTTCACCAGCCTCAATTCCGTAGACCTTTATACCGAGCTTGTGGCGGTTTTCTATGACCTTATAAATTGTTTTACCCATTACATTTACATCGCTTTCGGAGCGCAAAAAGTAAATATTTTTCTTAGTGCGAAGTTGGTCTTCATACATCTTTACAATTCCGTCTTCACCTTGAAAAAATCGTACTCCCGGTTGTTCTTGATAGGTGTAAAAATATGTCATATAGCGAGTCATGTTACTAGCAATCTTTTGCTTAAGCTCAACCGTTTGCTGGTACTTTGTCTCGGCAAGTTTCTCTAGAGCAGCTGGGTTTTCAGGTAAATATGTAACTTTTTTTGTTCCTAACTTCTTTTTTATTAGGCCAAGCTTCTCTAATTTTTCTAGTATTGAATAAACCGTAGTTCGACTTTCGCCAGACAATTTTGCTGCTTCGGGGGGAGTAAGGCTGCCATGCTGCATAAGTAAAACATACATTTTAGCTTGTGATTCGTTTAAGCCGAGCTCTTGTATTGTTTGAGTGTCCATAGGTTTAATTATACACTTTATACACTTTTTGTCGATGGCTTTTCGACAGTTTCTATTACTTTTCTTATCTGTTATCTATTATTTTGACTATTTATACATTGACTTTTTGTGTTATTTAAGGTAAAATTGTTTTCGGCCTAGAGCAACCGCTCAAAGGCGCACCTCGACACCAAGGAGATAACATGGCTGTCTGGCACCCCTACTACATCATCTGCAGCAAGTGCAACCACCGCAACCGGCCTGATCGAGCTACTCGCGAGGGCATCCGCAAGGCTCTGCTCGGCCAAGCTGGCAACTGCAAGGGCTGCGGCAAGAAGCTCAAGCCAGAGCTGAAAATGACCCGCCCGATGATGAAGCAGGTCGCTGAGGCTCTACGAGAGGAGGGCCACAAGCTGGCCAAGCCCGGCAAAGACATCGACTGGCGCCGGAGCTAACCAGCTCACACACAGGTTTTCGGGAGCTCCTGCCAAAAGCTCCCACTAACTCGACTGGTGAGTACCAGTCCTGATGAGCCCACAACTGTAACGGCAGGGCGAAAGTTAAAGAACCTTGACTCAAAATAAATTGACTAGATATACCACCGAGCGCCACCACATAATAAAGGCTAGGCAAAGATAAGTGAAAAACTCTAGGTAAAATCCGGCTTGGTACCCTGGCAAAAAAAGTGATCACTGCCAGGTAGCCGAGCCGGATAGTCCGGACGGAATTACCCTGGAGGAAATATGACCACCATCCTTGCTACCATCCCCATGCTGGTGCTGACTGGCGGCCCCTGCGCCGGTAAAAGCACCGTGCTAGAGTACCTGAGAGCAGCGTTGCCCAATGCAGCGTTCGTACCCGAAGCAGCCACCGTGCTGCTCTCGGGGGGATACCCGGTTCCGGGGCGCGAGGTAGAGTACAGCGACCACTGGAGGTACAACTTCCAGGGTGCCATACTCGACCTTCAGCAGCGGCTTGAAAGCTTCTGGGTCCACGAGGCACAAGAGGCTGGCAAGAAGATGCTGGTGCTCGACCGAGGAATGCTCGATGGAGCGGCCTACACCCCTGGTGGCGCAACTAAGTTTGCTGCTACCTACGGACTCAACCTCGAGGCTACTCTGCAGCGCTACCACTCGGTGTACCATCTCGAGTCTCTGGCTATCGGCAACCCTGCAAGCTACGGCAAGCAAGGTAACGCTGAGCGCATGGAGTCACTCGAGGAGGCTGCCGAGATTGAGCTGGCAACTCGAGAGGTGTGGAGTGCCCATCCCCGCTACACCGTCTTTGCTGCAGAGCCCAACATCGACCTCAAGGCCGAACGGGTGTTGCAGCGAATCCTGAAGGATGTGGCTAGTCTCGAGTAGATCGAGAAAGGTTCTGGGAGGTCCTTACAAAACCTCCCCCTGATCGGCAAGTGTGTACTTGCCCTGAAGAGTCGAAAACGACGAAATCAGACCCGTACCTAAAAAGGAACAACATGAGAATCGTCCAACAACGAAATGGAAGCAAGTGTCTAAAGCTACACACTTGCCCAACTTGCCTCTCAGAAATTGAGGTAGATCACGTCAACGACCCTATTCGGTGACGCCCTGCAACCAGCACCAGGCGATTCGATCCCGATCCTGGTCACAGCAGAGAGGAAGACATTATCACCTTCCTCGTATCATATGAAGAAGCAGTAGTCACCTGCCCAAACTGTAATGCTCTGATGGGTGTGAATATGCGTAACCGCAAGGAAAGCCGAATGAAGTAGGATTACTAACTTCTCGAAACAGACCCTCAACAAAGGAGAGCCCCGTGACTCATATCACTCGCCACCAGATTGTAACCGCCTCGATCTTGTTGGCCTGCTGTTTCATCAGCTACCTCGAGTACCTGGTTTTGACCTGGATCTTCTAGACGAGGACTGAAAGAGGCGAAACATTCACCGAGGGAGCCGAGAAATAACTCCGGCTCCCTCCCAACCCAAGCACTTGTATAGATACGAACGCTTCGGCTGGGAGATTCCCAGGCCGCACCTCGACAAAGGAGAGAAATGGAAGGCTATCACACCGTTACCCACACCGAGCAAGTTCGCACTGGATGGTACACTGTGCGTGAGAGCATGGACCCAGACTACTCATACCCACCTACGTGGTGTGGTACCTGCAACACTTCTGGGCGTAAAAACTGCACCAATACTCGTGACCACATCTGGCTTGGGCCAAAGAACGAAGAACCGATCAAAGAGACAAGAGTAATTACTAGAACCCAACTAGAAGAGATTGTGAGACTTACTGTAGAGGAAGTGATTCGGAAGCTGCAATAGTCCTTTAACAGGTTCCGGGAGGTCCTACCAAAACCTCCCCTGACTCGGCCGAACGACGGCCCTGATGAGTCTTCCGAAAGGTGGACGAAAGTCAGATGCACCTACCAAGGAGATAAGATGGCGCAGGGCGACGACGAAAGCAACAAAGCAGGATCGGATAAAAAGAACATACACGAGCTCTACGATCCTCGTGTTCACGAGCTGAAGCACAATGGCAAATGCTCAGTTAAGGGGTGTAACTACCCTGCTGATAGTGGCTACCCCAATCTACCTCTTTGTTACGACCACGATTATGGTCGCTGTTAGACCAGAAGGTTTAAGGGAGGTCCTTTTAAGACCTCTCCTGATCGGCAAGTGTGCCCTTGCCCTGAAGAGTCGAAAACGACGAAATCAGACCCGTACATACACAAAGGAGAATAGTGAAGATACTTAGGCAAGGCTTCAATCATCTTGTATGGCCCATGCGCTCAATTTGTTCAAAATGCCATAGCGAGCTTGAGATCGAAAGAAACGATACAACAAGTACGACGGATGGCGTTTTCATAGCGAAGTGTCCCGTATGTGATCAAGAGTTTGAAGTCTATAACCACGAAAGTGCGATGCGCATTAAAGAATCTAGTGAGATGAGAGGTAGGGTGACTAGAAAGCCACGAGACCGTTCTGACTCGATGGACCCCGATGATCCCGCTTGGGATAAGGCTGATGATCCCTGGTGAATAGTAAAACCAAAGGGCTATGTCCAAAAGCTCTTCCCTGCACTCGAAGCTGAGTGCAGGGCCAACCAAAGCACTTAACATTTTTGAGGGTTTTGGCTGGGAGATACCCAGATTTGTACCTACCTAGGAGATAAGATGCGCGATTACGAAGCAGAGGCCAGAGCTGCCGAAATGGAGGGCAGGGCTAGAGCAGCCAGGCTCAGAGCAGAAGCTTATGAGTGGCAGGCTGCTGAAGCTCGAGGCGATCACGCCCGAGCAGCACAACGACGAAGAGATAATCAAGCATATATTGCCAAAGAAGTAGCTGCTGGCCGAATGTGCCCCGGCGGTTGCGACACTGCCGTAGGTGGTTGCTTCAAGCACGCTGATCGCTGCTAGCTTCATTTGCCCCAATCTGTTAAAGTGCGGATTGGGGCTCTACCAAGATGTTCAATGATATTGAATTTCTTGGCTGAGAGAAATACTCTCGGAGGCACCTTGAGAAAGGACAACAATTGAAAGACAATATAGATATGAACAATGAACTACTAATATCGCTAGATCTCGAGGCCGATGGCCCTATTCCGGGAGATTACTCCCTACTATCTCTTGGTGCCAGTCTTATCGACTACCCAGAAGAAACTTTCTACATTGAGTTTCAACCCATTTCTGACAAGTACGACCCTGAGGCGCTCGCCGTTAGTGGGATAGATAGAGAAGCCCTCAAAATAACTGGCGTACCGGCAAAAGAGGCGATGGAAAAATTTGAACAATGGGTTAATATAATGCTCGCCAAATACCACAAGTCTAGGGCCGTTTTAGTCATCCTCTCCACTTGGGACATGATGTATGTAGACTGGTACAGCGTACACTTCTTGGATCGTCGATTTGTGGGCTTTACCGCAATCGAGCTCAAGAGTTACTTCATGGGCAAGCACGGCATAGCGCTATTTGCCAAGACTGGACGCAAAGAGATGCTCAAGCACTACCCAGTAGATACGCCCCACACACACCGAGCTGACGACGATGCACTTGAACAAGGAGGGATTGCCCGGCAGATGTTTGATAAATAATACATAGCCCCAGGAGAGATTCTGAGGCTTTTTCATTTGGTCAATACGTTTTGACTAGACGCCAACACCTGTGCGTGCTAACCTATGGTCGGCCAACCGCACCTTAAGGAGACACCTTGCCACAGACTATAGAGGTAGAACGAAAGTGGGTATTACCAGGTTTTACTGGCTTTAGCCAAATACACAATGCCATCACTCAAGAAATTGAACAACGATATATAGACACCCAAAACGGCGGATTTCGTATTCGTAATGCCAGTGGTAACTACACTGCAACCAAAAAATCAGATGGTGATGTTGCCAGAGCAGAGGCTGAAACGTCTATTCCAGAATGGCTCTACGATGAGCTAGCCGCAATATCGGTTTGTGGGCTTAGAAAAACCCGATGGACATTTACTAGCCCAGATGGCGTTAAACTTGAGCTAGATTGCTACCACGACAACCTAGGGGGACTTGTTACTATTGAGGCCGAGTGGCTAGTAGAACTCACTACCGACGACACCCTTGATGAGGCCTCGCTACTAAGCTGGCTGCAAGACATTCGGCCAGAAATATTTAACTTTGAGTTGCCAGAATGGCTTGGTGTTGCACGCGATGTAAGTTATTACCATGGGTACAAGAACAGTAGCTTGGCTCGCCACGGGATACCAGACCTTTTGTAATATTTTGCTCTAGAGATATCTAGAGCATTTTACTTGTAATAAGTAGCGTTGTGTTGTAAAATATTGACGTCAAATGCACCCAACAACCCATGTGAGGAGAACCATGCCAACCCGGCCACAATATGACGATTTCCTAGCCAGACTGCATAGCCTATACAAAGTTGTGCCCCGGCTAAATAGCGCTGGTGAAGGCGAGTTGTGGGTAGACCCTCTAGACGAAACTCTAGCTGCCCCTCTACCCGTGAGTGACGATGTAGAGTTTGCACAAACGCACTGTCTGCTCAACAGAATACTCATAGACAACGCCCGTCAACACGCTCAGTCTACCGCAAACTGTGTTACTACTCATAACGCAAATTGTGTTTTGTGCCGCACCTATGCGAGTAGTTTGCAAAGCGCAAACTAACATCCCCAAGTTTTAAACAAATTTGGGGTTTTTGTTTATCATTAACAATTACTCTTATGCTAAAATACTAATATGGATTTTAGAGATAGAGATAGCTACCAACCTCTATTTGGAGAAGGCGAGCACGACGACACTATGAGACTAGGCGATATGCCGGGGCTAGGTAGGGTTTTTGGCGACTTGGAACGAAAGCGCAGAATAGAAGAAAGTAATCTGCCCCAGCATTTGGGTGGTGTGCCTATTTACGAGAGCGTTAAAACCGAGTACGCTCTTAGGCCCGAAGAAGTTGGTGTAAATGAAACTGAGACGGCTCAAATTGCTAGTCATGTAAAAGCAGTGTTAGATGAGCACAATATTGACTTTGGCCGGGTTGTTCACGACCCCAAGTTTATTCACTCGCTGCCCCACCTGGGCTTTAACCAGCTAGAGCGAGTATATATATTGGGTGTGGTAGCACAGTCTCTCGAGCATAATCTGAGTGATTACACCAGTAGGCCGAATTACAAACTAGGTTATGGTAGTGACTCACAAATTGAAAGTAGAGCAAGAGAAAATAGTGGTCCATATAGTGTTGAGCGATTGAGCAATATTGCTCACCACTCGTATGAGCAAGCCGACGATCACGTTTTTAGACTATGTATTAATGGCCTCAAAGACTTAATGCATTTGCCGAAATCAAAAGAGATGCTCAGCCCAGAGCGAGAAAAGGTTGCTCGATTTGCCAAGCTGCAGCTTGAGAAACTGCTTGGCGTACAGACCGAAGAAGTCAACGCCAATGCACGAGGTGCAGAAAACGAGCCAGAACCACCACCTTTAGATATTAATGAAATATTAAAACTATCAGGAGAACAGCAGAGACGAGCTTTTTTTGACTGGATAGACAGCTTGCCGTACGGCGGAAAAGATATCCCGCCAATAGAGTCGCTTGCTGCTCGACAACAAAGCCGTGGCGAGAGAGTTAGTAGCATAGAATACAATATAGCCCCTGACAGATTACGATTTTTGCAAGAAATAATAGATGCCTGTGCAGAAAACAGCAATGTAGTCAGTACCGAGATATATCGTACCACCCTAGATGATGGGCCCAGCCCTATACCTTATCTTGCGCTAATTATTAGGCTCAGACGTCCTGGCTCAGATAGAATAGTTGAGACAGCAATACTAGAGCGACCCGAGGAATTGCAAGTAAAAAACGGGCTTAGTGGCGAGATAACCCACGCCGAAGACGATGCTACATACTTATTTGCAAGCGACGAAGAAGACTTGTGGCGATATGTGTTTTACCATAATGTTACCAAGCAAATCGCCCGTGATCAGTATGCAATGCGTAAAAATCATGGCCCCAAACATGCCGAAAATGTGTTTAAAGAACTAGATGATATGCTGGCTGGGATTCAAGGTAAGAATAACCGCTATAATCAATACCCTTACCGTAATCATCAATAAATAACTACCAAAATATCTTCTTGGTCATCTTATTGTAGAGCTTGAGAAACTGCCGTTCTTGGCTTTTGAAAATACTGAACTTTTTGGGGTAAATGGGCAGATCCCAGCAACCAGTAAACTCAGTTACCTCTTCGTTAAAGCCGCGTTTAAACTGGTAGAGTCCGGCTTGAGGGTGGTTGGGATTATCGAGCTGATCTTTGGGCGGCGAACCAATAAGGTCGTAGCTGGTTGCACCCTTAGCTTTGGCCCAACGCATTACCTCCCACTGAATTAAGTATGGAGCCATTAAGTTGCGCTTAATTGGAAAAGACCCGCCGTCTTTGTAGTAAGCCTTGTTTGCAAACAGCGTGGCGTACACCCCAGCCAATACCTCGCCTTCGTGAGTGGCCACAAAAAGCTGCCCCATACCAACTCTGGCCAAACCCTGCCAGTACCCGGCAAAGTAATCTTTTTTACGTAGCGAAAACCCTGCGCGAGCTTGAGTGGCAACTATTAGATCGTACATAATATCTACGTTGGCATCGCTCATATCGCGCTGCTCTATTACTACTCCCTTGCGCTCACTTAATCGAATATTGTAGCGAGTTTTTTGCTTAAAAGCAGCAAGTATCTCATCCTCAGGTGGCTCAATATCAACAAATATTGTAGCTTTTTGCTGCAAGTCGGCACGGCTTTTTTGCAAACCAAGATTATTAAGGTCAATTTCGCTCTCTAATATCTCAGGTTCAATTTTTACCAATATTGCCTTGCTGTCTAGGCGTTCTACATATGTTTTTATCTCACCAATAAAGTCTTTGAGGTGCGCTCTCGACTCATCGCTGGCTTTGAAGTTTTTAAAAAATCCGGGGCCTTTGGCGCAGTAATATATATTACCCAAAAAGCTAGCTGGTTTTACCGCCAAACAAAAATATAGTAAAAAACCCGGCTGTTCATATACCAAAAAGTTGGGCTCCCAACCAGACGATTTTTTGAATTTACTCCATTCGTATGATTGCAGTATATGCCCACCGTCGGGGTTTTGCTCTACAAGCTTATCCCAGGTAGCAATTTCGTCTGAGGTGGCTTGGCGTATCATTTGCGACCCTTCAGTTTGCGATAGGCATTATACATAGCATATTTTGATTTGTTTATTACTATATCGTAAGTGCCAATATTGCTTACTATTTCGCCACCAAACGACTTCTTGTATTCAGTCAGTCCTGCCCATGGATGATTGACTGCACCTTCGGGTGCTATTCCCCAAAAATCAAAATATTTTCTACCATCAGCCTTGGCATCTACAATCATTTGCCATAGATTGCTTATCCCGGCGTTGTATTGCCTATTTAGTACTTGATCGTTGCCTGTATAGGCATAGTAGCGAGTGTCGCCCCAGTCGTATATTAGCGATATGCTGGCCGGTGTATCTTCTACAGTAGCAACGTAATAGCTGGCTGCGCCTTGCTCTATAAGTGAATGGGCCATTTTTTCAAAGTACCAGTCGGGGTGGTTTTTGATCTTGGCGCGACGGTCGGTGTCGTGCATTAACCGTAAAAATGACTTGGTCGTATTGAGACTGGTGGTCTTCTCTACTTCTATGCCGCGTTTGGCCGTGGTATTTATTTTATTGCGATGAGTTTTGCCCAACCCCGTTCTTAGTTCGTCTAACGACTTGGTAAGATCTAGTATTAAGGTTGTAGATGGTTCGGCATCGGCGATCTTGGTAGCCCCAAATTTCTCTAGGTCTTCTGGAGTAACATTACCGGTTGGCTCTACGCGTACAAAATCACAATTTAAATCCTCTGCTTTTACCCTCAACGATTCAAGAGCATTGGCGACTTCACGCTCAATCACCGGGTTGTAGGTAGCAAGCAAGTAGTGCAAGCCGGTTTTTTGCTGATTGTAAGCTATCCAGTACCAATCTTGGTCAATAGCATAATACGGCACTCTGCCAATTAGGCCTTGAAAGTTGGCCCACTCAGCCGATTGCAGCACGTGCCCACCCCGCGATTGTATTGTCTTATTCCAATTTTCTGGCAAATTCATACTCCTATTGTAGCAGGCCAAGGCAGTAAGTATAAAATATTGACAAAAGTACTTTATTTTGCTATTATAGCTATCGACTTAGCACCTACGGCAGACATGAGGCTTTTCCCGCTAGCGAGGTAATCGTCAAGTAACCCCAGCCCGGGTGGCGTAATTGGCAAACGCGGGGGGCTTAAACCCCCCTGGCCTTCGGGCCGTGCGGGTTCGAGCCCCGCCTCGGGCACTTTAGCCGGTGTGGCGAAATTGGCAGACGCGCCAGGTTTAGGTCCTGGTTCCTCTCGAGGATTGCGGGTTCGAGTCCCGCCATCGGCACTCCCGTCCGAATAGCTCAGTTGGGTCAGAGCACTTCCCTTACAAGGAAGGGGTCGAGAGTTCAAATCTCTCTTCGGACACGTAGGGCCTGTAGCTCAATGGTTAGAGCAGGCGACTCATAATCGCTCGGTTGAGGGTTCGATCCCCTCCAGGCCCACACTGCCCCCAGGTACATTTGTATCTGGGGGATTTCTTTATTATTCTATTATTTTACCCTTGGTATAGCTTCCTAGTACTACCGCTTTGGCCCCTAGAGAATCAAGTTCGGCCAAGGCTGATCTACCCTCTTCGCTATCACAACTCATCTCAAAATCTAAATAAAACATATAATGCCAGGCTCGGCCAACGACCGGTCGGCTCTCTATTTTGGTAAGATTAATGCCCCTGTTGGCAAATACACCAAGAGCGTTATACAAAGAACCAGCTTTAATATCTTGAGATGTACGGACAATAAGTGAAGATTTATTAGCCCTTTGTGACTCTACTTTTTTCTTACTAAAGATAATAAAGCGAGTATAGTTTTGTTTATTAGACTCGATATTTTCAGCCAGAGCCTTTAGGTTGTAAATTTCTACAGAAGCTTTGCTAGCTATTGCGGCTTTGGTGGCATCATTAAGTTTTGCCACCAATTTTGCGCTTGCTGCGGTATCGTGTTCTTCTACTCGCTCGGCGTGAGGCAAATACGCATCTAAATAGTCTTCGCACTGAGCTAAAGCTGGTAGCTGGGAATGAATTTGTTTAATATCTGATAGTTTGGCGTCTTTTGTGCCCAGTAAGCAATGATTAATTCTTAAATAAATTTCACCGCTTATCCAAAATTCATACTTGAGCAGTAAATCGTAGACATCATTTATAGATCCATACAAAGAATTCTCTATGGCTACTAAGCCATAGTCTGCAGATTCGTTTTTTATTGTTTCAAAGACTTCTTTGAAAGTATCGCAATGCACTACTTCTTGATTGTTAGTAAAATATTCTTTGCGAGCAATATCGTGGTATGAGCCCTCAAGGCCCTGTATGGCTATTTTCATTAGATATTCAACTATATACTAGTTTACACACATTGACAACAGCATTATTAAAACGTATAATACAGCAACAATTGTTCCTACAAGAGAAATGAGACAAGATGAAACGAGCAGTGTTTTTGATTATTACTGCTTTGACAGCACTAACACTCTTGGGGTGCGGTGCAAGCGCCAGCGAACAAGAACGTGTACGTACCCAGCTCGAAGCGAAATACAACATTACCATTACCAACACCGATCGAGCACCCGATGGTATAAGGTCGGATTATCATTTTGCCTATACTACCGATGATGGCAATCATTGCGAAGGAAGCTCGTATAGCACTAATCATTACGAGACCCTTGACCCAAGTTCTGTCCATTGTGTCGATTCCAGTGGCCGTCGCTTACCCGATGAAGCTCGATAACTATTATCCCCTTTTATTCTAAAGGGGATTTTAATTATATATGGTAATATACTTGATATAAATTATGAAGATACTGGCCATAGAAACTAGTTGTGACGAAACTGCTGCTGCCGTTGTAGAAGACGGCAATATTTTGAGCAACATTATCTCTAGCCAGATAGATATTCATGCTCAGTATGGCGGTGTAGTACCAGAAGTTGCCGCCCGAAGCCATATAGAAGTGATGATTCCAGTAATAGAGCAGGCTTTGACGCAAGCAAAATCTAGTTGGGATAGTATCGATGCCATTGCCGTCACTAAGGGGCCGGGCCTTATTGGTTCGCTACTGATTGGCGTGCTCACCGCCAAGACCTTGGCTATTACTAAAAACAAACCCTTAATTGGCGTTAATCACATTTGGGCACACGGCTTTGCCGCTTACCTCACCGACAACAAGCCACTGTTCCCCTTTTTGGCACTGACAGTATCGGGTGGTCACACTACTCTTTCGCTTTACAAAGCAGATTTAACTCGCGAAATATTAGGCGAAACACTAGATGATGCAGCTGGAGAAGCCTTTGACAAGGTAGCTAAACTAATTGGCCTCCCTTATCCAGGCGGTCCAGCTATTTCAAAAGCTGCCGAACATGGCGACCCAGACAAATTTAAGTTTCCTATTGCTCAATTGGGTAAAGATAGCTTAGACTTTAGTTTTTCGGGTCTTAAAACTGCTGTTTTAAGACAAGTACAGCAAATCACCGGTCACAATCCTGCAAATATACAAGCCAAGAAGACTTATGAATTACCTAACCAAGTTGTGGCCGATATTGCAGCCAGTTTTCAAAAAGCAGTGGTGACGGCTTTGGTAAAAAACACCCTCAAGGCCAATGCACGATTGCAACCCGCAAGCATTGTGGTGGGTGGAGGCGTGGCCTGCAATAACTTACTACGCACTGAGATGCACAAGGTATTGCCTGAGGCAATTTTTGTACCACCAGTACTTTGTACCGACAACGCTGCCATGATAGGTTCTATCGCGCTACAAATGGCTCAAAACGATATGTTTATAGAGCCTAGTGCACTGAGTGCCGACTCTAGCTTAGAAGACTAATATGGGCTAATAATTTAACTATCTTTTTGAGATAAGTTTTTTTGAATACCGTATGTTGCAATAATAGAAGCTGCGGCTTGGCTAGACAAGTCACCCTCGGCATCAATACCTAAATTTGTTGCAAGTTGTATTACATCTTGAAGACCAATATTTAGCATTCTTGCTACCTGGTCTTTGGTAAGGATTTCACCGTGATGGGCTCTCAAATCTCTATCAATATTATTAATTAGAGCTTGGGTTTCGGGATATGTAGAGTTGTCTTCTGCGGCGGTTGGGTCTCCCGTAGCTGTCCTTATAACTTCTTGAGCACGACCATCGTCATGGTGATTACTATCGTCAATTTCTCTTATATCTGGCGCTCCTGGATCAGCCATATCTATTTATCCTTATTATATTATGTATAAATATCTAATGTATTTAGTTTTACAATTTAACGTTTTTATTATAGACCCGATGATTAGCAAAAAACTAGTATTCAATTTATGAGTAAATAAGGCTCAACCCTTACAGCTGGCTACAATGTGTCTTCAAATTCCTCAGAGCTGTAATCAGGCATATCAGCCAGAGCTGCTTTGGCTCGCTCAAATGCTTCAACTTCATCTTCTTTAAATGCACGCTTGGCCTCAAGATCGCTAATTTTTCGCTCAACGGCTTCCATATTGGCTCTTTCTTTGGCTAGCTCAGAATCAATTTGATTAATATCTTTCTTAAGCTCACGCAATAATTTGTCGTGCAATTCAATTGCCCGAGCTCTTTTTTGGTCTGGTTTGGCCTCTTTGCCCTGGGCGTGGTGGGGCTCTTTATCTTTATCGGTTTTTACTGGAGAAGTCTCAAGCTCATCGCCCGGCTTTGGCAAAGCCGATTCGGCATCTTTAATATTGCGGTCTAACTCTTCAGGGTCAATGGGTGGTTCTGTCGGCTCATCGTCTCCACCTTGGTTGCGCGGCTTGGTAGGTTCAAACTTTTCTACTGGCTCAACAATCTGCTTGCCTACTGCTTCGGCGGGCTGATCACCGGTAGTGTCAGCAGCACCCTCGGCTAGCTCAGGTTGTGCGCCCATCTGAATTCCGGCTGGTGGCTCGGGTGTAATGTGAGGCATACCAACTGGTACTTGAGAATTACCAGAGTCTTCCACAGCTGCACTATCGCCTAGTTGCGCCAAAGCCTGACCGTCGTCAACTGCTACGGGCTCCATCTGGCCTTCTGGTGCAGGGGTTGGCACCATCTGAGCAGTCTGCGGTGTGCCATAAGCATTTTCTGGTTGGTCTGCAGCTTGCGGGCTTACCTCGGCAGGCGTTGCGCCATAAGTAGTATCTACACTCAGAGTTGGGTCGGGTTCTCCGGCTGGTCTCTCGCCCATAGTCGCAACCGCGCCCTCAGGGGCAGACTCGGCAACTCCAACGGCTGCGTCAGGGGCAGAAGTCACAGCCTGAGTAGCTGTATCCCCCTCTATCATTGGTGCCCGTTGATCCCACTGCTCATCTATTTCTAATGGACTATAAACATCTTTCATCACCGCTCCTACTTAATCTCCCCCAATTAATTCAAAATAATTACAAAGTTATCTATATATTAGCTGAACATAAGCGTTTGTGTCAAACTTTTTAGAGGCTAGAATACAAAATATTGAATCTGGTAGAAACAATATCTACTTACTTATTATTTAAAACTACATTATTCTTAAAATCCAGATAAAATGCTACAATTGCTGGTATGAATGCAAAAGAGATGCCCAAAACATACCAGCCAGCTAAGCACGAGGCTCAAATATATGATTTATGGAAAGCCAACAACGCCTTTGAACCAGATTCTGGCGTAAAAGCCCAACAAGGTAACGGCACAGCCAATAAAGACCCGTTCTGTATTATTATGCCCCCACCCAATGCCAACGGCTCCCTTCATGCCGGTCACCTTATGTATGTGGTAGAAGACATTGCTACTCGCTACGCTCGTATGCAAGGTCGTCCGGCTCTTTGGCTACCTGGTACCGACCACGCCGGTATAGAGACCCAAGTAGTTTATGAGCGCGAGCTCGAGAAAAAGGGCCTTACCAGATTCGATCTGGGCCCCGACAAGTTCTACAACGAGGTAGAAAGCTTTGTGCTGGGCCAACAACACACTATTATTGAGCAAATGCGTTCAATGGGTTTCTCGGCCGATTGGGCCAAACTCAAGTTCACTCTCGATAAAGACGTGATTGAAATAGTGCACCAAACATTCAAAAGTTTATACAATGACGGGCACATTTATCGTGGCAACAGAATTGTCAACTGGTGTACCCGTTGCCAAGCTGCTTTTGCCGATATTGAGACCGACCGCATAGATCGCGAAGACGCTATGTACACTCTCGATTACGGACCCATACAAATAGCCACAACCAGACCAGAGACTATTTTTGCCGATAGCGCTGTTGCAGTTAACCCCAAAGACCCCAGATATGCTAGCTTAATTGGTAAAATGGCCACTATCCCCCTCATAGACCGAGCAATACCAATTATTGCCGACGATCATGTGAGTATCAAAGACGGCACTGGCGCACTAAAGGTAACACCAGGTCACGACATGGCTGACTACGAGATAGGTCAGCGCCATAATTTACCAGAAATATCGGTAGTAGATTTTGAAGGTAAGATTATTAACTCGCCCAGTCAATACAATGGCCTGAGCGTAGATGAGGCTAGAACAAAAGTAGTAGAAGATTTGAAAAATGCTGGCAAACTCATCGCAACCACTCCCCTCAAGCACGCCGTAGCGGTACATGACAGATGTAAAACTGTTATTGAGCCGCTTATTTCTGAGCAATGGTTTTTGCGTGTCACTGAGCTTAACAAGCCAGTTATTGAGGCTATTGAAGCAGACGAGATTGATTTTTATCCTGCCAGATTCAAACGAATTGCCCTCAATTGGTTACAAAACGAACACGACTGGTGCATCTCACGCCCAGGTTGGTGGGGTATTCGGATTCCGGTGTATTACAAAACCAACAACGACAACAATAAAGATGCACATCTAGTAGCTACTAGCGAGGCTGAAGCCGAAGCTTACTACGGCAAGGGCAATTACAGGGCCGAAACCGATACCTTCGACACTTGGTTCTCATCTGGACAATGGCCTTTTGCTACCCTCCAAAGCACCGGTGATTTTGATCAATTCTTCCCCACTACCTTAATGGCTACTGCTCGCGACATTCTGCACAAGTGGGTAACCCGAATGATAATGTTTAGCCTGTACAAAACTGGCAAGGTGCCGTTTGAAAACGTCTACCTATGGGGCATGGTAACCGACGAAAAAGGCCAAAAACTCTCCAAGAGCAAAGGCAATTATGACGACCCAATGAAAATCACTGCCGAGTTTGGCACCGATGCCTTGCGCCTGGCCCTAAGTATTGGTATTACACCTGGTAATGACGGCAAAATTAGCCACGACAAGATTAAGGGTTACCGCAATTTTTGCAATAAGCTTTGGAACGTTGCTCGCTACACCCTCTCGAAAACAAATTCCCTTCAATCACTCGATGAACCAAAACTACTCTCCCCGGCCGATCACTGGATGGCCACACAGCTAAATCAAACTATCGAAACAGCCACCAAAGCTATTGAAAAATATCGCTACTCCGAGGCCGGTCAGGCTGTCTACTCCCTACTGTGGGACAAGTTTGCCGATCAATACATTGAGTACTCCAAGCAATCTACCAACCCGTCAATGCTGGCCTACACTCTAGACACCATATTGCGACTTCTCCACCCTTTTGCACCGTTTGTAACTGAGACCATTTGGCAAGAGCTGCCATGGCAATCTACTATCTTAATAACCGAATATTGGCCGAATATGTTACTAAGTCCGTCACCCACCAAAGCCAAAGTATTTGAAACCGAGATTATCAATATACTGGCAGCAAAACAAAACCACGAGAGTAAAGCTAAGCTAACTAAGCTCAAAAAAGAGATAATACTCAAAACCAATGCCGTTAAGCTAATTGAGGGTAAACTTGGCAACCAGGCGTTTGTGCAAAATGCTCCTAGCGAGGTAGTAAAAGGGGAGAAAGAAAGGCTTGTGCAAGCTAAAAAAGACATTGCCGAGCTAGAGGCTGAAATTGAAAAAACCGGCAAGCAATAAGTACAAATTTTTTGTAGCTGCTTTTGGCCTAATCGTAACTGTTGCTGTATTGGTAGCTTTGTTTACGCCCGAGATTAGTGCCTGGCGCCTTAGCGTAGTAGATAGGCTAGTAGCTCAAGCCAAGACAGCCAGCGATGAAAGCCAAGAGTATAGCCTACTTAAGCAGGCCAATATAATTGGCTACAAAGACCCTGTTGCCACCGAGGCCTTGGCCCAGTATTGGATAAAAAGGGGAGAGCAAGAAAGGGCCATAGCCGTTTACCAGCAAGGTATTACCCAACCCAATTACATTGCCTTGGGTAATTTAGCGCTCAGCGCCCAAAACTATAACCAAGCTCAAAAGCTCTTTGCCCTTTCTAGCAAAGAGTCGCCCACCGATGCCAGCTTGGTAGGTGAAGCCATTGCTCAGTACAATTTAGGAAATACTCAGCAGGGTTGTAACTACGCTACTCAAGCAAATAAGTTTAACCTTAACAATGCCAAAGCTAAGGCAGCAGTTATGGTATGTAGCTTATTAGGCGGTACGCCCAAAGAAAGTGTGGGTGTTACACCTCCAACTACTATGAGTGAGCGTGAGACGGCCTATTTTTTGATCAACAACCAAGTTTATAAACCAGGGGAGAACAGATTGACTGCGGTTACAGACAAGGTTGCTCCCGACTGGCTGCTATTAGCTAGTCTTGCAGCCTCTCGCGGTGAGCTTGATGACGCAATTGGTAAGGCCGAGCAGGGTATAGCTATAGACCGAAGCAATACTTCGCTTAATGAAATACTTGTAAAGCTATATAACTTAAAAGGTAATAGTAATAAAGCAAATGAATATAATACTAGGCTAGAGCAACTCAAGTTTGTGAAATATAGTCAAAGTTAGGCCTATTTCACAGGAATTGCATTATATAAATAATGTTGTGAAATAGTGTGCTTTATTTTCGGTACAACAGAGTAAATAAAAACCTACACATTACGTGTAGGTTGGCATTTGATCTAGTTGGGCACTGATTTTATCAAACAGTTTCTGTGCTTGTGCCAGTTCGTTAGGGTGCGATTCTAGCACCGTTTTTATACTGCTACGTAGAGTTTCGAGATTTGCCGGGCAAAACTTGCCACTCCTGTCAAACACTGAGCTCAGTATATCTCTTAGTTCTTCTACAGCACTGCAGCATCTTGGCATTGCCCACAGTAGATCGTCGTTGGGTTCAAGACTAAGATCTACAAACAACTTACGTGATTGCGCATCGTTATAGCCTATCAATCCCTTCCACTCTTCTGGTGTGAGTTGTAGAGAAGGGAAGTTCCAACTATCTAAATTTGCCAAATCGGCTGGCATACCAATCACTTCGTCCGCCCGCACCGGAAAGTGCGAGCCGAAGTAAACTGTACTAAACATTTTGTTGATAGTTGGCTGACGTTTTGAACGAGGTCGCCAAGTAATTAATTCGTTAGTTACCTCTACTATTGAAATTCTAAATTTGTCGTCTACAACTTGCTTGGCAAATACAATTAGATCACTAAAGATAGAATGTGATGAGGCATCTCGCCAAAACCGCCATTGACTATCATCATTGTTTCGCACTGCCTGCCATGGACCAATGAATACCACCCAGTTATCTGCTATTTCGTCCACTTCAACAATGGGCATGGCATATTGAACTTCGTCATCGGAACCCCAGATAATCCCGCCGCCTATTACACGTTTTTGAGTAATTAGATCGTACAGTAGTGACATAGTACTTTCCTCTCGGTAGATTGGAACCTGATGGAGATTGTAGCGCAATTATAGTCATTTGACAATATATGTGTGATATATTTGCTTGCGCACTTGGCAATTACCCAGGTTTGAGCTACAATAGCACGGTACTTTTTGTGCAAGTAATTCCAAACAGCCAGATATGGAGAGGTACCCAAGTGGCTGAAGGGGCTGGTTTGCTAAACCGGTAGGGGGGAGTTATCCCCCGCGAGGGTTCGAATCCCTCCCTCTCCGCCAAAGTGTGATCACTACTTTTTGTTGTGATTACACTTTGATAGAATGGATGAGAACCCTAGGGTTCGGCGAATGAGGCGCGGAGATAAATACCAAGCTTGCTTGTGTATTTGACGAGCACCGAAGTAGAAGGGTGACAGCCCGCTTTCTTTCCCTCCCTCTCCGCCATGTCATAATTACGCTCTTACTTCTATAGAATGATTTGTTTTATTTAAATTATAAACATAGTAACGACAAGGAGAGGTGCCCGAGTGGTTGAAGGGAACAGTCTTGAAAACTGTCAGGCTCGCAAGGGTCTCGTGGGTTCGAATCCCACCCTCTCCGCCAGATATTATCGACTAGCTTCATATTTTTTTATAAATCGATTATTAGAATTTTTCAACAATAGAGTAATGTTATGACAGAATTTGAACCAACCCAACCCGTTGAGCCGGTCGCCGAAGCTGAAGCCGATGATAAACTACCTTCTATTGCCGAAGTCTGCAAAGCTTGTAAAGACGACATAGAGCCTGAAATTCTACAGGGCTTTATTGATGAAGGTCTAGACGATGACGAATTTTTTATGGCAGTATGTAGTTATATTTATTGTGTATTAGAGATTGATCCTGAAGAATTTTTTAAATCAAAAGAGCAACTAGAATAACAGTATATTAGAGTATCGTTTGGGCGAGGCGAATTTGCCTTTATTTATAACTTTACTATTTCTTTGCAATCGTTAAGCCCCAAATCTTTTTGGCGCCACTAGCCTTTAGCACGCTGGCGCATTCACTCAGAGTAGCGCCTGTTGTAATAACATCATCAACTATTAAGATATTTTTGCCTTCAAACTTGCCACGTGCTACAAAATTATCTTTGACCGACTCAAAACGCTGGGCTCGGCCAAGCCCAATTTGATCGGTGTGGCGAAGCCGCAACAAAGCATGCTTGAGCGGCAATCCATTTTGTTTGGCTACGTGCCTAGCAACTAGCTCGGCCTGATTGTAGCCCCGTTTACGTTGGCTTTTGCCGGTAGCTGGCACGTAGGTAATACAATCAAACTTAACTTTTGGCAATCTTGTTATTATGTTTTGAGCGACAAAACTGGCTATTTCACGGTTGCCATAATATTTGAATCCGTAAATTAGATCTTGCATTGGTCCAACCAGTCGATAATTGGTGGTCACGCCATTTAGGCTTGATTTACGCCGACACTTTGGGCAGGTTTTACCAATATCGCTTAGTGCATTACACATAAAACAAGCTGGTGTGCGTAGCTTAAACTCAGTTTGCCAACAGCTGCGGCAAACTATCTCGCCTGGGTGATTACACACCAAGCATTCTTTTTGAGTAATGATACTTAATAATTTTTCTATTAGCATTGCACAAATATAAGCATTAACTTGCACTCTTTGAGCTACCTGGTTATAATAATAAGCAAGAAAGAAAAGAGCAAACATAAGGAGTAATTTTATGGCACGACACAAAAACCAAGTCGATGAAGAGATTCTCGCAGATGATTTTTTAGAAGAAGAACAAACTCCCAATGAGGAGTGGATGAACGAAGAAGAGTTTGAGGGTCAGCTAGCTGTTGATGTGTATCAAACCAAGGATACTATTGTAATTAAGGCACCAATTGCTGGTGTAAAACCCGAAGATATTGACGTAGCAATTTCTGAAGACGTAGTGACAATACGCGGTGACCGTAAAGAGTCTACTTCTATACCCAAAGACAGCTACTATGTGCAAGAGTGCTTTTGGGGTAGCTTTAGCCGATCGGTTATCTTACCTACCTCTACTGTAGCCGACAAAGCTGAGGCTGGCCTAAACAACGGTGTGCTTACTATTGAGATTCCAAAAGTAGTACCCGAAGACAAAGTTAAGAAGATCAAAGTAAAACCCGTCTAACATACCTCAATAGATAATCAAAAAAAGGAGTCGCCCCAAAGTGGGCGATCTTCTTTTTGCAATGTAAATTTTAAGCTACTTATTGGCTTGCTGTATGGAGCCAGTAACTTTGGTGGAGGCGTTATTAACTACTATTTGGCTATCAAGTCCGGTTAAATAATTATTCATCATCTCGCGCAAAGCATTGTTGGTGTCGTAATTGATACCTTTAAACCAATCAGTGGCAGTACTTGATTGCTTAATAAAAGGGCTTAGTACATTGTCGTTTAGTTGTTCGCTATTAAGGTCTTTGCGGCTAGGTGGCCAGTAGTTTTTGAGCGAGAATTGTTTTTGCACTTCTTTACTAGTAGCAAATCCCCAGAAATCCCAGGCGATATCAACATTTTTGCTGTTTTTAGATACTCCTCCTACTAATAGAGTGCCGTAATTGATGGGACTAGCTGTATTGGTTTGTGGCAGAGAAGCCAGCCCAACCGAGAGAGAAGGGTTTTGTTTGTAAGCCAATTTAGCACTCATAGGGTAGTCAACTATTAGTGCTGTTTTGTTTTGAGCAAAAGCACTTATACTATCACCGAGTGAGTCGCTCCATGAGTAGTTTGATTTACTGGGCTGCGCAAAACTAGCGTAGTAACTAACAGCCTTGGCAGAAGAGTAGTAGCCGGTAGCATCTGGTTGTTCAAAAGTAGCCTTAGTGGGAGGCTGATCGGTCATGGTGGCACCGTTTTGCATCATTAGTACACTAATAATATCTGGGTAGCTATGTATAGTTGCAGTACCTAATGCTACACCTGATTGGTATAGATTTTCACCACTTTTTTGCCTGAGTTTGTCGTTGGTGTTATTAAAATCTACCCAGGTTTTGGGTGGCGAGCTAATGCCGGCTTGGCCAAATCTGCTCTGATTGTATATCAGGCCCAAAGTAGCTATGCCTAGCGGAGCTCCGCTAATAACATTGCCGCTCACCAGTTGCTTGGTACCAAAGCTAATAAATGTTGAATTATAAGTATCAACGCTAAATACCTGCGTTGGGGCCGGAGCTAAATTGGTTTTATATGCAGCTAAGCCATCATCGCGAAATACAAACAAATCGGGTAGATTGTTATCAGTAATAGCTCGCACTAGTTTGGCTTGATAGCTAGCTGAATCTATCACCTCGGCCCTAACTGTTACGTTGGGGTGTATTTGCTGGTATTGATCTATAATGTAGTTAATGCCATCGGCTTCGTCGCTGGGCAACCACAGCGACATTGTAAGTGGAGTGGTGGGGTAGACTACACTGGTTTTGTAATTACCAATACTCTGCTGAGGATTCTTTTGGGTAATAATATACACGGCAAAAAATAATGCGGCCGAGGCAAGTATGAGTGCGCTAAGCTTGAGGTATTTATTACGCATATGTTTATTGTAGCTACCTAGGCTAAATGTAGCCAGAGTTTTTAAGTAGCATATATTAATTAATATGATTTAATTCTATAATTCTAAAAAATACCGAGTACAAAGTTGACGATAGCGTAAGAGAGAAGAGCTACAACCAAACCAATGACAGCATACAAAATAGTTTCTCTAGCTGCTTTGGTACTGCTTTCATTGCCTGATGATGTGACAAAGCGTATACCGGCTATAATAATTACCACTACGGCAATAACACCAATAGCTAATAGAAGGGTATTTGTAATATCTTTTATTGCACCGGTGCTACCTGTGAGGCTAGTTGGAACACCGTCAGGTTTAGCTTTATCAGCACCTTCTTGTGCTGAATTAGCAGCATAAACTCGTGTACTAGCCAATACAATATATCCGACCGAGGCTGTTATGAGCGATTTGAGCTTATTTTTAGTACTTAGATTCATAAATACTCTTAAGGTTTAAGTAAACTGACCTAGTACAAAGTTAACAATAGCAAACGAGAGTAGGGCTACCACAATACCAATTACAGCGTATAGTATGGTTTCTTGGGCGGCCTTGGTGTTCTTTTCGTTACCACTACTTACAACATAACGAAATCCACCAATAATTAGCATTACTACAGCCACTATACCAATTAGTAGTAGAAGAGCGTTAATAATGTTTCTAACATTGGTCTGCAAATCGCCACTTGCGGCAGAGTCGGGTTTTACTGCCTCTACAACTGCTTGATTTTCGTCGGCTCTAGCGGCTACAGGTAGCAACGATACTACACCGGCACCAGTTACAATTACTAGCTTTTTGGCTTTGTCTTGGGGTGATGTCATTTTATTCTCCTGAATAATTACTTAATTCATACTTTATATTACTTCTTATGATAGCGCAAGCCAGATATTTTGCAAGAGCCATGTGCGTTGGTCATTATTTAAAAGTTGCAATTATAAAGTTAACTATTGCATAGGCCATCAAGGTAACTACTAGCCCAATAACAGCATTGGCTATTATACTCCTGGCAGTTTTAGCCTTACCATCATCTCCAGCCGATAGGGCAAACTGTATACCTCCCACAATTATCATAATAACTGCAACTGCACCTGCGATTAGTAAAAGCCCATTAGTGACCGCAGCCACAAGTTGCCCAAAATTAGCTGGCCCACCAAGACCTTGTGGTGGTTGTAAGCCGCCTGTGGCTGCAATTATTAAATGATAATTATTCATACTTAATAATAGTAACGTTTATTGTATGGGCTTAGCAAGTAATATGATTGCTAGCTAAAAAATAGTCTATTAATTAACTGAATAATTGCAGTTGTAGATAGTGCCAATAATAGCCCACTCACTGCATAAGTAATAGTTTTTTTGGCAGTCTCTACGCCAGAGCCACCAGCTGCAATTATATATTGAATTCCACCAACAATAATGAAAATAACCGAGAACGAACCTATAGCTATCATAAGAATTTGTATTGCGTTGGTAATAAGTTTTTCTACGCCATCAAAAGTTGAGGTGTCGACACCTGCAAATAGAGAATTGACACCTCCTGGTCCTCCAGGTGTAGTTGGAATACCAAGCAAGCCAATTATTGCCGAGAATGATATAAGTAAACCCAAACTTACCGCCGCTTGTGTGAGGCGATTTTTGGCCGATTTAATACGCTCTGAGCTACCGCCCGAAGTTATTATTTCTATTGCACAGTACAGTATTACTATTGTTAGCACTAAGCCAAGCAAACTCACAATAATTGAGGCCACTAGACTTATAAAAGTATTGAGATCGGTTGTATTGCACAGATTCTTGCCAAGTACATTATCGAGTACCCCACAAGTTGCTCCGGTGGCACCAAACATCGGCTTAATTGTAGCTAAATTCATAATTGATATTATAACACCTCTTATGTTGTTTAATAGAGTGGTGAGTAGTTTTGCAGGTGTAAATAAAAAGTTGTATAGTGTAACATAAGTGTTATGAATAAACTCTCCCGATTTTTAATATTACCTTTGCTGGCTTTTGTGTTTGTATTTGCCGGATTGTTTTTGAATGCCAAACCGGCGCAAGCGTTATCTAGTGAGGTTTTGTGCCAATGGCAAGATAGTGGGCATATTGAATGCAAAAGACCAAATGCCGTTGGTAGTTTGATGAATTCTATTTTAGGTTTTTTTGATACTCTTACAGTAGATCCTAATGCCATACCACGGGTAGGTGGAATAGTCAGTAATACACCGGTTGGGGCATTACTAAACGCAGCAGACTGGAATTCACAAATAGGTAGTACTTATCCCACCTTGATATGCGGAACACTTACACCAAATGCAACTTGTAGGGATTATTTTTACAATCCTCAATTTAGTCAAAATGCAGGCTACCCAATATTTTGTAACCCAGACAATAATGGATTGTTATCTAGAAACTGTCTACACTTCAATTTAACGCAAGAAAGTGCAAAATTTGCATATGCATCTGATGCAACTGGCGCTGTAACTGACAACTCAGACCCTAATCACCTTTTTGCTGTTGGTAATATAGACGATGCACTTACAGACCCGGCAGGCGACAGGTGTGGAGTTACAAATCCTGGAAATTGTGTTAAGGAGGATGGAAGTGCTTTTAATGGTGAGGGTTTAGATACGACTACATTTACAGAAGAGGTGCAGGCTGAGTTGTTGGAGGCAAGTGGTGGATGCGAGGACAATCTAGATAGCGCCCTTAGTTTTGTACTCTGTCCTATTAGCGAGTTCTTAACCGACACTCTAACAAAGATGATTACAGCTGTTACCAAGTTACTCGAGAACCCCGATCTTACTAACAGCCAAAACCTAAAAAATGCTGTAAACAGTATGATTACTTTAGCAAATTCTTTTTATATACTAATATTTCTTTTTATTATACTGGCTAACTTTGTAGCCATACCTGGTCTTGATAATTATACGGTCAAAAAGGCTTTGCCTAAGCTAATAGTAGCTATAATACTTACTCAGTTTTCATTACTGATATGCCAGGCAGTGCTAGACCTTGGCAATATATTGGCCATTGCGCTACCTAATCAAATCCTTAGAGCGTTTCCGGGTGTTACCGGCTCTACACCCGCAGAGGCATTTTCGCAAACTATCGTGCCTCAGATAGATAGAATTAAAAATGGTGGAGATATGTTAGAGGCTTTGGGTAAGTTTGCAATATTCAATCTCACAATGCTAGTGGGCTTGGTTGTTGCGATAATAGCATTTATATACATAGTGGCTCGTTATCTATTCTTGCTTGGCCTGGTACTATCGGCTCCGCTAGCTTTTGCGGCCTGGGTACTACCCAACACCGAACAGTTCTTTAAAAAATGGTGGCAGTACTTTCTTAAGCTAAGCATAATGTTCTTACTTGTAAACTTACTTTTTGTACTGGGTGCTGTATTCTCTTTCTTGTTTGCTGAGGGCGACCTAACCGCTGGTGGGCCTAGTGGAGGTTTTGCCAATTTTATGGGTTCAATCATATCAATATTAATACCTATAATTGTGCTTGTATTGATACCCAAAACCCTCAAGATGAGTGGAGCAATTATGGCCAAGGCCAAAGAGGCGGGTAGTAAAGCAATAGCCAACGCCAAAGATACTAGGGCTGGCAAAGCAGCTACTGGAGCAGTCAGTAAAAGTGCTCAGGAGGGTAAATTGGCAGAGCTCAAAGCCAAAGGATTTGGTAAAGCTAGTGAATCTAGTTTACTTAAGGGCACAAAGGCAGGGAGAGGTGTTAAACAGAAAGGCTTGAGGCTTGAGGACTCTGTAAAAGAAGCTCAAAAGAAAGATATTGGGCTTATGGACCTTGAGGAGCAACAGAGAATTTCAGGGGAAACTGGAAGAGATGGTAAGCCAACTTTAAGAGCTGGCGTTGCTAAAGGTGTTATTGAAAAAGGACATGCCGAAAAACAACGTGATGCTAGGGCTGCAATATTAGATGGTAAAGCCCCTATGAGCACTTCAGAAAGGCAAAAATACGATGCCTTAGCTAGAGCTGCTGGAGGTAAAACATATGCCGAATCTGTTATAGCGTGGGATATGGAGAGACAGGGGAGACTAGATCCAACAACACCTGCGCAGGTAAAAGAAGCAAGGGCATATACCAATCTACATAACACAATGCTCGACCAGTATAGCGATCCTGCTGCTATTAAATCAGATATTGATGCTGGTATTCTGCCTGCAGGAGCAACAAGAGAATATGCAGCTTATCAACAGGTTCATAGAGCTGCCACAGCGAGACACGCGGCAAAAGATCCACAAACTGCAACACCGCGACCAGGTGAAACCCCTCAAGCTGCAGTGGCAAGAGCTAGGGCAGTATACGAGGGTAGGGCAAACTTCGACCTTGCGACTCAAGGCATTAATCAGCCACCTGCACCCCCTCCAACACCAGCTCCAGTACCGCGATCAGATATTAGACTCAAAAGAAATGTTAAGTTGGTAAATAATCTTGAAAACGGTATAAAAATTTATAAGTTTAAGTACCTATGGAGCAACACAGAATACGTAGGTGTGATGGCGCAAGATATATTGCTTACCCACCCAACATCTGTACTAACCGACAAGCTTGGGTTCTATAGAGTTGACTACAATTCTCTAGGGCTGCAAATGGTTACCTACCAAGAGTACTTAGCAAACCCAAACTCAATACACTTAGTTAAAATAAAAAATTAGTCACCTATAACTAGTAGCTAAAATATTACAAACATAACTGTTATAATACTATCTATGGGTCAATACAAAGTACCGCAAAATGTAGAAACCGAAGACAAAATACTGGGGCCACTCTCGGTAAAGCAATTTATATACGTAATAATTGGTTTATTATGGGGATTTTTGATGTGGCGAATATTTAGCTTCTCTATAATAGTGGCAGTAATATTTGCCCTGCCGGTTACTGGGTTTTTTTTACTACTGGGCTTTGGCTCGCGCGAGGGCGTGCCGTTTGAAGACTACGTAGTAGCCTTTATAAGATTTTTAATAGTGCCGCGCCGACGCATATGGATAAAAGACGATAGAAAAGACGTAATAGTAAAAGAGCCCGAGAAACCCAAAGAAAATCTCGAGAAAACCTCAACAGTCACCACCGGCCAGCTCAAACAGCTCGCTAATATAATAGATACCAGAGGTAATTTTAAAGATCCTACTATTCAATTGCACGAAGGTGATAACGAGGCCACAATATATGCGCAGCGTATAATAGGCCCGCAAGCCCAAGGTGATGCCCAAGGCCCCGATCAATTGGCCACCCAAAAAGACGATGTACTCGACGAAAACAGCCAACGTGCGGCTGCCGTGGGCGAGCTACTGCAAAGCGCCAAAGAAAACACTCGCGACAAAGCCGCCAACCAAGTACAACAGGCAATTAATAAGCCTGGTAGCGTAATAGAGCCCAGCTCTACCCAGCCCTCAACAGCCCCTAGCCCCAATGCTACGCAAGTAGCCATGCAGGGCGGAGGGCTAACTATTAAGCAAGTGGCGCTAAGAGCCAACGAGCAGGCTCAACCGCAGCCTCTTGAGCCTGGCGCCAGCGTACAGCTCAAGCAGCAAAGTAGTTAGAGTTTAGAGACTGCAAACTTATAGATTCTATTACTATACCTGCTATAATAAAGCGTAAGCAAAATAAAAATAGCAGATATTTTATATGGCACAAGTTACCCCCCAACAGCAAGAATACGTAAACTCAATTACACCACCGCCAAAACAAGAGAATAAGCAAATGAGCACTCAGAGTCATTTGCCTTTTTCTGAAATAAAAGATGGGGTAGTAATAATGCGCGATGGCAGCTTGCGTATGGTAATTATTTGCTCACCTACCAACTTTGATCTTAAAAGCCCAGACGAAAAAGACGCTATTGAGTTTGGTTTTCAGGGCTTTGTGAATGGCTTACATCACCCTATTCAAATAGTTATACAGTCTCGTAAAATTGACCTAGACGATTACTTGGGCAAGCTAGAAAAAATTCAAAGCGACCAGCCCAACCCGTTGCTTGCCACACTAATGGACGATTATGTAGACAACATTAAAAGTTTGCTCGATGAAGTAAATATTATGGAAAAACGTTTTTACGTAGTGGTGCCATACTATATGGCCGGCATTGCTAAGGCCAATATTCTTACTAAATTGCGTGGGGCATCTAATGAGTCGGCTGAGGCCACTCAGTCAATGGGTGATTATGAGAAACACAAAAACGAGTTAATGCAGCGCACCAACCAAGTAGCCCAAGGCTTGGCCCAAATAGGTGTACGCTCGGCCATACTCAATACTCAAGAGATAATTGAGCTGTTTTACAACTCTTACAATGTGGCTGAGAGCCAAAGCCAAAGCCTCACGAGTGTTGATGATATAGGCACTCCGGCAGTTACGCGCACCGGCGGCCCAGCCCAAGTGCACCCACCTACACCCAAAGAACCTACGCCCGACGATCTTTACTCAGCCGCCAACCGCCAGGCTATGCAAGCTCAACCACAACCTAGCCCAGGGCAGCAAGTGGCGCCAAATAACCCACCTGCAAGTTCGGCTCAATCGACTACAGCAACAGGAGGTAAATCATAAATGATATTTGGTAATAAAAAACCTGCCGCACCTAAGCTAACACCTCAGCAACAGGCCAACATGAGTGCTGAACAAAAGGCTCAACAAGTATACCGCCAAGGAGTGGTGACATTGCGCGATGTGATTGCCCCTAGCTCCATTCAGGTAGAGGCCAATTTTATAAGAATAGGTTCGCGCTTTGCCAGAACCCTATTTGTTTACGCCTACCCACGCAGTCTGTTTACCGGCTGGCTAAGCCCAATAATTAATATGGATGAGGTTATAGATATTAGTCTCAACATTGAGCCAGTAGAAAGCCAGGTAGTTCTAAAAAACCTCAAAAAGAAAGTAACTCAGCTTGAGGCAAGTTACTCAATTAACGCCGAAAAAGGCAAGGTAAGAGACCCAGCACTAGAGGCCTCAATAAGCGATGCCGAAGAAATGCGCGACAAATTGCAGGTGGGGGAGGAGCGATTTTTTAGACTAGGTTTATACGTAACAATCTACGGGCGCAACCTAGAAGAGCTCGATGAGCTAGTTAAAAAAATAGAATCTACCTTTGGCACTAGCCTTATTTATACCAAGCCAGCTACTATTCAAATGGAGCAGGGCTTTACCTCTACGCTGCCGCTTGGCACCGACCTGTTGGGGGTAGAGCGAAATATGGACACCGGTGCAATATCTACCACCTTCCCATTTACTACAGCCAATCTTAGTAACCAAGAGGGTATACTCTATGGCATTAATCGCCACAACAACGGGTTGGTGTTATTTGATAGGTTTAGTCTTGAAAACGCCAATATGGTGGTGTTTGCAAAGTCTGGTGCGGGTAAATCTTTTGCCGTTAAGCTAGAGGCCTTGCGTTCGCTGATGTTTGGCACCGAGGTAATAGTAATAGACCCAGAAAACGAATACAGAACACTGTGCGACGCAGTAGGTGGTAGTTTTTTGCAGCTTAGTCTTACCAGCGATAGCCATGTAAACCCCTTTGATATTCCCACAGCTATAGACTCTGATGAGGCCGATAACGCCTTGCGAGCAAATATTATTATGCTTCATGGTCTGCTGCGGCTAATGATGGGCGAGCTAAGCTCTACCGAGGAGTCAGATTTGGACATTGCGCTTATTAACACCTACGGTCAAAAAGGCATTACCAACGATCCACTAACTCATACGGCCGAGCCGCCCGTGATGCTTGACTTATACAACAACCTTAATCAAATGGGTGGGAATGGCCCGGCACTGGCTGCCAGGTTGCGACGATTTACCGAAGGCACTTTCTCTGGTATATTCTCACAACAAAGTAATGTTAATCTTAATAACCCATTTGTGGTGTTTAATATTCGCGACCTTGAAGACGAGCTACGACCAATTGGTATGTATATAGTCCTTAACTATGTCTGGAACAGAGTAAAGTCTGAGAAGAAAAAGCGCATATTAATAATTGATGAGGCTTGGCAGTTAATGCAGTATCAAGACTCAGCAATGTTTATGTTCTCTATTGCTAAACGCGCTCGTAAGTACTTTTTGGGCTTAACTACCATCTCTCAAGATGTAGAGGACTTTTTAGGTACACGCTTAGGTAGAGCAATTGTAAATAACTCAAGCCTACAGCTATTACTCAAACAAAACCCAGCTGCAGTAGATGTAGTAGCTGAGACTTTTAAACTAACTAGTGAAGAGAAAAAACGCCTTAGTCAGTTTCCGGTAGGTGAGGGTCTGTTCTTTGCTGGGCTTAGTCACATTATTCTGCATGTTTTGGCTAGTCCCACCGAAACAGAGCTAATCACTACTAACCCTCAAGACCTTATAGATGCCGGCAAGGCAGTTAGTAGTGTAGGCGATGGACAAGATATTTCGGTAGAACAAGCGACGGGTTAGACCTAATTATTTTATGGTTTAGTCTGAGTAGATAGCCTGTCAATACATGCTATAATTGTTGAATATAAGGATAAGAGTTTTGTTGCAAATATATAATGAGTTTTAATATATAAAATGGATAATAACCCCAAAAAAAGCGAAGGCAATAGTAAGAAAAACATGCCTGGCCAAAGTGAGGGCTTGGGTGACGGTAATTTGCCAGTTAGCCCACTAGACAAGGGTAGCGCCGGTAAAGAAATGGGTGGAGGAGCTGGTAAGCAATCAGCTTTTAATCCAGCCAAAGATTTACCAACAAGCATGGATAACTTAAAATCTGCTCCACTAGGTGTAAAAGGTGGTGCCGGCGATAAATTAGCTAAAAGTGCTGCAGGGGGCGGAGCCGCAAAAGATCCTAAGCAATCCAAAACTTTAGATGCTTTAAAAAAATTATCCGATAAGTCTGATGGTGGGGCTGGAGGTAAGGCTGGTAAAAAAGTACCTAAAACCCCTATGGAAAAAAATACCGAGGCCAAAGCCGGTAAAGCCGAGCAAGCAGCTAATTTAGCAATTAAGGAGGGGTTAAATAAATTTATAGCGCCAGGTGCGGGTACTGCTTTTGAAAAAGCAGGGGGTATACGCGGAGTAGGGGTAATTTTATTAGTAACTGTGGTTATTTCGCTTATACCACTATTTACATTTTTTTATATCATGCAAAACCCCGACGAAATTATTGGTAAAGTCTTAACTAATCAAAAATTGCGAGATTATGGCTATGACCTCGCTAGGGCCTTTGGCAAAAATATTCTAAAAGATGCTATAGATGCTCTACCTGGCCTTGGAGAGGTAGATTACCACGGACCCAACACTGCTATTGCTGCAGCACCTACAACTATACCGCCAGGCTCTACCCTTGAGCGTCTTTCAAAAATTGATTGGAAGAAAGCTCAGTACCAAACACTTGATAAAAAAGGTTGCGGCTATGAACTCAAGCTAAAGCAAGTAATTAATAGTGAGGGTAGAGTACGGTTTGTACCAGATTACGTAGTAAACACCAAGACGGACACTACAATTCAGATTGACAATCTAAGCAATAACATACTAGCCACAAACTGCATTCAACAACAGTACCCAATATTTAATTTGATGGCTCGTCAGCCAGTTACTAGAGAAATTAACCAGTTAGCCGACGTTAGGCTCAATTATGCAAGCAAAAAAGATACTGAGGAGTTTAGAAGAAATAAAGCCGAGGTAGACAGGTATGTATATGATAAAACTCTTAACCGTATAACTCCAAAAAAAGAGGATTCAATTGATTTCTCTAATTATCAGGGCCAAATAGATATAATTCAAAATAGCTATAGAGACGCCGTAAGAGAATATAACGCCGCCAACCCAGACGATCAAATACCTTACAGCGACGACAAGTCTAACTTGGTTGCAGGTATCAACAAGATGTATGAAGATATGGCCGCAGGTAAAAGTCCTTATGATATGCAATTACAGAGTTATATTAATATTCCCACTAAAGATAATGGTCAATCGCGAGTCGTAACCACTGGTTTAGCCAATACACTTTGTCCTTTTATTATGGGATTTTTAGATTTAGGTGACGACCCTACAGAAGAGGAGTCTGCTAAGAACGCTAGAAAAGCGATAGAGAGTAGACTAGCTAGTACAGAACGGGGCGCAATTAAAATTACCACTCTAGCCGACACCCGCAAGGCCGATCAACTCAGCAATGTAGAAAACAACTCTACTATTGCTCAGCAAGATAATTGGGCTAGTAGTGCTGCATACTCAATTGACGTACATAACTCCTTAAATGGAGTACAACAAAACCCAGAGGCCACCTCTACAAGGTCTTACAACGCCAGACAGACTGCTTTATATGACACAGAGGCTATACAGAAATTAAAAAATGGATGCGTTTTTATAAGCGCCCCGGGTGGAATATTTGGCGATGCATTAGCTGATACTGGTAATAAAATGGTGGCTGATGGCTATCGCGATCTCAAGCTAGAAATTGTTGCTCAATCAGAGGGAGTATTTAATAGCCCATCAGATTTTGGCCTCAAAGAGATTATTACTTCTTTTGTAAGAACTGGCTCGGTTACTGCAGTTAGTGGTTTAGAATCTGGCCCAGATAATTATAATCGTCAGGCCGCTGGGTTTAGGCAATTAATGAATGATTACTTTTTAAGAATAGGTGGAAGGTTTTTAACGGAGACCGAGGCCAATCAAGTAGCTATCGACTCTGAAAACCTACGTAGAGAAGAAGAAAAGGACAGGGGGGTAGGCTATAGGCTGTTTGCATTAGATAATATACGATCGGCGCGAAGTATTATTAATCAAAATACCGTTACCCCCAAAACCGCCATGACAGCAGGAACAGGATTGTTTAAACAACTACTTAACCCATTAAAATCACTCGCAAATATTCATAGTTCAGCGCTTTACTATAGCTTTGGTCAGCACAATAAGGCCTTTGCTGCCAATACCAGCGGAGACAAATACCTCAAGATAGATACGGCCGGCATACCCCAGGGTGATTTTAATATTAGTATGCTAGAAAATGCTACCTATATAGAAAACCTAAAAGCTAATGGTAGCCCGGCAGAAAAACGTAAACTCACACATTATGATTCGTGCTTTAAACAAAAAATACCTACAAGCCAGTACTTTAAGATTAGAACAAAGCCTTTGAGCGAAATTGGTAATCGAACATTAACTGATAGTATTAGAGATAAGTATCCCGGGGCTAATGCAGTACAATGGTTTATCTTTCACCCAGAGTGGCACAGGGGTGTAATATTAGATGCTAACGGAAACGTTGCGGCAGTACGAACCGATGATCCAGAGGGTAAGTTTAATAAATTTAATGACTGTAAAGAAATACTACAAGACGCCAAAGATATTAATTCTTTACCGGTTAAGTACCGTATGTATGTGTACTACAATATAGTATTAGACCAAATGGCAAGCCTAAGTAGTGATGCCGACAACCCAAGTATTTATGCTAATAGCGGCACTAGCGGACCAACTGGCCCGATTGGTGCACCCGACCCCGATGCCGACACAAGCGGTACCCCTTGCCCAAGTGAACCAGGCATAACTACTAGTACTGGCCCAAACCTAGTTAACGGAGTTGCCCAAACTTATGGACCAGGTCAGGTACCTGCTAATAAGATAATGGTTTGTGATGTTGCCGCACCAGGTGGTGGAGTAATAGATATTAACGTATCACTAGCAAGTCAGCTTAATAAATTACTAAAAGACGCACAGGCGGCTGGCATATTATTTGGTGGCGGTGGTTTTAGATCGTATGAAGAACAAGTTGGTTTACGTACTACTAATGGCTGCCCAGATGTTTTCACTGCTTCACCTAGTAGCTGTAGAGTACCTACTGCAATACCTGGTACATCTAACCACGAAAAAGGTTTAGCTATTGACTTTACTACAGGTGGTAATACGATTGACAGAGGAAGCCCGGGTTTTAATTGGTTAGTAGCCAACGCGGCTAACTATGGTCTAATTAATTTAGAGTCAGAGCCGTGGCACTGGTCGGTGACAGGTGGTTGATATGAAAAGAATAATACAAACATTTTTAATACTTATAGTGGTTGGGTTTATAGCTATACCACTTCAAACATTTGCACTTAATAGAGAACAGCGATTAGAGATAGAGAAGCGTTTTTGGTACGATCAAACCGATTGTGGCTCTAGCACAAGCACGTCCACTCCTGCTAGTGGTGGGTTTGAAGATAAACTTCTAAGAGCTATAATGTCAGTTGAAAGTGGTGGTGATCCTACAGCTCAAAACCCAGAATCAACAGCATCAGGTAAATACCAATACGTCAACCGTACATGGAACTCGGTAAAACAAGCTTATCCTCCTGCTATTCCTTTTGCACGTGCAAAAGATGCGCCTGAGGCTATGCAAGATGCTGTGGCCTATATAGAATATGCTACAAAAATAAGAACATTAGGTGAAGATGTTTTCAAACTAGCAGTCAGCCATTATGAACCGGCTAATATAAATAATCCAAATGCGGCCGATATTGCCTATGCTAATAGTGTGGTGGCGGCTTTTAATGCCGGCCAAGGTGCGGAAATTCCATTACTATATAACGATGCACCAGACTTCGCGAGGTATTTACAGGCTTCAGGGGGTGCTGCACCTACAACCCCTACAACTACTCCAGACTCTACTAATAGCGACGCTTGTGATGATGCTGGACCAACTGTAAATACAGGGGTAGTTGATGTTGCCAAAAGAGAACTAGCAGCCTGGAATGGTGGCGCACAAGACCCTAGTAAGTTTGGTGGTGGCAGTAATCCTTGGTGCGCATTCTTTATAAGTTATATATTTAATGAAGCCGGTCAGCCACTTAATAAAGGTGGTGGTGATGGAGTAATAGGTTCAGCGCAAGGAATATTAGATTACGCTATTCAGAATGGCTTCTATCATCCAAAGGGCGAACAGGGCTTCAAACCACAACCCGGTGATGTGGCGATTTACAAAGAAGGTATATCGCCCTACCCAAGTCATGTTAACTTAGTAATTAGTTATGATGGTGTAAGTATATACACATCTATTGGCGGTAACGAAAGCGACCAAGTAAAACAATCAACCCATAGTATTAATGCGCCATACTTAACCGGTTTTATGAGGGTACAATGAATAAATTATTTGAGAACAAATATATTTTAATATCGGTTATAGTGGCTATAGTTATAATTTTTATAGGAATAGTAATTTACAGTTTTAATAGAGAATCTTTTGAAAAATTTAGGCTGGTTGATACTTTACCTGAAGCTAACCAAAACTTCCCATCATCATCAACCCAGTTAAATATTAACTTTAATAAAGAAATTGATGCTAGTAAAATTACTTTGGGTGATAGCAATAACAACTCTATAGTAAGTGGAATAAGTGTTGATAAAAAAACTTTAATATTAAAACTATATACTTTGAAAATTAATCAAAGATACACAATTACAATAAAAGAAATTGTGTCTAATAAAGGAGATGTATTAAAAAATACTAAGATTAATTTTAAGACTAAATACATTCCATTTTCTGACTTAACTGAGGCACAACAGAAACTACAAATAGAAGACACCGACCCTAAGCCAGCAACTAACACTATAACTAATTTTTTACCCTATAATACTCAAAACTACGCAATTGTAGGGGGTAAGATTAACTATAGTAATGGTAAAACTAATACCGTTGTAGTAGTTAAAGATTTGTTTTATCCAACCCTAACTCCTCCTTATCCAGAAAGTGAGATAGCATATACTGCTAAGTCTATCAGTGATTTTCTTGCCAGTACTAAAGTGGATAGAAAAAGCTATGTTTTAACCGCCGATAATCCTACACTTGCAAAACTAATAAACTCAGATAGTATTCCGCCAGGTTCAAAAATAAAACTAGATAACTTGACTGGTGATTAATATTTAACTTATTTAGATTAACTAAATTTGCTTAATAATCAGCTTTTCAATACGCGGCATAGCTATAGAATCTAAGTAGTTGTTGATATTTAGTACAACCCTGTCGCTAACCAAACTAATTTCGCTAGCAGCTGATGCGTTATCTACTTTTAATACCAGCTTAGAGGGTGGTGATAATTTTACCCCTGCCTCCACTTTTGTTAATTGAAAAATAATATCTTTAATATCTCTTAATACTATGGTTTCAGTAGAAAATCTATTATTAATAAGTTTTTTATGTATTGGTTCTAAGCTCATAGTGGTAACTCAATATGTTGAAATTTTAGTTTTAAATTATCTGGTAAGTGGGTGGTAGTTAAGAAAGTCTGCTGCATACTCAAACTACTTAGTAAAAACTTTTGACGTTTGTCGTCTAACTCACTTAAGACATCGTCTAGTAGTAACGTAGGGCGGCGTGAGAGCTTCTTTTCTATATAGTCTAGTTCTGAGAGCTTGCAGGCCAACACTAAGCTCCTAAGCTCTCCTCGCGAGGCAGAGTCTGTTAAGTTATGACCCCGCAGTGATACATTGAAATCTTCTTTGTGCGGGCCCACTGTACTAAACCCGCAAGCCCTGTCTTTTTGCACAGCAAGTTCTATTTTATTTAGTAAATCTTGACTAGAGCTAGCGCTCGCATGAAATTCTACTACTATTTTGGCCGATTCACCGCTTATTAATTGGTAATAATTATTTAAGCTTTTTACTAAGCTACTAATAAACTCTTGGCGTTTCTTTGTAAGGTAGTAGCCCGGCTTAGCTAGTTGAATATTTAATACAAACAATTGTTCATCTATATTTCTAACATTTTCCTTTTTAGCTCGCCTCAGTAAGCTGTTGCGGTGATGAATTATTTTTTTGTATAGCCTAAGGTTTTGTAGGTAGGCCTTATCTACTTGTGAAAGTATTTTATCTAGGTAGTTGCGTCGCAATGATGGTAAACCAGTGAGTAAATACAGATCATTAGGTTCAAAAAGCGTAATTGGGCTCTGACCAATAATAGAGTAAAGAGGTTTGGCTACCTTGTTTACCTTGAGCGCCTTAGCGCGACTAAGATCTGTCTGGGTAAATCTAATATGTATATTATTGTTATTATCTACTTTATCTATAGTGAAGAAATTACTTCCATGTAGAACTAGTTTGTTATCGGTATTTTTAAACGACTTTGTAAGTGAGCTAATATAGAGAGCTTCTAGAATATTGGTCTTACCAGATGCATTTGGGCCGGTAATAGCAACTAAATTAGAGTTGAAGTCTAAATTGAGCGCGGCGTGGTTACGAAATTGCTTGAGCGCCAGGTGGGTTATCATTTAATTTACCTTTTAGCTCCGTAAAGGCATAATAATATGAATGTTGGAGGTAGATTTTTTATTATTAGCAGAAACCACGCATGGGTCGAGCTTGTCATTGAGAGACAATAGTATAGACTTACTATCAATAACCGATAAGGTATCTATAAGATAGCGAGCGTTAAGATTAATTTCTTTATTATTACCGGTGGTTTTTGCTTCTAGTTTAGATTCGTTGGTACCTACCTGCGCACCCTGAGACTGAATTGTTAAACCGTTTTTTACTACCGCCAGGCTTATAGTATTGGCATTTTCTTTAGAGAATAAACTAGCGATTTTTAGGCCACTGAGTAAATCATCTTTATTAATCACTACTGATGTTTGAGAGTTGGGTGGAATTATCTTAGTGTAATCTGGGTAACTACCTTCAATTAGTTGTGAGGTGAGTGTAAAGTTTTTAGATGAAAATACCACCTCGGTTGCACTTACACCTACATCTAACTCAGTAATAGATTCACTTTTAATAATTCGAATTAGCTCTTGAATAGTGCGGTGGGGAATAATAACTTCAATATCATCGATTTTAACACCAGAAATAGTGTATTGAGCTAAACGGTAACTATCGGTAGCGGCAAAAGTTAAAACTGACGATTCTACCTTACAATACACCCCAGTTAATACCGGTCGCGACTCATCTAGGCTAACAGCTGGCAACACATACTCTAAGCCGTCTACAAAATCATTAACTGCAATACTAAATTGCTTAGTAGTTTTAACCTCAGGAATCTTAGGGAACTCACTAGCTGCTATACCATTAATTACTGAATTAAGCTGGTTGGTGTGAATTTCTAGATTGTCTTTGACCTGTACTAATTGTATTTTATCGTTAGGCAGGGTGTTAATTAGATCACTAAGCAGGCGAGCGGGGACACTTAGACTACCAGTTTTTTCTATCTTGGCGCCAATCTTATAAGAAATAGCTATTTCTAAGTTTGTAGCTTGTAGCTCTAGACGACCATCTTTGGTTTGTAATAATACATTACTTAGTACTGGTAGGCTGTTATTAGTCTGAATTAATCTACTAGTAACACTTAATGCTTTATTTAAATTACTTTGTAATACAGAAAGTTTCATATACTCCTCATCTTATCATATTTATATATATTCTTTAGTAGTAGTAATAGTAGGTATTGTGGATAGTGGGTATAAGCAATTATTTTACTTATGCTAGGCTTAAAAATAACTCTTGTGCTTTGTGTGTAAGGTTGTGATTGAGTGGGGTACAGACTATGCATAACTAGACTTTTTCCACCCCTAGGTTTTAAACCACAGATTGTTTGTGTAAGAGTTGTGTATAGATACCGGCCATATACACACAGTTTGCACAACTTATACACATAGTTATCCACAATACTAATTATCTCGATGAGCTAATAAACTCATTAAGTTCACTTATCTCTTTTTTAAAACTACTATCTTCTTTTATTAATTTTTCAATTTTCTTTTGACCATGCATTATAGTGGTGTGGTCTTTACCACCTAGTTGCGCGGCTATTCTTGGGTAACTAAGATTTAGATTAGTTCTTAGTATATACATAGTAATCTGACGAGGTAGCACTATCTCTTTATCGCGCTTAACGCCCAAAATATCGGCCGGGGTGAGATTGTAAAACCGGGCTGTTTTTTCAACTACACTATTAGCACTTAATTGAGGTTTTGTGTTGGCTAATTCACCAAAAACCTCTTGGGCTACACTTAGTGTCATAGGTGTATTATGAACCTTACAATGTACGATTATTTTAGTGAGCGCACCCTCTAGTTCGCGGATGTTTTTATCTACAGACTGAGCTATGTATTCCGCCACCTGTTCGTCTAGTACTATGTCTTGTCGAGCCGCTTTGTTTAATACTATCGCTATACGAGTCTCAAGATCTGGCGGGTTGATATCGGCCACCAATCCCCACTCAAATCTCGATCTCAACCTCTCCTCAAGAGTAGGTATCTCTTTAGGTGGTCTATCTGAGCAGAGTACAATTTGTTTAGCATTTTGATGTAAGGCATTAAAGGTGTGAAAGAACTCCTCTTGAGTCTTCTCTTTACCGGCAATAAATTGCATATCATCTACAAATAACAAGTCTACTTCTCGGTATTTATTACTAAATTCTTCACCTCTTCTAATAGCGTTAACATATTCGTTGGTAAAAGTTTCACTAGTAATGTAGTGCGAGCTAAATTCTGGCTGAAGCTTAGTAATCTCATTTCTAATCGCCCACATTAAGTGAGTTTTACCCACACCAGCTGGGCCGTACAAAAATAATGGGTTATAAGCTACTCCTGGTTTCTCCACTACTAGCTGAGCGGCCGAAAAAGCTAAACGGTTACTTGAACCTACAATAAACGTCTCGAAGGTGTAGCCAGCTTGAATACCGGTCTGCACAGGTGTAGAACTAACTTGTTTGGTTGTAGGTTGAGGTGAAGTTTCTCGCTCTTTAGTTTTTTTACTCTGATCAAATAAACTGGCCTCGGCGTATTTATCTTTTTTAGTACTAGTGTTGTGACTAACCGCAAATTCAAGCTCAGTAATTTGTGGGTTTGCTTGAGAGAGGGCATCGAGTAAATTTTGATAAAAGGTATGCTCTACATAGTTTTTAGACATAAAATTTGGAGTATATATAGTAGCTACTGGTGGCTTAATACCACCAAACTGTAATGTTTTTATCCAGGTATTATAACTAGCTGGAGAAACGCTTAATTCTAATCTGCCCAGAGCTGCTTGCCACAGCTCTACATTTTTTTTATCCACATTTACTCACCCTTTAGATTACTTTTTATAATACTGCTTTACAAAGTTTTCCACAACCGAACAAGTACCAAAAATAACAACCATCTGTTGTTATTGTGGATAAACCTGGTGGATATCTTGACTTAAGCCAATATTAGCTGTAATATATTGAGTTATGAGTAAAAAAACTTTTCAACCAAAAAAGCGTCGACGAGCTAGAGTACATGGCTTCTTAAGTAGAATGTCTACCAAAGCTGGTCGTAATGTACTTAAACGACGCAGACTAAAGGGTCGCAGCCGTACGGCTGTGTAATATACTATGTTGGCTCGTGGTTTTCGCCTAAGTAAAGCCACTGACTTTACGCGTACCTATAAATACGGAAAAAGCTATAATCATACCGACTTTTATATTAAAGCTTTGGCTGTTCAGGCGCCCAATAGTCGGTTTGCTGTGGTTGCACCAAAAAAAATATCTAAGCGTGCGGTAGATAGAAATCGTATTAGACGACGTTTATATGAGACTATTAGAGTAAACTTTGGCAAGATAAAGCCTGGGTATACTATAATAGTTACGGCAAAGACAGATATTTCTACTCTTAACCCTAAACAGCTTGAAAGCGCTATTATTAGCGGATTAAAGAAACTATCTGTAATTGGCTAATATATAATACTAATTAATGAAAAAAATTATTATTCAATCTATTACGATTTATCAAAAAACATTATCACCAGATCATGGCTGGTTTAGGTCACGCTATCCTTATGGCTATTGTCGACACTACCCAAGTTGTAGCGAGTATACACGCTTAGCAATTAAGCATAATGGATCAATAAAGGGGCTAGCATTAGGAGCTAAAAGGATTGTTAAGTGTAATCCTTTTGTTGAACCAAGTGTAGATATGAGTTTTAAAAATACTAAAAACCGAGGAAATATATAATGCTAAATATTCTAACCACTATCTTTGTACAGCCCTTAATGAACTTACTTTTCTTAATATACGGCATTATACCTGGCCACGATTTTGGTATGAGCGTAATCTTACTTACTATTATTATTAGATTAGCTCTCTGGCCACTTACTGCCAAACAACTACATAGTCAAAAGAAGATGCAAGCTCTAGCTCCAGATATCGCCAAGCTCAAAAAACAAGCTGGTGGTGATAAACAAAAAGAATCTCAATTACTTATGGAGTTATACAAAGAAAAAGAGATAAGTCCATTCTCGGCCTGCCTACCAGCTCTACTTCAGTTCCCTTTTCTTATTGCACTATATTTTGTCTTTCAAAAGAGTACTCACGACCCAGCCGCAATTGCTAATTTGCTTTATGCCCCAATAAAGAGTTTGCCATACATACAATCTGTGTTACAAAATCCAAGTAGTTTTAATCCTAGTTTATTTGGATTAGTAAATATGGCTCAACCAAGCATCTTCTTAGCAATTCTTGCTGGTATAACTCAATACATTCAAGTAAAAATGATTGCACCTAAAAAAACCGATGCCAAAGATTCACAAGCTCAAGCAACAGCTATGATGAATTATCTTTTCCCATTTTTAACAACCTTTATAGCTTGGAAACTACCCGCCGCTCTACCTCTCTATTGGACAGTAACTAATGTCATGACGATTGGTCAGCAATATATAATAATGCGTGGAGAGGTAGAGGAGATGGAGGAAGTAAAAATTGTTAAAAAAACCTCTCCTAATACTAAAGGAATAGCTAAAAAGAAGAGTAAAAAATGAACAGCTTTAGTGACTCAAAATCACTACTTGAAGAGCTATTACAGCATATGGGTATTGAAGCTACCTGTGAGCTAGATGAAGAAAATAGCATGCTCGAAATTACTACTGAAAACCACGCGCTTTTAATAGGTAAACGTGGCGAGAATTTACGATCCTTACAGTATATCTTTAATACTTTACGCCGACGTAAATACCCTGATAGTCAGTTTGTAGCTATTGACGTAGCGGGCTATAAAAAAGAGCGTATAGCAAAAGTAAAAAGAATTACCGAAGAAGCTGCCGCGGAAGTCTTGGCTTATGGACAACCTAAGACACTACCAGCTATGAACTCATTTGAACGTCGCCAGGCACATATGGTGTTAGCAGATACTGCAGAACTAACTACAGAAAGTATCGGTGAAGACCCTAATAGATCTATAGTAATTAAAAAATCTTAGCTATTAGAATTTATATCTCGGCACATTTAAAAAGTTTTTTCTGTGGTACCAGCTCAACGTATTACAGATACGCCTCGCTAGAGCACCTCAAAAAATAACTTATTAACTGCACTCAAGCTATTAAATTCTAATTATCTGTCTATAAACATGAAAAAAACTATATCAAAAAAAACTATTGTTGCACCAGCTACCGCTAATACTCCGGCGGCTATTAGTATAGTGCGCTTTTCTGGTCCGCAAGCCTTAAATATCGCCGAGTGTGTTTGGCAACCCGCTATAAGAGCAACGATTAAACCGCGCGAGCTTACTCTTGGTTGGTTGATAGATAATAAGTCAAAAATAGACCAAGCCTTATTAGTTTATATGCCAGCACCACACTCTTATACAGGTGAAGATGTAGTTGAAATTCATTTACACGGATCGCCAGCAATTACTCAAAAGACAATCGATCTATCACTGATTGCCGGAGCTACTTTAGCTCTACCTGGTGAATTTACAAAAAGAGCCTATCTAAATGGTAAATTAGACCTAACCCAAGCAGAAGCCGTAGGTGAGTTGATAGCTAGTGGTAATGAGCAGATGATGCGGCTTGCTAGCAGACAGCTAGCCGGAGGATTAACCAGAGATATAGCTAGTATTAAGCGTTCATTATTAGATTTGTCTGCCCATTCAGCAGCTAGCTTAGATTTTGCAGAAGAAGATATATTAAGTAGTAGTAATCATCAAGATATGGTTAGTATTAAAAAAATAATAAGTCAAACAAAAAAAATTCTAGACAATAGTGATAGTTTGTCTGTAGTTAGAGATGGTTTTTCGGTAGCCTTGGTTGGTCTACCTAACGCCGGCAAAAGCACTCTATTAAATGCTCTAGTTGGCTATGACCGCTCGATTGTTACTAAAACTGCCGGCACTACAAGAGACACTATTACCGAAAATATTACTATCGCCGATAGTATGGTGACTCTTACCGATACTGCTGGCCTTAGAGATTCGAATGACGATGTGGAAAAAATTGGCATAATTAGAACCAAGGAGGAGATAAAAAGCAGTGATTTAATTTTAATATTAATTGAACCTAGTAAGTCGCAAGAAACATTGAGTTATATACAAAAAAACGATCTAATCAACACAATATCACCTCAAAAAATGGCAATTGTATTTACCAAATCAGACGAATCTAAATTTAAAGATAAATTACCTAAAGAGTTTAGTAATATTAGTAGTGTTACAATATCGGCCCTTAAGAAAACTGGCCTAACCAAGCTAAAGAACCTAGTTCATCAGTCTGCAATAAAAAACGGCAACTATGAATCATTGAGTATATTAACTACCCGACAGATAGGTGTTATTAATAAACTATTAAAACAACTTGAAATTATATTAAATCAGCTCATAAAAAACACTCCGCCAGATATTGTTCTGGTGGAGTATCAAAAAGCTATTAGTATTTGCAACCAATTAACTGGCGAAGAGGCAACTCAAGAAATAATCGACCATGTTTTTACCAATTTTTGTATTGGTAAATAATTTATGTTTCCAACCTCGACCCCCTACCAACTCCCTTTTTCTATTGGCTATCGAGCAACCTTAATGTGAATACAATACATCTCATTGCTAGATGTGAGGACCTGTCTGAACCCAGTAATCTGGGTGAGTCCCGCAGTATCAGCCTGAGTATGTATTGCTATGAACTCTAAAGTAGCAAGCCCTAGCCAAAGAAATTTTTGTCTTCTTATGGTTTATTCAAAAGAAGATCGCTCCTTAAAGAGCAAAACCTTTTATTATTAATAATTTATTATTATTGTGCTAGCCGCACGGGCCTTCTTTGTAGCCAAAGAAGCAAACCTACCGACTCGGGCTCATAACTTTATGGATTGCTCAACTATTTTCTAAGATGAAGCTGCGGGACTCCTTCCGTCTTCGATCGGAGCGTCAGACAGTCCTCGCTTCTAGCTTTAGAAAATATCTTCACAATCGTTAAGGTTGTTCGAGAGTCGGGGAGGGGTATAAAAGTGTGATTTAATTTACAACTAGTGGAAAATCTAAAGAAGATTTGTAGTAGGTAGTGGTAGTATCGGTTTTTACGACTTTTCCTGACAAATCTAATACATCTCTATAAAAAACAGTTTCAGATGGTTGAGTGTGATCTTGACTACCACTTAAAAAGAATGGCCCTCGTATAACACCAGATTTTGTTTTGGTGCCATAAAACTTAAATCTAAGCGTTGTGCCCGATAATACAGTCTGGATAAGTATATGGTGACCAGTGTCATTTTTAAATTGCATGTCTGGGTTGGGTAGATAAATTGTTGCATCTACGCCAGGCACACCAAAAGGCTCGGTATAATAACTTACTGCAAAAGCGTGATTGGTACGCGATAGTATTGGTAAACCAGCAAGTAATGCTGCTCTATAAGCGGTGCTTGATACCTGACATAAGCCACCGCCATATTGTTTTTCTTCTTTATTATCGAGTATTACAATACCTTCGGCATAACCGGTTGCTGCACTAACCTCTCCTAGGTATTTATTAAACGAAAACACCTCACCAGGTTTTATTAATACTCCATTAAAATGACTAGTGCCAACTCTAATATTTTGTATTCTATTAGCCGATGAACCTGGAAAATACGATACACCTTCAGAAATAAGCTCTTTTATGCCAAGTTTTTCTATATTGTCATCACTTACATCGGCCTTGGTGGTAGTGACTGCCAGGGGTACAGGGGTAGTAGAGGCTGAAGCTAGTTGCTTCATTACTGCATCGGTTGATTTTTCTACATCTAACGACTTACCATCACGACTTTGAGTAAAAACTGTTGCTCTCTCACCACTAATTGTAAGTTTAGCATCTACTGGTGCTACATTAATATATTGGGCTAGAGAGGCTACAAATTGACTAACGGCTCGGCGATCGTAAAAAACCACCGGCTGGTCAAAGCTGTTTGGTATTCTATAGTATTGGCTCAATATATTGTGACTTATTGGCTGGTTGGAGCTAGGTACGGTTAACCAACTAATGATAGTATTTAAATCCACCGACCAATTTTTAGATTCATAACTCAGCACCAATGGTTGCTTTATAAAAGGCGAGATAATGTCTTTTTGTTTATCTAGGGTTTGTGAGCTTAGTTGCGGATCGGTGTAGAGTACTGGTGTTACCATTAGCTTGGTATTGAGTTGACCAAAATGATTACTAAAGGTTTTGGGACTTAGCGCAAAGTCAACTCTTCGGCCGCGTTGGCTTTCTTGTATGGTTATATTACCGTCATTATTTACAAATTTAGCATTTTCAACCGGCGAAGCTATTTTGGTATTAATATCTACCAGCGTTGTACTAATACGTTCGGGGTCGTAGTTTACCCTAACAATATCCGGGCTTTGACCTATTAGCCCTACAAATTGAGATATTAATCTATCTATTGGCCAACCCTGGCGACCAACTGTAAAAGCCTCCGACACTGCAGCTGAATTGTCGTAGACTACGCCAACCTGGTTGGCGCTCAAACTAATTTTCTGTTGCGGCATAATAACCTCTATAGGTTGATTACTATACTTAGAGGTTTGGGCGGCCAATTCTTTAGTGGCCTCACTGGCATTTAGCCCACCCAAATACACACCATTGGCCGTTACTCCAGGGTATATTCGGCCAAAGTAAGCCACTCTAAGAGCAATAAGAGTAATAATTAAAAGTATACCTACACCAAGTAGAGTAGCTAAGATTTTCTTACCTCTCGATAGACTAGTTAGTCTTTGCATCAATTTTCCTTAAATTAAAAGTATGTAACAGATATAATTTCATGATCAATTATATACTTTATAGCGATTTTAACCAAGCATAAGAGTATTTTTATAAAACCATCAGTTTACTAAATACTGGTATAATTATATTTATGAAAAAAATATTAGTTACTGGTGGTGCTGGGTTTATAGGCTCAAACTTTGTGTTTTTAACTCTTAGAGATTATCCTGAGTACAAAATAACTGTTATAGACTCACTTAGCTACGCGGGCAATATTGATAATTTAAAAGATATTGCCGATAAGATCGATTTTATAAAAGGCGATATCACCGATGCTGAGCTAACGGACAACTTAATGGAAAAGAATGATATTGTGGTTCACTTTGCCGCCGAAAGCCACAACGACAACTCACTTATTAGCCCTTGGCCATTTGTAAATAGTAATATTATTGGTACATATACAATTCTAGAGGCTGTGCGCAAACACTCTAAGCGTCTGCACCACATTAGTACCGATGAAGTTTATGGTGATCTCGAGCTTAATGACCCTAGTAGATTTACTGAAGAAACACCCTATAACCCGTCTAGCCCATATTCTAGCACCAAGGCCGGCTCAGACTTACTCGTGAGAGCCTGGATACGCTCGTTTGGGGTGCAAGCCACTATTAGTAACTGTAGTAACAATTACGGACCCTACCAACACATAGAAAAATTCATTCCGCGCCAAATTACCAATATATTAAGCGGCATCAAACCCAAACTTTATGGCACTGGCGAGCAGGTGCGTGATTGGATTCACGTAGACGATCACAACAGCGCAGTTCACACTATTTTACAAAAAGGTAAAATTGGCGAAGTCTATCTAATAGGTGCAGACGGCGAGAAGAACAATAAAGAAGTTATAGAAAGTATTTTAGAGTTAATGGGCAAGCCAACCAATTGGTATGAGCACGTAAAAGATCGGCCCGGGCATGATATGCGTTATGGTATAGACTCTTCTAAATTACGCAAAGAGCTGGGTTGGAAGCCCAAATATACAGATTTTGGCGATGGTTTAAACCAAACTATTGATTGGTACAAAAATAATAAACTTCTTTGGCAATCGCAAAAAGACGCCGTGGAGTCTAAGTATAAAAAGGCCGGACAATAATAAATTCTGGTATAATACCGGGTATAAATTAAAAGGAGTATTAATTTGAAGGGAATAATTTTAGCTGGTGGGTCTGGCACACGCCTATACCCAATCACCAAAGGTATTAGTAAGCAACTAATGCCTATTTATGATAAGCCAATGATCTATT
>CAYMHI010000001.1:0-102189 GCA_964390265.1 uncultured Candidatus Saccharibacteria bacterium | reverse complement strand
ACAACAACAGGCCATTTATTAGTGCGGTAATAATCGATACCCGCCCAAAGCCATAGCTTTTACTATCATTGGCTTGGCGTTTTGAGATTCGTTCCCCACCAAAAGCAATCACAATACTCAGTGAGTCAGTTAAATTGTGAGAGGCATCAGAAATAAGCGCCAAGCTGCCAGCCATGATACCGATGATAAATTCAAAGATAGTAAAGCCAGTATTGAGAACAAAGCCTATTATGAATTTACTGGTTTTTGAAGTTTTGTGTTCGTGGTCGTGCATAGTATTAGTTTAGCAAAGAAGTGATGTAAAATGTTGGTCTACTAAGCTTATTGTGTTTGCTCTGACTCCTGTGGCTTATTACTGTTTTTGGGATATTTTTTGATAATTAGCCTGCTCAAATAATAGCCAGCTGTTGCAGCCACGAAACCGATAGCTATTCCGCCAATAACATCGGAAATAGAATGTACTCCAGCCGCAACTCTTGAAAGTCCGATTAGTAATGTAAGTGTGAACCCAGCAATCCCGAGCTTCTTGTTGTTATAAAACGCAAGGCTAGCAAAGAACATACAAAAGGTTGTATGGTCAGATGGAAAACCGTTGCTAGCTGCGTGAGGTATCAAAGGTGTGAAGTTGTTAACTACAAACGGACGTGAGCTGTACGTGATTCTTGAGGCAACCCAGACTAATGCAAAGGCAGTTGGAGTTGCAAGAACTGCTGCTAAGAAGCCTTGTGTCAGTAGTTTTTTGTTGTCTTTAAGCAAAACTAAACTTACTACCCATAGTAGAGGCAAGGCTATAAAAAGGTAGCTAGCGGTAAAGACTATTGCCTGGTTCATTTGTTGTTACCCACCGCAAGTACTATCGCTTAATGGTTCAAGCTTGTTGAAGCGATCTTTGATCTGCTGGTCAGTTGGCGGGTCTTTTTGTACAAAAATAACCACATTGCCAACTAAGTTATTAATTCGAGTTAGTTTCTGTTCTTGAGTTTCTTCTCCAACTTCGCCGTCATTGCCATCATCTGCTCCGCCGTGGGCTAAGGCTTTCGGGAATACTTTATCAAGCAGGCTGGATTGCTTATTTTGCTCGTGAGCTGGAAAGTTACTTGTTGTGCCAAAGAACTTCTCTAAGTCTTGGTTCTTCCACTCTTCAAAAGTCCGCTCTTGGTAGCCATTCGCATCACCTACATATACATAAAACTTAGCATCTTTTGGAATTTTGGGAAGATAGTTGCCATGGATGGTGACAGGTTGCGGGTCAGTAAGCTTATCGAGTTTGTAGCCCAGCTTACCTGGCAGGCCACCAATAAAATCCCAACCGTAATACTTCATCACCATACCGCCCGTCATGCCTTCCCAATGAATATGAGTAAATTGGTCTTTGTTATCATGAAAGTGGATTGGCTGTTCTGGTAGCTTGGCATTGCACTGGTCTTTACTATAGCCAGTCTGATAGCCTTCAGTACTAAAGTCTTCAGCCTTGCCATCAACTATTATTTGCATGCGAAAATGATAGTGTTCAAGTTTTGGATTACGAATACTAGTGGGTGAGGAAAGGTAAACAAAACCTACAAACAGTACAATTGCTACTAAAAGTATTCCAAAGCAACCTAGTGCCCATTTTAGGATACGAGGTGCTTTGGATACTTTATGACTTGCCTTAATTTTGTCTTGATTTGGCATATCTAACTATTTTACACGATTATTGACCCTGTAGTGCCTGGTCTAATAAGCTGGACAGCTTCTCAACACTAGGGCCGGGGTTTTCGATCTTCTTGCCGTTTAGTAGAAAAGTAGGGGTACCTTCACCTTTGAGCTCGGTAACATCCTGCAAGTCTCGATTAATCACTGCCACGACGTCTTCATTTTCTAAGTCTTTCTTGTACTTATCCATATTTAAGCCAATTTCTTTGGCGTACTGATCAAAGTACTTTTGTGGGTCAGTTGTTTGTTCCCAAGTCTTTTGGCCTTCAAATAGTTTGTCGTGCATGGCAAAAAACTTATCTTGGCGAGCTGCTGCTTCAGCAGCTATTGCCGCTTTCATTGCAAACTTATGCCCTGAGGTTATAGGAAAGTAGCGAATCTGGAATTTAACCTTGTCTTTATATTTTTCTTTAACTTCCTTAACGTGTGGGTAGTAGCCTAGGCAGGCTTCGCACTGGAAGTCGACAAACTCTGTCAGGATGACTGGGCTGTCGGCCTTACCATATACATTATTCGAACCTTTATCACTAACTTTTGATGATCCTGCTGGCTTGTTTGGATCTTCGGGAGCAGTTTCTGGTCTAGTGAGAGCGTAGCCGATGAATACGACTATACTGACCACTGCCAAGCCTATTAATATAGGCTTTATCTTCGTTTTCATATAATTACTCCTTTGTTAAAATTACAAAACTTTAAGAAAGGAGTTTTTAAATACGATAGACTTCGAACCTTTTGTAGAGTGGCGGCCCTGTGTTATGTAGATAAGCCAGATTATGTTTGCCTGGCAAATTGCTAGAAAAATATACAACAGCTGCCATTAGTAAAGGTAAAGCGACTATTAGTAATATATTCAACTTTTCTGGCATTGCCACTACCTGGGTGCTAGCTGATTCAGTAAAACAGGTCGTTCTACAACCCAAATCTACATTGTTGCTCGATGGCATTGAGTGATGGGTAAGAAAAGCCAGTGAACTAACGAGCAGAATACTGATTAATAAAAGACTAATAAAGCTGTTTTTCAGATTATAAAACATGGCCTGATTGTAACATATTGAACAGATCTTCAAAAACATAACTAAATACTATTAAGTACCCGGGCCGAACTCGGATAATCTTAAAAGTGCTCTCTACCACAACTTTTGATTTCTGTGAGGTCACAGAACCCGGTTGCAGAAAAAGCCGCTGAATTGCCGTAGAAAGTACGGTCTTAAAGAATAATTACATATTTATCAGGAAGAAAATTGCAACAAAAAAACCGGTCGTAGAACCGGGTCTTTGTATCTGTTGTTGAGCTTGGCTGGGACGGAAGGATTCGAACCTTCGATCTCTAGAGCCAGAATCTAGCGCCTTACCGCTTGGCCACGTCCCAGCGTATTCGTAAAAGAAATTAAGATTATGCAACAATCAACAGTCTAGCATTTTTAATATATTTTTTCTAGCTAGGAATTACACCAAAACCCTTGGCGAGTAAATATATCCCAAAGACAATTAGCATTGCCTGGACGATCGCTTTATTGTGCTTAGTCATAAATAGTCGTAATCGTTCAAGCACAGAACTAGAGCTATTTGGCATTAGCACAGCTATTACCAGAGGCAGCGCTATCATAGCCATTACTATGGGTATAGAAATAAACAAAACTATAAGCTTTTCAATTTCGTCTAGCGAGCTCACCGCAATATCTTTAACTGCCGGTAAAAATAAAACAATCGTACTAAAGTTAGTAACCATCAAAGCCATACCCAAAACTAAGCTTTTGGCCGGCGCCAATTGTTTTTGACTCTTGGCCTTTTTTACTGTTTGGTGTGAAGATTTTTTTAAAAAGTTTTTAATCGCGAGGACTAAAAGTAGCAAACCAGCTAGTAGATCTAAAGCAGAACTTACATTGGTATTGGCTGGCTTAAATTGTATATTGGCAAATAAAAATATACCAGGAATACCTATTATTAAAAGTGGTATTATTGCACCTATTAAATATATAAACCCTTTTAATTTTGGTTTATCTTTTGTAGTTAAAACAGCAATCATACCAATGGTAGCTACTGGGCTTATTGCTGCCCCCAAAAGTAAGGGTAGAATACGCATAAATTCTTCTTGCATCGTCTAATTATAGCAGTTATGCTTGCTAAAATGGCAAAAAGTATTGACAACGCTTGTGTTTGTGTGTAGTATACTCAATGCTATGAATCAAATAAGCCATACAACTATATTTAGTTCCAACCCATATCTTGTTGCTAAACAAGGCCGGTTTATGTTTGCTATGGCTCATTTGCTTTCTCAATGATAATTTGTATTATTTATTAGACGCAATGAGCCTCCAGTACGGAGGCATTTTTGATTCAAAAAACGCACATTTTATTTAGATGTAATCCGTACCCGGAGGCTCTTTGGGTTTAATGACCCCTAGGCAATAGATATTGCTTAGTTCTCTACAGGAAGAGGTAAATCCTTGTTTGGTTTTCCTATGCGTTTCACCACAGACAAGGGCGCCCACATCATCATGCGTCCGTTTCAACCAAGTGAGATGGACCAAGTTAGTCGTCTCATCTCTAGCTACCACGTGGCTCGTACACTCGTGTTGCCGAGTGCTCAAACAGTTGAGCAAGAGTTGGCATGGCTTGAGCAAGCTAGCTCAACAACCAACAGTTCTCACTGGGCCATTTGCTGGGCAAAGAGCGTAGCAGATACCGTCGGTAGCCCAATTGGAACATTGGGACTGCGAGATATTAAAAACGGCCGGGGCAATGCCGGTGTGGTGCTGTTTGATAAAAGTGCCTGGCAGCAAGGAATTGCATCGGCAGTTGCCCGAGCAGGTTGTTATTACGGCGCCCGCGTGCTTGATTTGCGCGCAATTGATGCAGGAGCAATGCATACCAACACAGGCAGCATCCGGGCTCAGTTAGGTGCAGGGTTTGTGCGGGTTGGTATGCAGTACGGTCAGTTCAGGCTCGACGGAGAGCCGGCTCACCTTCTGATGACCATGTGGGTAAACCCTACTGAGTACGCATGGAACTATTTTTGGGGGAATAATAGACCGCCTCAGCAATTCCTAGAAGGTCGTAAGCGTGGGCTAGCCGCACTTGAGTGGGCCAACGAACACGTTACGCTTCTGTAGAGAGTAGGCTCTTTAACTTCGACTGTTGTCGGGGTTGAGGAGCCTTTCTCATTTAAGCTAAAATTCTACAAGATCTGGACGGTTAGCCTGAGTTTTTTTAAGAGATTCAGCTTTGCGCCATTTGGCTATTTCTGCGTGATTGCCATTTTTCAACACCTCTGGCACTTTTTGCCCTTCAAAATCATCGGGTCGGGTGTATTGTGGGTACTCAAGTAGCCCGGCAGAGAAAGACTCGTCTTTGTTAGATTGTTCATCACCCAGTACTCCGGGTATTAGGCGCACTATACTATCTATCACTGCCATGGCTGGCACTTCGCCACCCGTAAGTATAAAGTCGCCCATAGATATTTCTTGATCAACAACGTCCATTATTCGCTCATCAAAACCTTCATAGTGACCACACAGAATAATTAATGAATCAGTCTGAGATAATTTTTTGGCAATTATTTGGTTATATTGTTTACCCCGAGGAGTCATTAACAAAACTTTTGCTTCAGGTTCTTCTTTTTGAATATTTCGAACTGCTGCAAAGATTGGCTCAACCCTAAGTACCATACCGGCACCGCCCCCATAAGGACTATCATCTACAGTTTTTCTTGGCCCCAGCCCATAATCACGTAAATTCACTAAATTAAACTCTACCAGTTTTTGATCTTGCGCTTTTTGAAGCATAGACATACCAATAACAGGCTTAAACATATCTGGAAATAGTGTGATTATGTGTATTTTCATGGGTTAGATAATTGATAGGAGCTTTAATAATATCAATCGCAAGTGAAATTGATTCTCTTTAGTGCAGTTTAAGGAAAATAAAGCCAGATATTTGAGTTGTAGTAAACCTACAGCGAAAATCTATGAGATTTTAATTTGACGCCGAAATGTGCAACGAGAATCGGTTTGACTAGATGTCGGTGTCAAGGTCTTCAATACCTTCGCGAGCTTTTGCCTTAATATCTTCTGCAGTTGTATCGGCTCCCTTCTCGGGCTCACTTTCAACAGCAGCTTCGGCGGTTGCCTTGGGTTCAGCTTGATCTGCTTGCTCTCTAGATTCGCTTTGGGCTGATTGCTGTGTATGAGTTGAGCCTTCTGGTTCGGCAATTTTAAGATTATAACGTGCCTCATCTTTGGCACCAAGTACACGAAGTAGGGTACGAATTGATTTAGCGGTAGCACCACCTTTGCCAATAATCTTACCCATATCGTCTGGGTCTACACTTAGCTCTAGTAATACACCCCTATCGTCAACTGTTCGCGTAAGCTGTACTTTTTCTGGGTTATCTACCAAGGCCTTTACAATATATTCTACAAAAACTAGTTCTTTTTCTTTATCAGCCATAATAAGAGTTTCTCCTAAGTTACTTATATAATGCGTATTATACAAGCTTTTATGTAAGATTGCTAGTTTGCTAAACTGCTAGTAGGCTATTTATAAATTACTTTTTGTCTTCCGTACCTGTAGTTTTTTCTACAGCTTCGGCAACTTTTTCTGTAGTTTCGGCTTCTTTGGTTTTATCGTCGGCTTCGGAAGCAGTGCCTACGTCGGTTTTTTTGTCTTCAGCTTTTTCTTCGGCTTTTACGGCTTCTTCAGAGGCAACTTCGCCAGTAGCTTCTGATTGACCATTAGAGCTATCTTCAGTTTTCTCCTCGGTCTTTACTTCTGTCTCTTTTTTGGGTTTTTTATTTCGATCATGAGTCTTAGCCCAAGCAGGCACATCAACACCCTCGGCTTTTAAGATGCGTAGCACTCTATCAGATGCTTGAGCACCATTGCTTAGATACTGGGCAATTTCTTCTTTATTTAATGTAATATCCTTAGTGTGAGGATTATATGTTCCTAGTATAGCTAAAAACTTACTGGTAGCTGCTCGACGTTTGTCGGCGGCTACGATGCGATAGGTAGGATATTTATGTCGGCCATGTCTGGCTAAACGAATTACAACCATTGATTCCTTTATTTTATTAATTAAGTGTTTTTATGCATTTTGCAAAATATTTTGAGGCAAAATCGAATACGCCCTATTGTACCTGTAAATAAGGTTATTTGTCAACATCTTTAGGTTGTGGCGTACTCCTGTGCGTTTTGCAAGGTTAATTGCAGCACCTCGCTGTCACCTTTGGGTGTGGTGGTGATACCAAATAAATTATGAGCCGATTGCATGGTCTCGTGATTGTGGGTTATTACCAAGAGCTGAGAATGCTTAGATAGCTCATCTAATACTTTGGTAAATCTACCAGAGTTGGTGTCGTCTAGCGCCGCATCCACTTCGTCTAGCACAATAAATGGGCTGGGGTTGGTTTGAATAATAGCAGCTAGCAAAGCTATTGAGGCCATAGCCTTTTCACCCCCAGACAGAGCCGTGATGCTTTTTCCTCTTTTACCCGGTGGTTGTACCACTATCTCGATACCAAATTCATCATCTTCTTGAGTAAGCTGAAGCGATGCGCTACCGCCCAAGAACAATTTGGCAAAAAATTCTCCAAACACTGTATTAATCTTCTTAAATGAATTTTGAAATTTTTGTTTCATATCTTTTTCTAATGATGCTATGAGCGTAGTTGTATCGCTGATAGCTCGCTCTAAATCTTTTTGTTGATGCTGCAGAAACTCGATTCTATCGGCAGATTCGCGAGCTTCTTTAACAGATTGTGGGTCGATATCTTCTACGGCTGTTAGTTCGGCTTGCATTCGCTCTATTTCGCCAAGACTTACGTACTTAGATGGTTGCGACTTAGTAAATTTATATTTTTTGCCATACCATTTGATAGCCAAAGACTGCAAATCATCGTTTTGACGAGTTACCGCTGCCTTCTCGTCAATAAGACGGTTAATTTCTAGCTCCAGCCTAGTTTTTTCACTAGCGTTGACTTCAAAATCTTGAATATCGGCCGAAACACCACCTTTTGCTATTGCAAATAGCTTCTCGCGGGCCACACTTAATTCTTGAGTGGTGTTGTCTAGTTTTAACTGCTGAGTAGCAATTAAATTCTCGTGTTTGACAATGTCTTGTTGAATTTTTTCAAGCAATGAGGTTTTTTGTACTGAGGTGGTATGCTCTTTTTTGAGATTAGCAATATCTGATTCTAGCTTGGTAATATCGAGCTCAATTGATCTTAGAATAATTGTCTTTTCGGTTTGTATTTCGGTAATTTCTTCACGCGTGGCCATTAGCTTAGCAATACTGTGCTGGGTTTTAATTAGCTCTGTTGCTAGCTTGGCTGCGTCGTCCTCTAGAGCTAGCTCAAGCATATGTGATAATTTATGCATGGTTTGATCCATGGCGCGTCTGTCGCCGCCTTGACGAAGTTGAACCCGCATTAGTTGCACTAGCCCAAGAGCGTGGTTTACAAATTCCTTTTTTTGGCTTTTTTGCAATTGTTGCTGCAAATTATTAAGATTGACGGTAGATATGGCTAGCTCTTCGGTGATATTGTTAATCTTATCTTGAAGGGCTAATATCTTATCGTTATGAAGCGAGTGTTTGGTATCGAGCAAAGTTAGCTGGTGACTCAAATGGTCAATTTGTTTTTCTTGATTGCGTTGAAATTCTACTTCGGGCTGCAACTCTTTTTGCTTGGCTATCAACACAGCAAGCTCCGATTTGATAAGCAATAATTTCTGCGAGAGTGAATCGCGTTCTATCTCTATGGCTTTAAGAGCCTTTTTTTGGCTTTCACTATTTTTAGACACATCTTCACTAGTCCTTACAGCACTATGCAGATTTTGAATTTTTTGCAAGACAATACTCAAATTGCTTTTATGCTCAGCAATCAGTTGATCGTAGTGCAATAGTTTGTGGCAATTTTGAGTGTACGATCCGTCTAGATACCCTTGCTTAGCTTGGGCAATTTTAAGTTTTAGAGTCTCGGCTTTTTGGTGATTAGCCGCCTGTTTTTGAAGTACCGCGACTGCCGGCTTAAGCTCAGTTAATATGCCCTGTACACGCTCAAGGTTGTCGCTAGCAGTCTTGAGATTGCGTCGTGCTGTACCTCGACGAATGTCGTATTGTCTAATACCGCTGGCTTCGTCAAATAACAACTTGCGTTCGGCGCCAGTGGCAGTCAATAATTGATCTATCATGCCTTGACCAATAACAGTATAGGTCTCGGTACCAAAGCCAGCTTGTGCCAAAACCTCTTCAATTTTGACAAGCTTGGTTTTACGGCCATTAAGTCGGTATTCGCTTTCGCCTGAGCGCAACAATCGGCGCGATAGTTCAATCTCATCTACATCGAAATCACTTTTTGATGAATTGTTCTCTAGATAAATAGTTACTTCGGCCATACTGGCTTTTGGCCTCGCCTTAGTGCCAAAGAAAATAATGTCTTCAGCGCGGCCTATACGTAAACGACGACTTTTTTGCTCACCCAAAACCCACCTAATGGCGTCGGCAATATTGCTCTTACCAGATCCATTTGGACCCACAATAGCAGTAATACCATTATTAAACTCGAATATCTTTCGAGCCCCAAACGATTTAAACCCAGCTATCTCTAGCTTTTTTAACTGCACGTATTAAAACTCCGCATTTATCTATTATACCTATTGTAGGTAAGCATAGGCAATAAAACGCCCAGGCTATGAAGCCTGAGCTATTTCCCCCATGTGACGAATTATGATCTTTGCGATCAGTGCATGCACTAAGGGATTATTTACGATAGAAATATGACCAGCCTTGTCTTTAATGTGCACCACATTGTCTGGCAAGCGCGATGCAAAAAGATCATATTCCGCCTGAAGGGCAATAAGGTAATTGTATACACGCTTGCCATCGGGGTGGCCCACAGGATGGGCCGAACGGTGCGGCACAACAAGCATATCGGCCAAACCCACAATAGAGTGGGTGTAATGTCCGGTAGTTTGATTAGCTAGATACTCCAAAATCATCTCACTAATATCGCTATGAGTAGCCAGGCTTTTGACGACCGGAATAGGCGCTATGAGTTTACGCAACTTGGGTCGCAGACGAACCCTACCACCTGTTACTCTAGAAACACCCTCTACTAGCAACCTTACTGGCATATTGACGGGGTCGGTCCATACCGTCCCTGCCAATGGTGAGGCAATGGGTATAACTGCTTTAACCCTAAACTCTTGATCTTTAGCTATTTGGCTTAACTCGTGCTCAATTGCCAATAGACTAGCCAACATGCCGCCCTGAGAATGACCAACTATAATCCAGTCTTCCTCTGTGTCTTCCAGATATTTTTTACCTATTGTTTTGGCAGCTTGATAAGTATCACCCAAGCCCAAGCCTGGTATCACCTCAAAATAAACCGAATCATTGCCAACCACATTAGCAACAGTATTGATTAGTGATCTATAGTAGAACTGGCTCTGTTTTGGAGCTAGAGTTCCTGCAATTACGAGTACGTTGAGTGCCATTTTTGGTCCTGTTCTGTAAGGAACGCAGCAAAAGTGCTGTTTGTATTCAGTGTAGCTCAAAACCCAATACACCGCTACATACTTGGTATAAATTAAGTTTTGGTATTATTTAGTTTTTTTGAGCTTGTCTAGACCATCAAGGGCGGCAGCCTGTTGAGCAGACTGTTTACTACTGCCTTGGCCTTCACCAAACTTTTTAGTACCTAAATACACGCCCACCACAAAGGTTTTGTCGTGATCGGGCCCATCTTCACTTAGCACCTTGTAGCCTGGCGTAGTACCAACTTTTTCTTGAGCTAACTCTTGAAAGTGGCTTTTAGCGTCTATATATGCACCAGTTTTAATAATTTCAGCTAAATTAGATACCAATCTAGTTTCGATAAACTGCTTGGCGTCATCGTAGCCTTTTTCTAAATAAATTGCTCCTATGGTTGCTTCTACCAGATTAGCCAGCAAAGCCTGGCGAGTTCGTCCACCAGTTTTGGCTTCGCCACGGCTCATGAGTAAAAATTGACCTATTTCTAGCTCTTCGGCTAGCTCGGCTAATGATTCGGTTTTTACCAAGGCTGATCGCCACGAGGTAAGCTCACCCTCGGGATTGTTATAATTTCGATAAAGGTAGTCCGTTACTACCAGCTCTAGTACTGCATCACCCAAAAACTCCATCCGCTCATTGTGCTCGAGTTTGGCCTTGCGATGCTCATTGATGTAACTGCGGTGAGTAAATGCGGTCTGTAATAAAGATGGGTCTTTAAATTTTACCCCCAAGATCTCTTCAATTTTTTCTTGATTAAATACCATTATATATTTTTATACTTCTTAATTCTGTTAATTGCTTCGCGTATGATCACTTTGGTTGCCTTGTATTCTACAATATCATAAGCTTGCTCAGCTTCAAACCATTGCACGTCTACAATGCCTTCAGAGTCTACCTCAAGCTCGAGTGGTTCGCTGACATCAGTAGCCTCCATTAGATAAACAAAATTGGTCATAAATATAAGTTTGTTATTCATACGATAAAAAAAGTGTATCTTATCGAGTTTGCTGAGTATTTTGAGACTTTTAAGGCCAGTCTCTTCACCTACCTCACGAATAGCTGTTTGCTCAAGTGTCTCACCCGATTCTACGTGGCCTTTTGGAATACTCCATCGGGCTTTGAGATCTTGTAGTAAAACTATCTCAACTATACCTTCTTTTAACCTAAATACTATTCCACCACTTGAGTACTCACGTACTGCTTTGGCTCTAGGAGAAATTTGTCTGGCGTGTCGCTTTTTCTTATTGGGGCGATTATTCTTGCGATGACTCTTCTGGAGTTGTTGAACTCTGTTGAGGTCGGCTTGACTTTGCCCCGTTGTCGGTGCTGAGTTTAGGTTTTGCGTCAAGCTCGACTGAGCTGGGCTCTGACTTGCCGTGGTTTTCTGATTGGAATTTTTTGTCTTCTTGTGGTTCATAAAATTTACTTTGTCTATAGATAGTACCAAGTACGCCATTAATAAATTTACTAGAATTATCACCACCAAATGATTTGGCCAGCTCCACCGCCTCATTAATAGCTACTTTGGGTGGTACTTCGCGCTTTATCATTAGCTCATATACAGCTAGGCGTAGTATAGACTTATCTACCTTGGCGATTTGGTCAATTGGCCACTCGGGGGCTGCCGGCGCAATTAGCCCATCGATTTTTTTGAGGTTTTTTTGAGTACCCTCTATTAAATCGACGGCAAAGTCTGACTCTTCTAACGACTCTTTGTATACCTCTAGATTTCTGTCGACTATTTCTTGAAGGTCGGTTTTTAAATCTGGTATACCCAGGTTGGTACGAAAATCATATTCGTATAGTGTTTGAAGAGCAATTATGCGTGCAAGGTGTCTATTTGAAGCCATAGTTTAAATTCTATTAGTTTTAATTGTAACGTACTTTGGGGGTTTAATGCGAGCTATTTAGGTTATATACTTCTGCGGGTTTTTACCAAACCTAGGCTAGCTGCCTTGTGTAGTTTGCGGGGCAACATAAGCTTGGAGTTTTTTTCATACATCACTTGCAGTGGAGCCAAGCTATCGTGAGATCGGCGTTGGCCTCGAGTGCTGCTGGTACGACGTTTCTTTGGTACTGGCATAAGAGCAACTCCTTTCGTGTAGTTTAATTATTTTTAATTTGAATACCGGTGCATTTAGTTTTGCAAAGTTGCGGTGTGGGCAGTAGAAACAATATTTCTTGCCGCAAGGGTTCGCTCAAATCTACTTGATTATTATGTATAAGCCACTCGCTTTCATCTGGGTTATCGCTGAATGTTGCAGTAAAATCCAAGCTCAGAGTGTGCGCAAAGCGCTTTAGACACCTATGACAATCAAGTATTAGCTCTACATCTCCTATAACGTGAGCGGTAAACAGATCGTGACTAATATTAGTTAGGCTAATATTTAGTTTGGCTGGTTTTTTTAATTCAACATCTTCAATGGTTGAAAATTCAGCCTGTACGGCCTGGGTAGTCCCGCTGTCTGCTCGGGAGAGTTCTAGAATGCTAATTGGCATTTCGTCTATGATTGTATCATAATATTACCACTTACACAATAGTTTTGTAAGGTAATTGATGACTATTTACAATACTAAGTATTGTGGCTGAGAATTAGCTTATTGACCTTTATATTATAGATATTTAGTGCTTTACTACAAAATTAACCAATCGGCCCGGTACCACAATAGTTTTTATTATTTCACTATCACCTGTAATATTTTGCTCTATGTTGGCTTTATTGGCCAATTCCTCTAGCTCGGCTTGGCTGACACCAGTCGAGGCTACAAACTGACCACGCAATTTACCATTCACCTGAATAACAATTGTGACTACGTCGTCTTTTACTAACTCGGGGTCATACTTGGGCCAAGGTTGCAAGTGTACGCTTTCATCGTTACCCAATACCTCCCACAATTCTTCAGACAGATGTGGAGCAAAGGGCGCCATTAAAGCCGTAAAAACAGCCATTGTGTCACGCCAAACTTTCTCAGATACACCCCCTTTTTGCTTGAGTTTTCCAGCAAAATTTACAAACTCCATCATTGCAGATATGGCGGTATTAAATTTAACATTCTCAAGATCTTCGCTCACTTTTTTAATAAGTTTGTGTAGTCTACTTTGTAACTCTGCTTCTACGACTGAGTCGAGTGTCTTCGGGTCGTAGCAATTAGTTACCAAATCCCACACCTTACCAATAAATCTATATGTGCCTTCAAAACGACCACTATCCCAAGGCCCACCTTCTTCATATGGTCCCATAAACATCAGATATAGTCGCAATGCATCTGAGCCGTACTTATTAACATATTCGGCCGGGTCAATAACATTACCCTTAGATTTACTCATCTTATTACCATCTGGGCCAAGAATAAGACCTTGATTAATCAATTGAGTAAATGGTTCAGTAAATTCAATCATCCCTTGTTCGTGTAAAAACTTGGTAATAAAGCGAGAGTATAAGAGGTGTAAAATAGCGTGTTCAACTCCGCCCATGTACCTATCTACTGGTAACCAAGTCTTAACAGCCTCGGGGTCAAACGCAGCTTTATCATAGTCTACATTGGGGTAACGTAAATAATACCAACTACTATCTACAAAGGTGTCCATGGTATCTGTTTCACGCTTGGCGTCGCCGGCACACGTAGGGCACTTAACATCCAAAAAATCTTTGTTAGTGAGTAGTGGGCTTCTACCCGATGCATCCATCTTTTGGTTGAGAGGCAATACAACTGGCAGATCACTCTCTGGTACCGGCACAGTACCGCACTTGTCACAGTAGATGATAGGAATAGGTGCACCCCAATAACGCTGACGACTAATAAGCCAGTCACGCAAACGATAATTAGTCACTTTCTTTCCTATTTTTTTACTCTCCAAAGAAGCAACAATATCGATTATAGCTCTAGCAGAATCAAGTCCATCAAATTCTCTCGAATTAATTAATACGCCGGTACCTAAATAAGGTTTGTCTTCGACACTATCACCAGATATTACCTGCACAACTGACAGTTCGTATTTCTTGGCAAATTCAAAATCTCGTTCATCGTGGGCAGGCACAGCCATAATTGCCCCCGTACCATAGCCCATCAGTACGTAGTCGGCCACCCAAATAGGTATTTTCTCATTATTTACGGGGTTTATTGCAAACGCACCGGTAAACACTCCTGTCTTCTCTGCTTGAGCCATACGGTCTACATCGGTTTTCTTACCCGCACGATTAACATAGGCTTCAATCTCTTTTTGTTGGTCTTTGGTAGTTATTTGACTCACTAGTGGATGCTCTGGTGCCATCACCATAAATGTAGCCCCATATAAAGTATCGGCGCGTGTTGTAAATACCTCTAAGCTGTCTTTGTGGCCATCTATTGCAAAGTGTATACTTGCGCCTTCACTTTTGCCTATCCAATTGCGTTGCTGCTGCTTAACCTGTTCGGGCCAGTTGAGTGAATCTAAATCGTCAGCAAGTGCATCGGCATAATCGGTAATGGTAAAAAACCATTGCTTAAGCAACTTACGCTCTACTGTTGCACCACTACGATCAGCTTTGCCGTTTATCACTTGTTCGTTGGCTAACACCGTTTTATCAACGGGGTCCCAATTGACGTAAGCTTCTTTTTGTACAGCCTTGCCGGCTTTATATAATTGCAAAAACAGCCATTGAGTCCATTTATAATACTCGGGCTTAGAAGTATCTAAATCTTTGTCTAAATCATACATACCGCCAAGTCTTTGGTACTGACGACGAAATGCCGCAACGTTTTGAGCAGTCCACTCATCGGCAGGAATATGACGCTTTATAGCTGCATTTTCTGCGGGTAAACCAAAGGCATCATAACCAAGTGGTTGCAAAACATCATAGCCCTGCATGCGGGCAAACCGGCCAAGAGTGTCGGCTGGAGCAAAATTATACCAATGGCCTACATGTAAATCGCCCGATGGATACGGAAACATCACCAGATTATAAAATGGCTTTTTTGGCTTTGTAGGAGTCTTGTAAAGATTGGTTTCTTCCCAAATCTTTTGCCACTTAGATTCTATCTTGTTTGGTTCGTATTTATTCATTAAACTTCACCTCTGGCTACGCTTAATATCATATTTGGTTGTTGATGGCTCACTCTCGCAATTTGTATTAAATAAGCGTAGTGATGACGTAGTTTATTATTCATATCTATATTGTACCTGTTTAGTCTTGTCTTTTCGACTAATGCGGAGAAGTCTCATTAAGATCTCTCGGCAATGCTCGAAATGTCGATGTTTGTTTGGGGTCGAGCGCGCCCCAGCCAAGAGTGATGTTCGGCACTCTTGGCTAGGGCAGTGCCCGCAAGGGAAATTATGGTGGCTTACAGATGATGTTCAGCATCCTTAGGCCGGGGAACTGCTCGCACAATGCGAATTTGTATTTGTATTGGCTCGTTTGGAAGTTTTATACCCAACGTTTTGCCAAATTTTTGCCTCAAATCAGTAACTATCATCTCAAGCGCTCTAAAAATCTGGTAGCCAAGCGGTTTGCGATGATCTAGATCGAATTCAGCTGTAACTACCAACCTGTCAGCATGAATTTCTGGGCGCAAATTGCGCATGGAAATTTTATTAGACATACCATTACCTACTTACGAGACCGCCTTAGTTTTGGTAGTGGAGGTGTATATGGTAAAGGATCGATAGGGTGAATGATTGACCCAGCACTACTGCCTGGGGTTACCGCACTTTCAGCCTGACCAGTTCGAGCATTTTGTTCTCCGGGATCTTGAGTAGCTTTTTGTGAAGTTACGGGCATCTTTCCTCTCCTTAGTTGCTTCCCTTTTCGGCCTCGAATCGCTTCGAAACCGATTTAGAAAAACAAAAAACCGCCGATTTTGTCTCGACGGTTGGATGTTGCTTTTTTGAAAAAATTTAGCGTACAGAAATCCCAACCGTCTTCGGCAGTAATAGACCTAATAGGTTGAGAATGTTTCGTTTCATAACTCTGATAGTACTTTAGTGTTAACACTTTGTCAAATACCAAATTAAAAACCCGCCTGTATTACAACAGACGGGTACAGACTAGTCACTTTGATATGACTCGTCTTGTAACGCCATCGCATGCCGTTCTTCTATTGGTTTGCGAGCATGACGAGTTAGACAGATTTTGCTAGGTATTGTTGAGTCACTCGCCGATGCATCTTGTTTTTCATCGTGAGCAGTTTCATCTCTACACACGTGACTCTCTTTTCTTTTCGGGAATCAATCTCATATCAAAAACTAATCTGTAGGAAGTAGTAGGGCCACCTTCGTTAAGTCTACCAGAACGTTCCTCGTCGTCACGCCATCTCCTGGCCAATTCACAGATAGACATGAGAGACTTTACAAAGGCATTATACAAATCTGCTCTGGTTGGAAACTCCGGCATGTCTAGAACGCACTGATATGTACCATGTACGGTTCTTGTTTCAACCTTTGCATCGATGGCTCTATGTGGCTCATCTCTGGAGGGTTGACTACTGGGCTTAAAATTACCCGTTATAGACACTAGATACTCCATCTGTAGTAGGTACAATTGTTTACCTTTTCGACTCGCCACAAGACGGGTCGATTTAGATAAACAAAAAACCGCCTTTTTAAGGCGGTTGTTACTTGCGATTTGACTGTAGCTAAACCAGCCGCCTTAAGAGCGAATTTTTTACAATAATGTTGATAATTGAGTTTTGGTAGCTTCGCGGTTTCATGCCACAAGTATTACAAAGTTTGTATGTATTGTCAAGCTGGCTTGGTGAATATAGCAAGATAGTTAAAGTAGCGATAAAACCGCTCGGTGGTAATTTTTTGTCTGGCACTGTGCTCCTCGGGCTTGTCTATGGGGTCGGTGTAGTAAAAGTAATCATGCTCGTTATCTTTTTTGTATCCGTTGAGTACTATTTGATGGTTCTCACCATGCGTATCAAAACCTAGCTTCACACTAACTATTACTGGGCAATTATGTCTAAAGCTCTCTATAAGACTATGGCTCACCTTGTCTTTTAGACTGTCTATTTGCTCTTCAGAATGTATCTGCCTATTGAGCTCAGACTCTTGAGCAGCAGAATAGTTTTCGTTTTTTACTAGCCAGCTAGCGTCTTGTCGTTCAATATTCCAGTTACGGCGCCAAGCTGTGTAACTAAGCTTGGTAAGATAATCGACTTGAGCCGAGTGTAGCCAATTACGATCACTATTAAGACCATTATGAGCTAGTAGCCACTCTCTTATTTGAGCCAGCTTGATAGATTTGTCGCTTTCTGGCGGCAAATAATCTATCACTACCTTCATAGCGGCAATTGCACAAATTCGACGCGACTCGTTGGGCGGTATATGATGCTCGGGGTCTTCTTGCCATACATGGTTAACGTCGAGGTAAATATCTTGATAATCTAGGTTTGAATTCTTCATAGTTGTTTGTTAGGTTGTTACAGTGAAAATGATTTTTTCTTGCGTCGTTTCCAGACGGCCGATTGACGTACCAATACCTCAGCAGGGTTAATCTTGGGATCAAGCAGTATTCTAGTGGCCTCTTCGCTATAAACACCAGACTGACTGCCTTTTATCAAAATAATATCTCCTTTTTTAACTACCCCTTTTACATAATGGCCAGCCTCATAGGGTGTTCTAAAAACTTTAATTTGCTCGCTTTTGAGGCCACTATGGGCAGCGGCTGGCGCCAAGACTTCTTCAGCAGTTTTGCCAATAGTTATCAACAAATCTACAGTTTTGGCCGCCTGTGTACCTACCTCTTGATGAGCCGATGTTGAGTGACTGCCCAGTTCGTTCATACTACCCAGTACTGCAATATGACGACCTTTTAGTTCTTTTAGAGTGTCTAGAGCCGAAACTACCGCCTCAGGGCTGGCATTATAACTATCATCAATAATGCGTGAGCCCTCAACTCCTTCGAGCAAATTCATACGGCCGGCTATGGGCTTCACTTGTGAAAGCTCAAAACAAATTGCTTCAAACGGAATACCTAGCTCTGCACCTACTGCGGCGGCGGCCAATAAACTATAAAGGTTTTGGACACCGAGCATATGAGTGTGAATAGTGTGCTTATTTTTACCTATTTTGAGCGTGGCATTAAGGTAGCCATTTTTACGGCGTGTAACATTAGCAAATTTAACACCGCCATATTTAATGCCAAATCCTACGGTGTTGGTTTTGTAGGCTTTTTTGCGTAACTCATTGCTATCGGCATTGTATATTATTTTTTTGGCATTGGCGGCAGTTTGCCAATTGTAATGTACCACTGTTTGCATATCTTTCAAAAACTCCATATGCACCGGTGCAATTGCCGTTATTACTCCAATGTCTAGTTTTACTATTCGTAATACTTTCTTCATCATTGCGTATTCATCGTCGGCAAGCTCGAGTACTACTGTATCATATTGATAGTCGGCAATTTCAGCGTCTATCTGGGTTAATAGCTTCTTCCAGGCCAGCGGGTCCCACAACTTGGCCGGTACTTTGAGCCCAAACAAGCTAAGCGGTATACCAATATCGGTGTTATAACTATCTAGAGAGTAGCGAACCTTGCGATTGGCACTTAGCACTTGACCAATGGCCTGCTTGGTAGTGGTTTTGCCAATACTACCTGTTACACCAACAATTGTTACATCGTGGCTTTCTAATAGCTTACGAACTTTGGCATTTAGCCGTGAAATTATTATTTTTTTGGCAGCATTTTTCATAAAGATATATTATAGTCTAACAGATTAAGCTACTTGGTTCGAGTAAAAAATAAGCAATTTATTACACTATGCATTATTGGTAAGCAATTTCTTGAGCAGTGCCGGATAAAGCACCCGCTCTTTTTGCTTAATTCTCTCATGCAGAGTCGCCTCGTTGTCACCAGGCAGTATTGGCACCTCGGCTTGAGCCAAAATTTCGCCACTATCTACCTCGGCCGTAGCTTTGTGAATTGTGCAGCCGGTAGTTTTCTTACCCGACCGCAGAGCCTGAGCAACGGCATCGTGCCCCTTAAAGGCCGGCAACAAGGCAGGGTGCGAGTTGAGTATTACGCCCTGGTAGTTTTTAAAAAAGTCAGCGCTAAGTATCGTCATAAATCCAGCCATAGCAATAAGATCAATTTTGTACTCACTAATTATTTTTAACACTTCTTGACTGTAAGCCTCTCTGTTAAAAGATTTAGTAAAGTCTTTGCGCTCATACAGCTCGGTTTTAATACCATTCTGCTTGGCAATACTTATAGCCCGGCAAGGGCGATCACTTAGCACTAACTCTATTTTTATACCGCTATCAATAATGGCCTCTAGTAAGCTGCCTTGCCCCGAGGCAAAAACTGCTAATTTGTTACTCACCCTGTTTGAATCTCCCATTAAAAACGACTATACCCCCAAGTATAAAAAACCTCGACTGTATTGTCGAGGTAAAATCGCTACTCAGCCGTACCAACGGCTGGCTAATTGAACAAAAGAGTGAGCAGTGCATACATTGAGATTGCCCTCAGAGTCACGCAGTTTACCTTGAGCATCCATGCAAAGATAAGGGTAGTCTTCAAATAACACACCTACATCGCTCACCGAATTGGCACTAAGACCGCCGGCCACTCCAAGGCCAAAGTATTCGTGCAAGTTCTGCCTGGTTAGGTAATCCAGATACTTCCTGCACAATTCAATATTGAGCGGAACTCCAACTCCCCCGCTCATATCAAACAATACGTAGTCAATGATGTCTTTGTAGTATATGCTAAGTCGTTGAGCTAGTCTGCCAACGTCGTTATGAACCATGTCGAAAGCCTGTTTACCAATTTGCAATACAATCACGATGCCAGGGTAAACCATTCTAAGAGCTCGAATGGCCTCACGGTCTGGCCAAGCCACATTGAGCTGAAACCCGTGACAGTTGGGCCCGCCGTACTGCATGGCTTTTAGTAGTTGAGAGTATAGCGCAGAGGTATCGTGGGTGTTGTAGTGCAAGAGATTCAACGCCAGCGGCTGAGTGCCGGACGGCTGAAAGATATTGGCGATGTCTTCACGCCTAGGAAAACTTGATGGGTGGCTGTTGAGCTCGCCCCGCAAAGTTTTATCACTTAGCAGTACGCCCACCATCAATTTTGCCGGGCAATCTGGTTGTATGGCCCTATACACCCTGCCAACTTCTCGCTGGTTCATAAAACCGGTTACGCCCACGTAGGGCGGATGTTTCTTGTCTACAGGCACCATTTTAGCTCTTCTCTCATAGGTACAATGACCGGTATATTCTACAGTTGAAGAGTCATTTTAGCAAACTTAAGTACTATAATAAAGGTTATTTGTTGGCGCCCGATTTCTCGGCCTTTTCTTCTTTTTTGGCCTCAGCTTCGGCTTCTTTTTCTCGTTTTTTCTTGTCTATGTCTATTCTGTCCAGATGTAAGAATTTAAAGCCAAAGTATACTACTGCGGCAATTACGAAAAAGTCTATTAGTGCCGATACAAAACTACCCCAAGCAATGGTGGCTTTACCTAGTTGAAGCGTGCTATTAGCCAAGTTTACCTTGCCTAGTAATAATCCCAAGAATGGGTTAATAATATCTACCACAAACGAGTTGACTAGTTTGGTGACTGCGCCACCAATTATAAAACCAACTGCCAAAGTCACCACGCCCTGTTCTCTTATAAAATCCAAAAATCCACTAGTTTGTTTGCTAGCAGTTTCTCGAGCTTTTTGGGCCGCGGTCTTGGTTGTTTTGGTAATTTTATCCATCTTTTCTCTCATATCTATTATACAACGTATCATTTGCTTTGTCGTGACCCATTTTTATGTAAGAAAAAACCATCCGAAATTAAACGGATGGCTATTTATATTTACATCAATCTTTCACCCCGTAGTATGTGTCGTTCTTCAGGAGGTTTTGGTGCATAGTATGACTCGGACTGTTTAGAGCTTAAGAAGTGGCTAGGAAGACCTATAACTGCACTCATCAAGACCCAAACCATGCTCAGCCATACTCCGAAAGCTTGAATCAAGCAGAGCACCAGAAACAGCGTAGGTACATCTACCCAAAAAGTTCTAGCTACCGCACTACTGCTTGATGATCTTGTGACTAGCAACAAAACAATTGATACGATGATCATGCGTGTTGGAGCATACGGCACCACCAAGCCCAAGACACTGTAAACACCGAACATGAGCAAAATGCCAAAGGGTGCATATACCATGCTCTTAAGGGGCGGCGTAGCATTACCATCTGCGTCAGTGTACACATCGGTATGGTCATATGCTAACAGAGTAGCAATTCCGGCAAGACACGAGCAGATAAACATCACAGCTTTGAAATAATCCCAATATCCCCAACCTGGCAGGGCAAATGTAGGGTTCGATGAAAACCACACAGAGATATCACCCACAGGCTTGGTCATGAGAACAAAAGCTGTTGCAGCGCACACTGCCTCATACAATATCGATAGACATGTAGCCCACGATACCTTTTGAACCTTGTATATTGCGAAGATCACCATATTGTAACCAAAATGTGCGAGAATGGCTGCAAAAAGACCGTAACGCACAAACACAAATGTCAAGAATACACCACCAATAAATTGCGGTAGTACTCTTAAGACATTCCGATCTTTACGGTTATCGAAGTTGTAGATATGAAACATAGCCCAAATGCCGTTACCGAGCAAAAACAGGGCATAGAATGCAATCGTTCCAGACAGCAAGGGTATCTTTGGCAACAAGCCCAAAAACAGTCCGCGAGCAAAAAGCTCTTCAACAATCACAAGTACGAAAAAAGAATAGAAGTGGTTCCCAGAAGTCATATTGCTGAACATTCCAGGTGTTGATGGACTACTGGTAGATCCAAGTATTTTTTCAATAGCCAATACAGTCGGTATTGCTATGAACATTTTAATCACAATAACCGCTAAGAGCACCGGGACCATTGCACTGAGTGCCACATGAGGATTGTGCTTGATCTCATCTACATTTCCGCTCAAGAGCAAGCTCAAACCGTTAAATACCTTGGGATAAGCATTGAGCTTGTATGCCACAATAGCAAGAATTAGACACGTTGCTATGGCAGTATATACACCCAAGGGCGAAAAGTGGTGCTTGGTATCTAACTCATGATCTTGCGATACATCTTTCATTGGCCCTTACCTTTGATATTCGGATGGGAAGATGCGAATTTGATAGCTAAAAATAGCCGCAGTTATTATAGCAGTTGTATCATTCTTTGTCAATTAAAAAAGACCCTCTTTTGGGATCTTTTCTTGGTGGAGCTAGGGAGATTCGAACTCCCGACCTCTTGCATGCCATGCAAGCGCTCTAGCCAACTGAGCTATAGCCCCTCGTTTACCCTACAAACTATACCTGATATAAGCCAAAAAATCTACAGGGCCCGCAAAAGTAGATTGAGCAGGTAGACTAAAGCCACCAACACTAAGCTACCAGCCAAAAAGCCGATAAATATACCAAAGCCTAGTCTAAAACCATCGCGGTAGGTATAGTGAGCTGCTCTGGTAATATCGTCAGCAGCCAGTTCTTTTTTGAAATACTCTTGTTGGTGCTTGGGATGTTTGCGTTCGGTTTCCATTAAGAGCTATTGTACCATTTTAGTAGCCATAAGTACTACATGTTTGGGGCCGCGTTTGGCGATTTTGTAATCACCCGCCACTTGTTTCATTTGCCGCGCCACCCATGGCTTTAATCTGGCCTCTACAACAACCAACATTACCCCATTGTTGACCAAACGCTCGTAGCTTTCTTGTATCATCTGCTCTACCACCTCACGACCGCGATGCGTGGGTGGGTTGCTGGCTATGAGATCAAACTTAAGTTTTGGATCAAGCTGGTTGTATCCTTGGCTAGCCACAATCTCCACATTATTAAGACCGTTAAGCTCTACATTCTCTTTGGCTACCGATACCGCGCCAATATCAGAATCTAAACCAATTACTTGGGCGTCTGGACTATTTTTGCCCAGCCAAAGAGCCATTGCGCCCCAACCACAACCCCAGTCTAGTGCAGTTTGAATCTTAATATTGTTTTTCTCAACTACTTGTAGCAGCAATTCTGTGCCACTGTCGAGCCCCTTGGGCGAGAACAAATCTGGCGCGGTGTTGGCCCTAATAGCAGTCTCGCCGATTTCAAACGTTACCATGCCAACTCCTTACCAATTACTACAAAGCTATCACCTTTTTTGGCTCCCAACTTGGCCGCAGCCTTAAAAACACCTTTTTTGCGCATAATTTCTCGCAACCGACGCACACCATCAGGTTGATCAAAATTGGTGCGTCGTACGAACCGTTCAATTTCTTCACCGCTTACGTGGTATTTTTTGCCCACCTTGGTGACTTGCCAACCCAGCGCATCACTTAGCTCAATGGTAGGCATTTCGTCCTCTTGTGTCGTCTCGGCCTTATCGGAAAGATCTCGTTGGGCCTTTTGCAGCATTTTGTTGGCGCTACGCTTGAGATCTACTAGCCCAGTTGATGTAACGGCTGAAATTACCTTGACGTCATCTGGTGAAACATGGGTTTTTTTTATAAGTGTTTCACGAATTTTGTCTACTTCGGCAGCTGATTTAGTCTCACTTTTGGTAAGCACCACTATAAAAGGCGTATTACTAAGATCTACGGCGTAGTTTTTGAGCTCTGCACGAATAGTCTTATAATCTCTTACGATGTCGGTAGAATTTACATCTATTAAATGAAGCAACACCCGGCAGCGCTCTACATGACGCAAGAATTCATCACCCAAGCCTTTGCCTTTACTGGCACCTTCAATAAGGCCCGGTATGTCAGCCAGTAAAAAACTAGCATCATCAACATCTACCACGCCCAGGTTGGGTACTAAGGTGGTAAAGGCGTAGTCGGCTATCTCGGGCTTAGCGTTACTTACCATCGAGAGCAAAGTGCTTTTGCCAGCATTGGGCAAACCCACCAATCCAACATCGGCTACTAGCTTGAGCTCTAAGGTAAGCTCTTTGGCTTCACCTGGTTCGCCCAGCTCGGCCATCTTAGGAGCTTGGCGAATAGAGCTCTTGAAATGCCAATTACCAAAGCCGCCATCACCACCAGTTGCTACCACGGCTTTCTGACCGTCTACTATAAGATCGGCTACAACATCATTTCCTTCGCGCACTACCGTACCTGGCGGAACAGTAAGCACTACCGATTCGCCGTTTTTGCCATGGCGACGATTGGTAAAACCAGCCGAACCTTCCTGGGCTTTCCAGAGACTACTAGAGCGGTATTTGGCAAGAGTGTTGGTATTATGACTAGCTTGCACAATAATATCGCCGCCACGACCACCATCACCTCCGTCGGGGCCACCCTTGGGGTTGCCACGGCTACTGTGAAAGCTTAGGTAGCCATTTCCACCCTTGCCGGCTTGTACTTTTATGGTTGCTATATCTGTAAACATCTTGACATAATACCATAATAAGCTACAATAAGCTAGTTCGCTAAACAGTGAAGCAGTACCTTACCAAAAGAAAGTGAGAGCAAGTGGAAGTTATCGAAGATACGCAACTAGCTATCCGTGTAAAAGGTGACTTGGGATTTGTTTTTACCGATCCTATACCTGAAGAATACAACCCAGAAACGATTTGGAATTACCGTAGCCTTGTTGCCAGAAACGGTATAGCTAAAAGCATCTTTTCGGTAAATGGTTGGCTAATGCTAAGGCAGCTACTTGCGCTACATAGGGCAGTTTGCCTTACGGCATCTAGAGATGAAGTTGTAATTACATTTGCTATTGGCGAAGGCAATGTAAATAAGTCAGGAATAAAGCACGATGTACTAACCAATATTAAGTATTTTGAGTCACAAGCCGCAAGTTCAACTACCGAAAGTGAGCAATGATGTACGTTACTGAAGAAGTGCAGATCACTATCCACGTAGAGTGTGATCTTGGGTTTGTGTTTAGCGGTATCGTTCCCTATCACACTCAAGAACACATGACGTAAACACACAGTTCGCTAGGATATACTGAGGCGAGTATGTATTTTAGTAATAAAGGCAAACAGATGCTCCGGCAGATTCTCTGCTTGTGCGATGCTGTAAGCCTCAAGGTGACACCTCAGACCCTCGCCGTCACATTTACCTTCTTAGGTGTAGATACTCGAGACCTCAATTTCTACCGGCGACAAACGGCTGCCAATATTGGGTTCTCCTTGCCAGACTCCTCTCCTCTACCGAAAGTAAGTTCATAGTGCAAAGACGGCTTACCATAAACATCTCCGATGAAGTTGACGACGCTCTCAGGGCATACGCCAGCAAGAATGGAATGTCAGTCACAGGAGCAATTCAGAAGATGATGGGTGAAGCTCTGTTTTTTCAAGAGCAACGAGAAAAAGGTAATGATGTTTACATTCTAACCCATAACAACAAACTGCGTAAGGTAGTTTGGCCGGGCGGCAAAAGGCGCTTGCGATTGGTGAAACGATGAGTAAACGACTTACCGTAAACCTACCAGAAAAAACTGCCGCTCAGCTTGCCGATATAGCCAGCTGGCGAGAAGTTACCGTTACCAGAGCAGTGAGCGATGCCATCGCTAATGAGCATTTCTTAAGATGCGCCTTTACCGATGGTTATGAGATATACTTAAAAGACCCAGATGGCAACATCAAACAAATAGTGTTTGTCACATAAACATGTAGCCGTAGGATACACTCCTGCGGTTTTTTTATTACCAAAAAGCCCCGGCTGTTTTGCCCGGGGCTTGTTTTGTATTTGTTTTACAAATTAATAAACGTATATGAAGTTGCTAGCTGGGCCACTGCCCGAGTTTACTCTACCCCAACCGGCTGGGCCGTTCATTTCTGAGTAGTATACGGTAGAGCCATCTACGCGCTCAATATAAACCACGTGGTTACCCCAACGGGTTACACCAGCTGCACCAGCACGTGGAGTGCTGCCTACGCCTAGACCGGCGCGTGGAGCGTTGTAAGGCCACTGGTTGGCGTTACCAAGCATGTTGGGTACATAACGACGAGTAGCAACGTACCAGGTACAGTAACCATAGGCATAGGTGTTACTAAACGAGCCTGGTTTGGGAGCACCGGCAATACTATAAGCCGAGGCAGCAGACGAAATTGAGGCTGTGTTGGTGCCACCTACTTTGGCTGACGGAGCTGGTGCTTCGCTGGGTTTAACACCTTCGGGAATAATAATGCTTTGACCGTTTTGCGGCGATTTGCCATCAAGACCATTAAAACTATCTATCAAGGCGGCATTGGCTTGATATCTACTAGCTAGCTCACTCATGTTCTCACTACCGTTACTGGTATATAAAATTCCTGACACCGGCAAGATAGTTAGCTTAGCGCCTGGTTTAATGCTGTTTTCATCTGTAATGTTGTTGGCCCACTTGATAGTGTCAGATGTAATATTGAACTTGGTAGAAAGTGAACTTAGGGTATCACCATTTTTAACGGTATACTCCATAATATCGCGACTAGGTGCACCAGCTACCAAAATGGGCTGTTTCTTGCCTAAAAACTCGTCACCAGCCGTAGGTAGAGCGCTCTGAGAGCTTAAGTCTTTGGCTTTTTGATTAACATCATTACTCACCATTGAGCTAGCACCATTAGTTAGTACCGCACCAGTAGCTATAAGCGAAACACGGTCGTCAGACGAGCTGACGCCACTAGATACAAGGCTAGCTTGTGAGCTTACACGGCCAAAGCTCACGGCTATAATTGCGATTGCTATTACTCCAGTATGAATTGCGATTCTACCAAAACTTTGTTTGGGTAAAAATGCAGATTTTGATGCACTGGTTATAGACTGTATTAAATTGCGAGATCGGGAACTTACTGAATTTTTCTTATTTTGGGGGGCTTCGGTAAGTATGTTTGTTTTGGCAAAAGTTTCTGGTTGTCCCACACCCGTGAAGTTTTCACGACGCACTTGAAGGGGCAATCCCATTCTCTTTATACTAATACATTTCTCCCTCCGTCTTTAAAGCGACGGACTTCTGTGGCTTATCTGTCTCCGTCGGCTGACGGACTGGGAACTTCGACCTGAAGTTTTTAATGATTAATTCCCTAATCTGATAAGGTTGTCACAGGAACGCTTAGGTGAAGATAAACTCACAAACCCTAATAGAGGATTACTGTCATAACGCTTATCTTTATCTAAGAGTACGCTCACTATACTAACACGGCTACAAAACTATGGTCAAGTGGACTATTTTGGCTTTATGTAGGCAATATATAGTGTTTTACAGGTTATTTTTGTTAATATGGCACTATTTTGGGATTTAATTGAGGTGATTTTTGATGTTTTGATTGTGTTCTTCTAGGGTTTTGGCGTAATATACTTTGCCGTCTTTGCCGGCCAAGAAGAATAAATACTCTGACGGTGTGGCACTTAGCACGGCCTCAATAGAATCGGTACCAGGATTGTTAATAGGCGTGGGGGGCAATCCTCTCACTCTATAGGTGTTGTAGGGAGAATTTACACTTAAATCGCCAGGGGTTGTTACAGTTTTACCGGTAGCATAATTTACCGTAACATCGCTCTCTAGACGCATATCTTGACTTAGTCTGTTTAAAAACACTCCGGCCACCAACTTACGATCGGCGGTAGTGAGAGCCTCTTTTTCAACTATTGAAGCTAAAGTAAGTACCTGCTGTTTGCTAAGGTTGCCAGGCCTTGAACCGCTAAGTAACGGCTCTACCTGTACTCTAAAGGCCTCATACTGCTTACGCACCACAACCTCGGCTGAGCTACCTGGTGCAAAGGTGTAAGTGGCAGGGAACAAGTACCCTTCTGGGTTGGTTTTGGAAATTTGTGGAATAAAATCAAAATCAAACGACAACTTTTTGGTAGCCGCAAGGTAGTCGTCTTTACTGCCATAGCCAGCCGACGACCAACGTTTGGCCATTTCGTTTACAGTTATGCCTTCAGGATAGGTAATTTTGTACATAGTTACGCGACCAGCAGCCATATCGGCCACTATTTGGGCAATTGTGCTAGTAGGTTTAATAAGGTAAGGCCCGGGCTGCAAAAGACCCTGTGAAGGCCCAAATTTAGCCCACAGGATAAAAACATTCTTATCGCCAATAAGGTTTTTACTACTTAAATCGTTGGCGACAGTCTCTATACTACTACCGTTCTGTATATTAATAATCTCACCATCTACCGGAACATCGGCTCTCACGGCGCTAAGCCCCATAACAAACCATAGAGACAACGCCACAATCACTACAAATAGCCCGGCTAGTGACCATAATAGTATTTTGAGCCAGAGCCTCTTGGGTTTGGGGTCTTTTTTGGGTACAGTTGGGCTAGCAGGCTGGCTGGGAGCTTTATTGGGTGCCGGGTTGGAAGGTGGATTTGTTGGTGGTATTGAGTTGGTAGGAGTTGGATTCATAGAGTATTAACGGTTTTAGTTGCTTAAGTAGTCTTCTAGTATTATTTGGGCCGAGATTTGATCTACATTTTTTTTACGATCTCTAATAGTAGCATTTTTATCTATACGCTCCAAAGCTCTTTGGCTGCTAAGGGCTTCGTCTTGCCATTCTACCGGCAACCCGGTAGCCTCGCCGAGCTGACGGCCAAATTCTTTGGCCAGGGATGTTTGATTGGTGGATTCACCATTAAGATTGCGCGGCAGCCCTACGACCAGCTTAGTAGGTTGATGCTCGCCAATAAGCAGTTTAATTTGTGCCCAAAGTTCATCACTACCAAGGGTAGTAAGTGACCTCACCTCTGAGCCATTAGCTATAGCTACGCCAGTGCGTGCCAATCCGTAATCGAAAGCCATTATTGTCATTCTGTGCTTACTTTTATTTCAATTTTTATTCTGTTGGCAAAATATGGCAAGTACGGCATTAATGCCGGGCTGGTTTCGGCCTGCACACCACTTACCTGAGGATATTTAGGCTGAACTATATCTACCAAGCTTTTCTTGCTCTGTCCTGTAATATCGTGGGCTACTTGGTCGGTGTTAATAGTTTGGCCGTAGTATGCATTGCTTACAGCTTGCATATTAGCTTTTTCGACTCCCTCAAGCTTAATGACTGTGTATTTGGCGTCGCTGGCGCCGGTTTGATATATCTGATTGTTGCCAGGTACTTGGGTTTTGGTTTGAGCTTCAAACACTTTGTCGAGATCAGATCTGGCTGCAGCTAGCTCGGTATATTTAACTCTAGCTGTAACTGTTCCGCCGGCAGCTTCAGTATCGGCTGGTGCGCTAGCCGATACACTACTGACTTCGCTCTGGAAAGTTTCTGAGAACACTTTTTGATCATCATTGCCGCGTTTTTGCAAGTCTTGCTTAGCTGCTTCGGTAGCTGCATCTATCATTTCTTTTTTGGCGCGGTCAATATCGGCTTGAGTAACAACAGTGGCCACCTTGGTAGTACCGCCAGTAGTAGTACCAGTTGCTTTAAACAGAGACGAAAGACCACTAATAGCAAAGGTAGCTCCACTTAGATTGTAGCTATCGCCTGATGCCGCAGCGGTAATATTGGCAGTCACTGTTGCCGAGCATGTCACCACACCACCACCAGCACTACCCGCCGGAATAGTAACTGCCTGGGTGGTAGTGAAGTTTTTGCCACTCGAGCTAACTGTGGAGCCTGAAGGTAAGCTGTGCGAGTTGGTATCGTCGCAATTACGTATAGAAATGCTACCGGTGGCTTTGGCGCCCACATCTTTTTTGCCAGTGGCGGTATATTGGGCGCTTAAGTCTTTAGTAGTACTTATTTGATCGGCCGCTAGTAAGCCGTTTTCGTAATCAGATTTTTTAGTACCAGCATCGAGAGTGAATTTGACATTTACGGGTGTTTTAACGGCCTTGGCGAGTAGTGTTATTTTGGCGGTCGGCAAGAATACATAGGCCAGAATAAGTAGTAGTAATACTAGGGCTGCACCGGCAAAAATGGCAATTTTTTTATTAAGACCCATAAAATTAGGTACCTTGGGCTCATTTTTTTTGGCAGCTCGTTTTTCTATACGGCTAAGTTTTTTGGTTTCTTCGGTTGTGGGCTCGTCGTCGTCGGTTAGCGAAATATGTTTTTTCTCAAAACTCCCACTTTTGCTAGATAACTTACTAGGCTTGGATGGAGACTCTGAGCCTGTCTCGGCTGGTTTTTCTTGCTCTAATACCACCGGCTCATGGCTAGCCGCGGCTGGTTGGGCAATTGGCGCATCGGGCACACCGGCCTCAGCCTTTACATTGTGGGCTAGCAATATTCCTAGCCCAGCAGCCAAGCTGGCAGTGGCTTTGTCGGTACTAACTAGTACGAGCTTTTTGTGACTGCTGGTGGCGGCCTTTTTGAGTAGCTTAAGATTCACTGCACTTTGCAGCATAGTGCTGCGAGCAGGTACAGCTAATCGTACCTCTTCACCGTGGCTGGCTTTGAGCTTATCTATCGCCTCGGTTATTTCTGAGTCGGCTTCTAAATATATTACATCTGGGTGGGTGTTTTCGGGCATAATCTTTAATTATTATACCGCAATTGGCTTAAGCTTGCAGTGCTCCTTTCGTTACAAATAACCAACATGAGCGTTTTGGTGTGACTAGTATTGTAAATCTTAATTGATCAAATTATTAATTGCCGGCTTTTAAAAAGATACAGCATAATAATCTATAAACTATAAAGATAGTGTCCTGCTCAACCTTTGTAGCACATTCTCGCCTGCACTCTGCGAGCCAATGATATCAAGGCCTAAGTTGGCCAGACCCATCGGGGTAATGTCTTGCGGGCTGGTCAGCTGGCCGGTAGTATCAATAACTCTATTAACTTGCGAGGGGTGTATAAAATCTATGGTAGGTTTACGGGTAAAAGGCAAGCCTTTATACCAGTCACTACCGGTAAGCGCGTGCTTAATTTCGGGAAGAGCCGAACCGCCACCACACAACAGTATTCTATTGGGCAAATGCTCAATACTTTCAAACTCACCAAGGGCAAGCTCTACGCCGCTTAGCCAGGTCTCCACATCGCTCTTAAGGGCATCTGTGACGTCTTTTTCTTGTCTGTCGCTTAGTTTTCCGGCGGTGTGATCTAGCTTGAGATCTTCGGCTTGATTATAATTAACCCCCAGACTAGCGCTAATTCGTTTGGTAAAACTGCGCCCACCAATGGCAAACATTTGGGTGCCCTCTACCCCACCGTTATTCACCACAGCAATATCGCTGGTTCCACCACCAATATCTATAAAAACGGCGCTAAACTCAGTACTGTCGTCGGCCCCCACACTTTTAGCTACTGCAAAAGGCTCAGCGGCAATATTTATTAAATTAAGATCTAAATCAGCCGCCACGGTTTGTAATGCGCCTAAGTGCACCATGGGTGCAAAGGCATTAAATATTTGAATAGTAACGTCTTTACCCTGAAACCCTACAGGGTTAGTCACTCTGTAGCCGTCAATGTGCACATCTACTACGGCAGCATTAACTAGCTTGACCTCAAGCTCACGTTTGCCTGTCTCCCAGCTAAGTTGCTTTTTAACATCTTCAAAAGCTTGCTTTTGAATACGTTCAATAATATCGGTGAGTTCAGCTTGGTCGATTTTAATTTCGGGCCTAGCCCGGCGATAACTTACGCTAGTAGTACCGCCTTTTACCAATTCGCCAGCAATGCCTAGCACGGCGTCTTTGGCCACCACATTGGCTGTCTCTTCGGCTCGGCTGAGGGCGGCGTCGCAATTCTCTACAACACCAGAAATGTCAGTAACTGCGCCGCCAGCCATGTCGGTAAGTCGTTGGCGTTGACGGCCAACACCGATTATCTCTACAGCCTGATAGGTTTTACCAGTATGGTCGGTATGGTCTTTCACCTGGCCAATTAGAGCTTTTACATACTCGGTGCCAATATCAAGCGACACCAGGTATTGGCCAGTTTTTTTCTTAGATTTGAAGCCGGGTAATTTCATAAGTTTGATACATAAGTCCTTATGCTACATTGTACCAGGGTTGCGCCCCACAATAAACTCGGTATACTAGTTAATGTTTTGTACCTATCAATTGAAAGGGATCATTGTGACAGCTCGACTGCTGTACTTTCCGAGTCTGCATGGTCGCGACCCCAAACCGGTCAAGGCATTTAAGTTTGTCTTTGAAGTAATTGCCAAACTACTGGTCAACTGGTGGGCGCTCGGCCTAATTTGGATGGGTCAAAAAACTCACCAGACCTGGCTGGTAAAAACCGTCAAGCAACTACCTAACGCTATGAGCTGGTTTAGAATACCAGCAACCGTGTATGTCTGCTACTATCTTTTCATCAATATCTACAATGGGCAAAACAGCCAAGCTTCGAGTTGGTTTGTAGTCATGCTGCTAATACAGGCGCTAGATGCAATCGATGGGCCTTGTGCTCGCGACCTCGATGCCGTGTCAGAGTTTGGTAGTCGGCTCGACCCCGCATCTGACAAGTTCTGCTTTACCTGCATAGTTTTGACCTATTGCATCAGTAGCTTCTTTGAATACTCGCCGGCTTTTTGCTTGGTAGCCTTTAGCCTGGCATTGTGGTGTTTGCACGTTGAGCTCAAACTTATTCGGCTCTCGGTTGGGCCGTTTCGCAAACTACTAAGTGAAGTCAAAGGCTACGCACCAGAATTTAGCGACCCTGGGGCTTCTACTGCCGGGAAGGTAAAATTCAACTTGCAAATTGTAGCTTGCGTGATTGGCTGGATAGGCCTCGTGCATTTTCCAACCGACCCCACAGCAATTTTGCTAATGGCCATCATGCTCTTTGCCGCTCGTAGTTTTGGCGACAAGAGCCTGGGCTGGCACCGGCAAGAATATATGGCCATCGCCTGGATGAATCTGATGATCAAGCTCAACCCCGCTTTTCGAAGCAGCAAACGACCCAAATCAAATATTCTAAGGCTTGAGCGACCAGCCTCATAAACATACCTCCAATCTGTTAGATTGGAGTATTTTATTATATGTGTTTATGTTACGTTTTATTGACAACTTTTTGCATATCTTTTCCACAAGCATTTGTCAGTACTTTTTGACATATACATAAGCATTATAGTAAAATCTTATATAACTTAGTGGTGTGTCAAACATAGCTTATTTTGATAAAACACTTATGGTATAATAATCTAATAACAAATCACCATTTGATATGACTATTAAAAAAATTACTCCTTACCAAATATTCGATTCGCGCGGCGAACCTACTCTGCTAGTTATGATGTACTCAGACAATGGTCTCAAGGCAAGTTTTGCTGCTCCAGCCAGCGCCAGCCTTGGGCTTACCGAGGCAGCAGAAAAACGTGATGGCGAAGGACCTTTCGCTGGTAATGGCGTGCAGGGTTGTATTGGTGTAATAAACACTGTCATTTCTCCTAAGTTTATTGGCTACCCGCTAGATGAACAGAAAGATTTTGACGAACTGTTAATAGCTCTTGATGGCTCAGAACGCAAAGAAAACCTTGGTGCCAATACTCTTTTGGCGCTCTCAGGAGCGTATCTCAAACTCTCAGCACTAGTGAGTGAAAAACCGCTCTGGCAGTATATTGCCGAGCATAACCAAACCAGTCCAGAATTTCCGCGCCTCTTTGCCGATATTATTGGTGGTGGCATGCATGCCCCCGGACTTGATATACAAGAGTATATGGTAGTGCCTCAGGTAAATTCACCTAGTGCGGCGATTTCTACCATTTATGAGGTATACCACACCATACGCACTGTCATGCAAAATCTCTATGGTCCGTCAGCTACCTTAGTGGGCGATGTAGGAGGTTTGGCGCCGGTAGGAACCAGCACCGAGGTTATTTTAGAAGCTCTTTCGCAGCTTAATAACAAAATGAGCAATAAGTTTGATATAGCTCTGGCTGCGGCAGCCAATACTTTTTATAAAGACGGTATGTATAATATTGAAACTCAAAGTCTACACGCTTCAGACCTGTTAAAACTTTATGAGAGCTGGAACACCAAATTTAATATTTACTCTATAGAAGACCCGTTTGCCGAAAACGATCTCGAAGGTACCGAGATAATAAAAAGTATGAAGGGGCAAAACAAGCCGTTTTTGATAATTGGTGATGATTTTACCGTTACCAATAAAGCCAAAATTGAGCAGCTGCAGGCCGATGAACTGTTTGATGGAATAATTATTAAACCCAACCAAGTAGGTACATTTAGTGAAACTTTTGATGCTATAAATGCCGCCAGAGCCAGCAAGGCCAAAGTGATTATTAGCCAACGAAGCGGCGAAACCAACGACTCGCTCATAGCCGACTTGGCTTACGGGGTGGGCGCTATGGGTCTAAAGCTAGGTGCTCCTATTAGAGGTGAGCGAGTGGCTAAATACAATCGTTTACTTGAGATAGAAGCTGATCTTGATGCCAACCAAAAGCAAGCCGGCAGCTCTAATGTTGTCACTGCACCTATGGCCAACCAAAAATCACCAGTAGCCTCTAACTACGAGCCGATAACACCAACTACACCATCGTACTCTTCAGCCTATGTTCCACCCAATAGTACGCCAGCAGCAAATGCTGCGCCCAGCCAACCAGCGCCTTTTTACAATCCTCCGGCTTCACCTTTGAACAATACAAATAATATGTCGGCCAATACTGCAAGCTCTACCACACCACCTAACCCAGCCCCACCGGCCAGTACTTAACTAGGCACATAGCTCAATTTAATAGTTTTTTTGCTAGTTTATATAAAATCATTGCTATATACTATAGCAATGCAAAGAATTACTCCGAGTAGGTTTGGCAAATTAAGTAAGCTGGTGGTGCCGCTGCTAATATTATTCAGCGCTTTATTTTTTGTACAAATACAAACGCAGAACACTCGAGCCTTTTTAAAGATTGGTTCTCCACCAACAGAACAGGGAACATTGGTTAATAATGCTCCACCAACTGTAGCGGCCAAAGCGAATCCATCGATAGATATACTCAACCTTGCCTCTCAACCTCAGCCCATACCAATATTGATGTACCACAAGACGCCAGCCGATCTTCCTGCCCAGCTAGATGCACTAATGGCTAAGGGCTATACTAGCGTTTCTATGCTCCAACTGGCCGACTACTTTGATGGCATGGTTAATTTACCAGCTAAGCCGGTAGTGATAACCTTCGATGATGGCTACGGCGACCAGCTGCAGGCTTATGAGATGCTTAGATCTAGAAACATGAAAGCTACCTTTTACTTAATAACCGGTGGCCCGGGTTCTCAATACTGCATTGGCATCACACGTACAAACACGAGTTGTGGTGATGATTATTTAAATATAGAACAAGTAAAAATGCTTGCTAGGTCTGGATTAATTGAGATTGGGGCCCACACTACCAATCATGCCGATCTTGCTTCTTTATCGACCGACGAACAAACTAGCGAAATGCTAGAAAATAAAAGATATCTCGAGAAAGAACTCAATACCAAGATTACAACATTGGCGTATCCATACGGTAGTTTCGATAGTAGCGTCGCACAGCTTGCCCAACAAGTAGGTTTTAGGTCTGCCGTTACAACTATTAGTGGATATTTGCAAAGCTCAAATAATCGATTCATCTTGCTAAGGGTGCGTGACGCCATGCTTTTACCTTAAGCATTAATTCTTAAATAACTCCTTGGCTTACTGTATAATAGCTACTTGAGTTTTATCCATTTGTTATTTAAATTTCTATGAATACCCCCACAAATAATAAAAATCGTAAAATCAGATATACTGCAAATATTATAGGGACTTTCGCCCTAATATTTTTAGTTTATTGTGTTTGGCAGGCTTACAATATTAATTATAAAAACAGCTATTCTATCAGACAGAGTCAGCTGGGAGAAATTTCTAGTACTAAGCTAACTAATCTAAAAGAAGAATCTGCACAAGTTTTTGAATTTCAACAAACCACTAAAAGCAATTTGGTCAATCAGTCTCTTGTTTATTCAAATCTAATGGAATTGGATAGTTTTGTATCACAGGGCAATTACGAACTCGCCATATTGTTTACAGAGCTTTATGCTCCTGAGATAAAACAAGCCAATTCTAAACTTCAAGAAATTGCTGCTACTCAAAAACTTAATGAAAAACTTCCCGTTATTCAGCCTAACCCAACACCGCCAGTCAAAACAGCCACCGTACCAATATTGCTCTTTCATAAGCCACCAGCAAATTTTAATGCTCAACTTGATGCGCTTACATCGAAAGGCTACACCACTATTAGTATGGCCGAGTTGGCTAGTTTTTTTGATGGTAAATATAGTTTGCCCCCAAAACCGGTAGTGATTACATTTGATGATGGTTTCTCAGAACAACTAGATACTATAGCTCCACTTAGGGCACATCGTATGAAAGCTACCTACTATTTAATTATTGGCGGCGAAAGTAGTAAATGGTGCATAGGCATATTACGCAACAATAAAACCTGCGGTGACAGTTATATGAATTGGGGCGACATACGAAAATTGGTAGGCTCGGGAGTGGCTGAGATAGGTGCCCACACTATCGATCACCCAAACTTGGTGGGGCTATCTGTGGCCGATCAGCAAAGACAAATAGTCGATAGTAAAAATGTACTTGAGAACGAACTCGGCATTAAAATTACTACTTTTGCGTATCCCTATGGCCGATACAATGCCTCAACTATCGGTATTGTAAAAAAAGCAGGCTTTTCTACAGCTGTAACTACAGTGGGTGGAGTTCAGCAAAGTTTGCAAAATCGCTATACGTTACTGCGTGAACGTAACGCCCTAGTATTGCCATAGTTATAAAAATTATAATTGGTATATATTTAAATGAAGCTAACCAAACAGTTGACCCATTGGCACGGGGTGTTTTCCACGGCAAAGAAGTTAAAAAGCCGTCAAGTTTATTGCAGAACGCGCTACATTCTAGCCTCGAATATTATTCGGGGTTTTTAATTTACCCAAACATAAGCTATAATGAGGTTAATTAAGTAAAGGAGTGGTATGGCAAAAAAAGAATCTAAAACTCAAGCAATGGGTGGCGTAGTATTTGTGGGTGCTATGTTTATTGGTATGGGCGTAGGCTTTTTACTCAATGCCATTGCAGTTGGGTTATTTATAGGTATGGGTGTAGGCTTTTTACTTATGGCCGCCGTCTCAATGGTAGATAAAAAGTAGCTTTATTATTATCTAGGGCTAAAAAGTTTTAAAACCGAATAAAGTGATAGTTTCGGCTAGCTTTGATGATTTATTTACTTGAGTAAATTATTATAGTAATATACCTTGTGACCAACGTACCTTAGAGGAAGTGACCATGTCGCTCTCAACGCAACTAGAAGCTAATAGGATAAAAAGGGCCAGACAAGCCGAAGATATACTTTATAATTCACGTAAAGAGCGCAAGAAACGTCGCCGTGAAAAAAAACGTATAGCAAAGAACCAGATAGCCCTTGAAACATTTCGTAAGCTTTTGCCTAGTGTAATTTCAAAAGCCCTTAACTTAGACACCTCTAAGATTGTTGAGATGAAATGCGTCGGCGTATATGCAAGTAGATTTGATCTAGTATATTTGGTCGATGACCTTTTCTTAGGCTTTAATTTTAAAACGAATAATGTGTTTAGAATTAAAAGATTTACTAAATCATCTGTTAATGTTTCTCTCTTATTCACTGGCCACAATAGCTGTAGTGGTAATTGCAAGCTATTATCATTCCGCTTATACAATATGTCTTTGTCGGCATTAGACCGGTCTATAGGTATTGTCATAAATAATAGAAAGTTTATTTCGATCCATTATAGAGACAACAAACTCTTAAGAGAACATTATAGATTGGTGAAGGCTTAAGTTATTTGCTCTTAGCAACAACGCTAGGAGTTTTTTATTAGGGCTGAAAAGTGTTGTGAATTTCGTCAAAGGCATTTTGATATTTATCGTAATTTTCTATAGGCGACTGTGTTACTAAAGTAAATACCGAATTATCTGGCTTTTTGAGAATAGTTATCTTAGCTTTTATTTTACCGTTCTCACCGTTGTAGGTAATTATTAAGCGCAATGCTTCGTTGCCGTTTATGGTATCGCGCGATTCGTAATTAACCACCGTACCATTGTATTTAGACTTAATACTGTCTCGAATAGCATTGAGCACATCTGACTTATAGCCATTTGCTGGAGCTGGTACATATATAATCTCAGTTTGTCCGTATACTTTGCCGGTGTTGTCGCTGGTAGCGTCCTTGAATATATAACCCTGAGCACCGTCTTGATTTTCGGCCTCGCGTGTCCAGCCTTTGGGGTACTGAATAGTATATTTAGGGCTGGCATTGGTAAAGCTCTCAAGAGTAATTTTTGAACTCGCGGCGGCAGCTATAATGATAATAATAATCACTAGAGTAACGAACATATTAAATATTGAGATAATAAGCCCTGCAACTGCCAAACCCTTGCCTTTTTCGTTGCGCTTAGAAACCTGTGATAGCCCAATAATTGAGCAAACAAACCCAACAATAGGAATAACAAAAGCCATTATAAGGCCGACTACAGAGAGTGTGTTGGTTTTTTGAGGTGTAGCAGGTGTTGCTACCTCGGGCTGTTTAGTATCATCTTGTTTTACTTCTTTGGCTTCTTCTGGCATTTGGGCTCCTATTTATATTACTTTTATTATACACCTACATATAAGATTCTTCGAGGTATTTTACTCTATCACAGCTTTTATACGTCGTACGCCGGCCGAGCTAGACTCTTCTTTGATTATCTTAAACTTACCAATCTCACCAGTATGAGTCACGTGTGGGCCACCGCATATTTCTTTACTAAAATACTCTCCTTTTGGATCGCCAACAGTATAAACCCTAACGACATCAGGATATTTTTCACCAAAAGCACCCAAAGCTCCTTGTGCAAAAGCTTCGTCTTTGGGTAGCTCTTCAAAGCTTAAAGGCGAGTCTTGGGCGATGACATCGTTTACAATCTTTTCAATTTGCTTGATTTGCTCTGGTGTGACTTTCTCTGGATGCGAAAAATCAAACCGCATGCGCTCGGCAGTAGTATTGCTACCGCGTTGCATAACGTGATCACCCAACACTTCACGCAAGGCTTGGTACATTAAATGAGTGGCAGTATGATAGCGAGTAACTATTTCTGAATGATCGGATAAGCCGCCCTTAAACTGTCCTGCCGTGGCAGTCCGACTACGTTGTTTTTGAATTTCCATAGCTTTGGCAAAGTCGTCTTCAAAACTCGCCGACACAGCAACATTTTGACGTTTGGCTTCTTCTAGGCTGAGTTCTTTAGGGAAACCATATGTATCATAGAGTGTGAATGCGTCTTGACCAGAAAGGTCTTTTTTGTCACGTAGCATTTTATCAAACTCTTTCAACCCGCGAGTGAGAGTTTGGCGAAAAACATTTTCTTCTCTACGTAATACATCCATTATTGTTGAAGGATTTTGTAGCTCGGTATAAACGTCTTCGTATAATGCTATTACTCTGGGGGCGATACGCTCAAACAAACCCTGGTGAATACCTAAAATTAACGCTTCTCTAATTGCTCGACGCGCAAGTCGGCGCATAACATAACCCTGGTCCTTATTGCCTGGCACTACACCATCGGCAGCCATGAAGGTTATGGCCCGAGTATGATCAGTTATTATTCGGGTAGCCCTAAGTGCCGATTCTGGGCTGGTTTCGGTAAAAATTGCCTTGTGAGTTTCTACGGCATAAGCCTCAACCGATTCTTTAATTTGCTTGAGCACATCGGTATCGTAAACATTATCTACACTCTGCATAACAGCGGCAATTCTTTCCATGCCCATGCCGGTATCGACATTTTTATTTTTTAGCTCGGTATAGCTACCGTCTGCTTGACGCTGATAAGCCATAAAAACGTTGTTCCATACTTCTACAAAGTCAGGATTTTCGGTATCAAATTTAGGATTATTTTCTTTTCCTAAATAGTAGAAAATCTCGGTATCGGGGCCAGCCGGGCCAGTCTCTACGCCACCCTGCTCCCACCAGTTGTCGTCGCGCCCCAGAGCCAAAATACGCTCGCCTTCTTTAGTATCGATTCCGACTTTTTTAAACTGTTGTATCCAAAGTGAAATAGACTCGTCGTCTTTAGGAACTTCACCATCACCTTCGTAGACCGATACGTATATTTTTTGCGGGTCTAACCCAAGCCAATCTGAGCTAGTTAAAAACTCCCAACTCCATGGTATTGACTCAGATTTAAAATAATCTCCTAAGCTCCAATTTCCCAACATTTCAAAGAATGTGAGGTGCGTGGCGTCGCCCACCTCTTCAATATCGGTAGTGCGGATACATTTTTGACTATCGACTAAGCGCTTGCCTTGTGGATGCGGTTGACCCAAAAGATACGGCACCAAAGGATGCATGCCTGCTGTGGTAAACAGTACCGTGGGGTCGTGCTCGGGCACCACTGGTGCACTAGGTATAACGGCATGGTCTTTTTCTTCAAAATATTTTAAGAATTTCGTTCGAATTTCTGCTGTTGTCATGCAGAAATTATAACATTTTTTACGGCTATCTTCTAGTATATCTTAGTTGGTTGGTGTAGTTGGATTTGTAGTAGTAGGTGCCGCGCTAGATTGATACCAGGCAGTAGGTAGATTGTATTTTTCGCCTTCAGCCTTAGTAATAGGTGAAGCTGTTGTGATAACTAGTGCCCAGCTACCATTGGCTTTTTTGAAAACATAAGTTTTGCTGCTCCCCGGAACAGCTGTAGTGCCGGTCTGACAGCTAGCCACAAGGCGCGCTGAGTTGTTGTCGCTTGAGAATTCTACCTGGTCTTTATTGGTACCAACTGTGCCGAGTATAAATGTAAAGTTCTTTTGCGATTCACAGCTGGCTTTAGCAAGGCCAAGTACTACATTTTTGTCGCTGGTTGCGGCTTGTTTTTGAGCAATATCGCTTTTTAAGCTATTTATTTCGGCGCCCAAGTTGCCTACCTTGGTGCGATATTGTTGCCATTTGTAGTAGCCGAACGCGCTAACGGCTACCAAGGCAATTATTGCTACAATAGCCACGATCATCCAGACTTTACTACTCTTGGGCTCGCTAGGTGGCATCATTGAGTTGGGTTGAGGGGCGGGTTGGTTAATTTGTTCTTCCATAATTCTCCTTATTATAATTAATTGGTGGTGCTAGGTATAGCCTCTAAGGTACTAAATGCGGTTTTGAATGCGGCGACTTGCTTGGTAGATATAGCCTGGGCGGTGGTATCTTGTGAGCAGGTGCTTTGGGGAGTTATTAAAACATAATAAAACTCACCAATTTTTATCGCTCCCTGCGCCTTATCAAACGTAGTTGATTGAAAAGTTTGCCCGGTTTTACCTCGACTAATACCACCTAGTGGACTGTTGTTGGGGCTACAGCTAGAGGTTGAGTTTACCTTGGAGTCGGCTACAAAAGCGGCGTTCATTAGGCCTTGCGATGAAAAGCCCGAGGTACCCAAGCTAGTATTGACTACCCCGATGGGCTCAAGCAGATCAGCGCTTTTCTTAAAGCGCACTCCAAACTCTTTAATATCGTAAAACTGTGAAGTTTGAGCAACCTGCGTTGTGCCAGCCACTACCTTCTGAGCGGCCTCTTCAAGGTTTTTATTGGTGGTTTGCAGCTCGTCCACTTGCCCCTGCAATGAAGATACTTGTTTTTTTAGCTGGGTATTTTGGTAGTTATAATACATTGCTGCGCCCACCATACCTACGGCAAAAATAACTGCAATAAAAATAAAAACAATCTTGCGTGTATTACTATAACCACCGCCTACATTTTGAGCTTGAAGATATGGGTCGGGGCCTTCTGTTTGAATTGGTTGTTGTTGTGGATCCATACTGGAAATTTAAACTGACAGATGTAAGCTAATGGGTTTTTTGGCACTAACCCGGCTATCCACTATAAAATAGCTGGGTTGATGTTTATCATATTTATCCAAATTATTGTCTGGATTGCGCTTCACGATTGGTAGGATATGATAAAAATCAACCAAAGCCTTATTTTTTTGGGTAGGTAGGGTAGCTGTGTTTTTATTTTTGTGAAATTCTAATGAATTCATGTTTTTATTATAACATAAGCATTTCATCAGTACTATTTAGTATAAGCAAATATTGTGTTGTACAATAAGAATAATATGAAAGTTAAAATAGCTATAGCACAGCTTAGTATAACCCCTGGTGAACTAAAAACTAACTGTGAAAAAATTGCCAAATACTTCGCCCGCGCTGCCAAGCACAAATGTGACTTCATCTGCTTACCCGAAGAGTGCTGGGTAGGACCTGGTTATGATGAGGATTCACCTAATGAAGTTGCAAAGTTTGTAAAAACCGAGGTAGCCCAACTGTGCAAAAAATATAGAATATACTGTGTAGCCGGTACAGTTATGGAGGTAGATGCTAAAAGCGCATTGCTTCATAATGTTTGTTATTTATTTGATAAAAATGGACGAGTTGTTGGTAGTTACGCCAAGCGACACCCAGTGCCGGGTTCTGAATCGTCTTCACCTGGAAATAAACATACGGTATTAGAAACAGAATTCGGTCTAGTAGGCATTCAAATATGTCGCGATATTCTATACCCCGAAGTGACCAGCACAATGGCAAATATGGGTGCAAAAATAATCTTTTCGCCAGCATTCTGGAGCAAGTACTCTACCGCCTATGCTTCCTCGCTAAAAAAGTATCATCACAATGATGAGCTTGTTGCTATAAAATATCTGGTGCCAGCTAGGTCATTTGAAAACGAAGTATTCTTTGTTTTTACTAATGCTGCAAAACATTTCAAAACAACTAAACGCGAGGATTATTTACTAGGTTATTCACAAATTTGTAGTCCTTTTGTGGGCCCTATGAAAGTTATAAAACACAACCGCGAAAAATTGTTAATATCAGAAATTGAATTAGATGAGGTTCAAGAGATGCGCTCATCTTGGCGTATTCGCAAACATTAACACTACTGAATTATCCCACCGCCAACTACTTTGTCGCCATCATAAAAAACCGCCGATTGGCCCGGTGCTATTGCCCGCTCTGATTTGTCGAGTACAACGTTCCATTTATCTTTTTTGATTTTTACTAATTTACACTTTTTGAGTTTGCTTCTATAGCGAACTCGAACTTGTAGACTAAAGATTTTGGCATCCATGTTCTGCCACCATACACAATCGCTAATACTAAATTCATTTTTGTTGAGTAGCGGCGAATCTTCGTTGGTAGTCACATAAACAATATTTTCTTTGGTATCAATTCTATATACATAATATGGTTTACCACCACCTATTCCAAGACCGTGTCGCTGCCCCAATGTATAACTAAATGCGCCGCTATGCTGACCTATAATTTTTCCATTATCATCAATAATATCGCCCTTTGCGGGTTTAATAAATTCACTTAAAAAATCATTAAGTGGTATATTACCAACAAAACAAAGACCTTGTGAGTCTGGCCTATCATAATTGGGTAGATTAAAATCTTTTGCTAACTTACGTACATTGGCTTTGGTAATATCGCCTAGTGGAAAAATTATTTTATCTGTTACGCTAGGATTAATTCTATACAAAAAGTATGTCTGGTCTTTGGAATGGTCGGCGGCTTTTTGTAAATGACCTTTTTTTAGGGTGGCATAATGACCGGTAGCAATATAATCGGCCCCTTCACTAAGGCATCGTTTTAAAAATACATTAAATTTTATTTGTGAGTTACACATAATATCGGGGTTGGGAGTCTGACCTTTTTTGTAGGTAGCCAGCATATATTGAGTAACTTGGTTAAAATATTCTTTCTCAAAATCATACACTCGCAATGGAATTTGCAAGTGCGCAGCCACGCTGCGAGCACTGGCCAAGTCTTCGGCCCATGGGCACTTGTGTCCGGCAATATCTCGGCTCCAATTTTTCATGTAGACACCTACTACATCGTAGCCTGATTGCTTGAGCAGAGCTGCGGCTACGCCACTATCTACTCCGCCAGAAAGGCCTACAAATACTTTTTTCATTGATAATTGCCTGTAGTGTAAATGTAGAATAGTTTTTGTAGTTCACTAAGTGAAATGTTTTTTCCAAATTCAGTCTTCCACCATTGCGATTTACTCCAGCGATCATCGGTGGAACTAACGTTTTCTATTTGATAATCCTTGCCCAATACCGCTGCGAAAGTATCGTGTGTACGTCTTTGATGATACGGGCTAGTAACTAAAATAATTTCCTTGGCCTTTATATCTTGCAATAATCGCTTGGTGTTGACGGCGTTTTGATAGGTGTTTTGTGAGTCTATATCGGTAAGAATTGACTCCACAGGCACACCACCAGCTATAGCTTGAGCTTGCATAGCAGTGGCATTACTTGGCCCATCATCTTTGGCTGCTCCAGAAAATATTATATAATCGGCCAGTTTTTGGCGATAAAGCTCAATACCCTTTTCTGCACGAGTAGTAGTTTGGCCACCACTTACAACTACAATAGCATCGGCCTTGCTTGGAGTGCTTTGTGGGCTTAAGAAAAATCCTAGCCCAAAAAATATAACGGTGGCAAATAATACCAATACACTAATAATGACTAATAAAGTAATAGAAAACTTTTTCATATCTCGCTACCTATTTTAACGCATTTAAGGTATTTTTGAGACTTTTACAGAAATTATCGATGTCTTTGTGGTTGGTAGAGCGACCAAACGAAACCCTCAAGCTACCATTGGCCTCTTGCTTTGATCTTCCTATGGCTAGTAACGCCGGGCTAGGCTGATGGCTAGATGCCTCGCAGGCCGCACCCGTCGCTACCTCAAAGCCGGCTGCATCTAGGTAAGCTACCACGTCTTCACCGTTAACATTCTTGATACAAAAACTACAAACTGAAAATATTCTATCTTTGGGGTGTCCGTTTTCTATCAACTCAATGTCAAAGCTTAAATTGTGCATCAAATTGGTGTAGAGTTCGCGGTAATTATCAGAGTCTTGTTTGTGTTTGCTTGTTACTATTTGTATGGCTTTAGCCAGCCCAATAATTTGAGCGGTGTTTTGATTGCCAGAACGCACACCACCCTCTTGTTTGCCTCCAAATATTATCGGGCTGATTTGGGTGCCACGCTTCACATACAGAAGCCCAATAGCTTTGGGGCCATATATTTTTGATCCACCTACCGTCATAAGATCAACACCTAGACGGCTAACATCACAATTTAAAATTGGTGCAGCTGCGCTGGCATCGGTATGAAACACCACCTTAGTGCCATTAGATTGTTCATGGCGTTTAATTATTTTAGAAAGTTTAGCTATTTGTTGAACAGTACCTATCTCGCTGCTAGCATAATTAACAGTTACCAAAATAGTATCGTAATTAAGTAGCTTCTCAAATTCAGTTAAGCTGATTCGCCCATTACCGTCAATTTTACACCATAAAACTTCATAGCCTTCTTTGGCGAGTTGGCGCAGTGGCTCTCTCACAGAGGCGTGCTCAGTAGCAATAGAAATTATTTGACCTTTTTTGCTGGCACGCGCTACACCTAAAATTGCTAAATTATTAGATTCTGTAGCACCACTGGTAAAAACTATCTCCTCGCTGTTGGCTCCAAAGAATGTAGCTATTTGCTTTCTGGCTATAGAAATCATTTTGGCAGCTTCTCGGGCTGAAGCATATTGCGCACTGGGGTTGGCAAAGTTATTTTCGGCTGCATGCATTGCTTGAACCACCGCCCTGTCTGTAGGTGTAGAGGCGGCATAATCTAAATAAATTCTGTGGTTCATATACTAAATAACTCCTTGGTGTTGGCAGTAAATTGCGTAGTCAATTCAGTATAGTCTTCATTTTTAAGTTCGGCCAAAAATTTACCTATTACCGATAGGTAGCTTGGCTCGTTTCGCTTACCTCGATGCGGCACAGGTGTCAAAAATGGACAGTCGGTTTCTAACAATATCTTTTGGTTGGGAATATTTTTGATAGCTTCTAGCTGTGCAAAATCTTTGGTAAAAGTGACTATACCGTTAAGGCCAAAGTACAAATTATATTGCAAAGCTTGCTCAATCTCGCTTGAGCTACCAGTAAAACTATGTATCACTCCCCGAATGTCTGGGTAGTTTTTGAGAATAGCAAAATAATCTTGCCAAGCATCGCGGACATGAAAAACAACCGGCAAATTATACTCCATTGCCAGCTCAAGTTGCCACTCAAGCATTTTTGTTTGATCGTGCTTAGACGATAGATTCTTAAAATAGTCTAGGCCACATTCACCAATGGCTACCAAAACATCTTTATATTTTTTATTTTCAATTAATACTTTTATATACTCAAATCCCTCTCGTCCATTGCTTGCATCGTGCGGATGTATACCGGCTGTGGCATATAACTTAATTGGTTTTGCCACAGCAACGGTATTGGCGTTGAGGGCAAAATCGATTGCCTTTTGTGAGTCGTCTTGATTAGTCCCTACAGTAATAATCGCCTCAATACCAACTTGTTTGGCATTGTCTAAAACATTTAGGATTTCTTGGCTATAATCATCAAAATGAATATGGGCGTGACTATCAATCAGCACCGTAATATTCCTCAAATATTTCTGGTGTTTTACTAGAATAGTTTGTGTAACGAGCCCAAAAAGGAGTGAGTACTACTACACATTCACCTTCATAATGAATTAACTCTTTAAATTCAGGCTGTTTTTGAGTGTGAAGCTCTACATACTCTTCGGCGTCTTCTAATTTTAATATTCTTGCCGTTCCCTCTATTTGTACGCTAGTAAGATGGTCTTTGCCAAAGCCAATTACAAGCGATACATTAGGGTTGAGTAAAATATTTTGAATTTTACGGCTACTATCATTGCTAGCGAAAATTATCTCGAGCTCTTCTTTTTCTGAAAATGCCACCAAAGCAGACTCAGGATGACTGGCGTTGTTAATAGATGAAATTACGGCGTATTTTTCTGATTTAATAAATTGATATATTTTATCTTTATTCATTTATAATTCTCCTAAGCATATTTATAGTCTGGGAAAAAGATTGCCCACTGACAAATCTACTTGATCGTGTTTAAAAGTTTGAGTAATTTTATCGGCAGTGCTTGGCATAAATGGTCTTAGCTTGTTAGCAATGACATCGATCTCGCAAGCTAGGCTACTCAAAAACTCTTCGGTTTTGGATTTATCGTTGTTTATCATTTCCCATGGTTTGTTTTGTTCAATTGCTGCATTAAGACTATCTAGTCGATTAAATAGTTTATCTAAATATTTATTAAATGCGCAGTCAGCAATATCGTCTTCAAGGCCACTAATTTGTATTGTTTCAACTCGATTAAACTTGCCCCCGCAATATTTAGAAAGCATAGTAGCAGTACGTGCCACCAAGTTACCAAGGTTGTTGGCTAAGTCTGAATTGTACATCTCCACAAATCGCTCGTCGGTGAAATCGCCATCGTTATCATATGGAATATATCTAAGTAAATAATAACGAAGAGGATCAACCCCATACTTATTCATGTATTCTTTTGGGTCAATAACATTCCCTAGACTTTTACTCATTTTTTGATTTCCGCTTTGTATAAAACCGTGAATATATACTTTTTTTGGAGGCTGCAAACCGGCACTCAAAAGCATGGCGGGCCAAAGTAGGCAGTGAAAGCGCGCTATGTCTTTTCCAATTATATGAACATCGGCAGGCCAGAAATTATCAAACATCTTGGTGTCATCGCTATAGCCAACAGCCGATATGTAGTTGGTGAGTGCATCAAACCACACATACATGACATGGCTGGGGTCGTCCGGCACCTCCACCCCCCATTTAAGAGCAGTTTTGGGCCTTGAAATACTTACATCTTCAAGATTTTTGGCAAATTGAGCCATTTCATTACGACGCTTTTGGGGAATTATTTGTAGCTCGTTATTTTCAATTAGTCTGGATATTTCTGATTGATACTTACTCAAAGCAAAAAAGTAACTTTCCATTTCTAAATTTTCTAAGCTAGTATGGTGGATTGGGCAGTTACCATCAACGCTTTCTCGTTGTGTGTAATACTGCTCGCAACCAGTGCAATATAATCCCGAGTATGTGCCTTTATAAATATCCTTTTGGCAAGCTTGCCATATTTTTTGAGCCGCATCTTTGTGACGTTGATCTGTGGTACGAACAAAGTAATCGTTAGACATTCCCGCTAGCTTAGCCATTTCCAAAAATAGCTCTGAGTTTTTGGCGGCAAAAGTCTTGGTGTCTACATTAGCTTTTTGAGCCGCTTCAAATATCTTTTGGCCATGCTCATCGGTACCAGTCAATAAAAAAGTATCGTCACCTATGCCGCGGTGGTAGCGAGCTAAGACGTCGGCTTGTATAAATTCTAAGAGATGTCCAATATGTGGCTTGTCGTTCACGTATGGGATTGAGGTCGTTACATAGAATGTATTATTTGGTGGGTTTTTCACTGCTGCTTTCCTCTGGTGCGGTTTTAATGGTCGGTACTGGCTTGGCGGTTATTTTACTAAGCTTGTGTTTTTTTCGTAAATTGGATTGTATCAGAAATAGCGTAACTATTCCAGCTGTCACAATCAGTAGTAACCACATTGGCCAGCTCTGGGCATTTACTTTGGTGCTGGCTAGTATTACCGATGCGTTTCCGCTTTGAGTAAAATCGGCACTCACACTTCCCCACGCCGCAGCACCCACGATAAAAACTGCACGACTACGACTTTGGGCTGGTGCAAGCGACCCAAGCTCTATAGTGTCTTTTTGGGTGCCTTGTCTGGTAGTGATAATATAGTTATCGCCTGCTGTAGTACTTGGAGCTACCACATCAAACTTGGTTAGCCCTACGAACGGTAACAACACCCATTTTTGAACGGTCATTTTACTACTTGGTTGCAAAACCGGTGGCGTACTTTTGTAGGCAATAGTAGTATCCTCGTACTGATAGTTGGTATCTTTGCCGTTCTGCATAACTGGTGCTGGCGTGTTGTCGCTCACTCCCCACAAAGCAAAAGTAAAGTGATCAAGGTCGCTCGAACCAAAATTATCAAATTTTTCATTCCAGGTAGGGTCAATATTCATCCAGCCAATATTGGGCACATAGGCTTGCACCCAAGAGTGCAGCGAATCATTGACAGAGTTGGATTGCTTAAGGCTGCCTGAATAACCATAGCCAATTGGCATGCGCGCAGGTATTCCGGCGGCTCGCAGCAAGCTAATGGTGGAGTCTGAATATTCCAGGCAGACTACATTCGTGGGGTTTTGTAGAGCTTTAAGACCCCCTTGGCGAATATTATATTTAATTTTCTCATTGTTGTAGCTTAGCTTAGATACTACATAATCATTAATAGCCTTTACTTGGTCGGCAACAGTTTTTTTATCTTTGGTTAACTCCCGGGCTTTGGCGACAATTGACGGGTCATTGGCTGGCCAATACTGTTGCGAGCTAGTGTAGGTTGCTACCAAGTCTTTTGGAATATCGGCTTTGGTGCCACTAGCTGAGAGATTGTAGTCTATATAACTTATCAAACCCACTACATCGGCATTTACCGTGATTTTGGTGCGCGCCGGAACATCGTATTGAGCAATTACGTTGCCATCACCATCTAAACGCGTTGATTTGGGTTGAGGATCTAGATTTTTGATATATATCTGTTGACCAGAGGTATTGGGCGGTAATGTAATAGTCATACTAGCAGTAAAACTAGAATCATTATTGAGTGGATACTTAAAATTTACCTCATATATGGTGCTGTCACCAAAAACTAATAGAGAGGACTTTTTTAACAGTGATTTATTGTCGTATCTATACACCGATTCACCACGTGAGCCACCCAGACTTGTTGGCTCTACGCCAGTGGTATGCATAACACCAAATTCTTGTGGCACATAGAGTGTAATAGAGTATTCGCTAGTGTTGTCTTGTGGCACGGCAGGAACACTGACGGTGTGTGCGCTGCCTTTGGATTCGGCAAGCTTGTTGGTATCGTAGCTGACAATAAATTTCCATTTAGCTCCACGACCATTATTTGACCTGCTAAATTGTATCTTTATTTCGGTGTAATTGTAGCTATAGCCTTGACTCTCAGATTTTTTAAGCTCTGTGGTAAATGGTATGTTGGTGCCATCGGCATATTCAACTGATACGTTTTTGGTATCATCTACAGGGGCCGAGAGTTGTATACCTTCAAGATAGCGATTATCTACATTGTTGGTAACAGTATAGGTTTCTTCTACTCGAGTGGTGGAGTCTGTTTGAACGTGGTACACTGCTGCAACATCATAACTAAACTCCTCTGCTGCATTTAACTTAGTCGGTAGCCCAAATAATAATATACTTACACCAATAAATGTGATGAGCGCCAACCAGGTTAGGCGGCCAAATGCCTCTCTAAATTTCATACTATACATTTTAGCATAAGCCTCATCTGATTTTGTTATAACAGTTACTACTTAAGAATAATTAGTTACAAATTGATCGTATAGGTTCTTCCACTGAGATAGGCTCAACTCTTGAGCTCGAGTAGTAAATGCGATTTTGGCGCTAGTAAGTAATGCTTCGGCTTCAGCACCACTAATATGTAAGCCACCTGAGAGGCTATTACGAAGCGTTTTGCGTTTTTGAGAAAAACCAGCTTTTACCAGACGCATAAATTTAGCAGGGTTCACATCTATGGTTAGTTTGTTTTGCCGTACAATACTAATAATTGCTGAGTCTACTTTGGGTGGCGGATGAAATTTATCTTTGGTAACTATTGAAATTATTTGTGGCCTTGCATATAACTGAACGCTAATAGCCAATACAGACATTTGGCCTGGCTCGGCAACAATACTCTGGGCTACTTCTTTTTGAATAAGTAGGGTCATGGAGCTTGGCGGATTAGTGCTTTCTAGTAGTGTCCTAATAAGGGCCGAGGTAAGGTAGTAGGGTATGTTGGCAACTACTTTGTAGTCTTTGGGTAGCTTAGTTAAATTGAAGCCTAGTATATCGTCCTCAATTATCTGGACGTTTTTTTGCAATGCAAAAATAGTTTTTAAGCCAGAAATTAAGTCGGTGTCTTTTTCTATTGCAAAAACCTGTTTGGCTTTTTGTGCCAGTAGCTCGGTAAGCGAACCACGACCAGGCCCTATCTCCAATATGGCCTCATCTGCATTTATACCAGCCGTATCAACTATAGTTTGTAGGGTAGGCTTATCAAACAGCCAATGTTGACCAAGTGATTTCTTAGTTTTATTACTAGAGTAACTCTTTTTTTGCATATACACTAATCATAGCAAAAAAGTCTTTATAGTGTTTAACTTCAACATTTTATGCAGTGGGGCTTTTATAGTAATCTGTTTGGTCTTGTTCACATAACGTTGTAGGAATGATAGATTTTTAAACTAACATGGGGCATCAAACGTCTAGCTTCTACTTAAGATACCGGCCACACAGTGGCCACGGGCTTGCACCGCGAGCTTTATAGGTAGCTAAAGCCTTTGCGTCTTGTACAGCTGGTGGAGCATCTGCAGGGTCGTAGTAACCACCATAATTATTCCAGGTAGAGAAATCAAATTGGTAAGCTCCGCGATACTTAGGGTTACGCTTGTTTGCGTAATTGTTACCCGATTCACACATTCTGAGCTGTTCCCAGCCGTTAGAATTTAGTGCTGCCGGACCATTAACAACCACTTTGGGTTTGGCCTCGACAGTAATTTTCTCTTCAAATAAACTTCTAGATTGTTCAACCCCATCACTTTCGGTTACTAAGTAGCTAGTAACTTTCTTACCTGGACTACCTGGGTCTACAACGGCACTATAACCCACGGGTTTTGTTTCGTCAGTTTGGTTAACTGTGGTTTGTGCAATTACCGACTCTACAGAAACAAGCCTTTGAGAGGTTTGACTTACAATTATTTTCATTCCTGGCTCGAGCTTGCTGTAGATAGGTATATTAATGCCGTCACTTGCGTTTACATCGAGTCGTTTTTCTTCAATAAGTTCTGCGACGGTTTTGGCGTGAGTTCTAAACTCAAAAGTTTTACCAGCCAACACAACTGTGACTGGAGTTGCGCGTTTTATTACTAATTGTTGCCCAACCGATTCGCTCTGAACAAACTCATCTACTCTCTCAGATTCAACAATATCTTCGGGGTATATTTTTATCCCGGCCTGTTCTATCACTTTTTTGGGTGTACGATAGCCAGATGTTACTGTAATGTCTTTGTTGCCATCACTTATTTGATAGGTGTAGGCTCTATACACATTTACATTGGTAACGCCCATAGTTATAGACTCGTTTAACGCTGGCTCGACGACATCACCCTTTTGTAGCTTTATACCCATTTTATCAAGAGCCTCTCCCACGGTTGTAGCTGAAGTTGCGACGGTTTTATTTTGTCCGTCATAGTAAACAGATACCAAGTTCTGATCACTAGCTAGTGCGGTAGTATTGCTAGTAAATTGATCGTGAGACCAATTAAAACTAAGTGTCATAAAAATAAAAATAAGCCCTGCAACAATCAGTCCTCTTTTGATTGTGTATGGCTTTGATTTTACAATATTTGATTTTGCTATTGTTGTTTTATGTGTAGCTCTCTGAATATCGCTCACACGCAGCTTGGGTAAAATAATTTGCCTCACAAAACTTTTAAGTTTATTACTAAAAAATGTTTTTGTTTTTTACCTGATAAGTATTGTACTCTCTTATGCTTTGGGCTGTCAATCTTGACTAGCGGACTATTTGTGTTCGCATTAAGATCAAAGTTTGGTCACATTAGCAAAGTTAAGATTGAGAGTTTTTTGACCTACCGATTTAAAATTTATACTAGCCTCAAGCTCATCAATTTTTATAACCGAGCCGTTGCCAAAAGTTGCGTGGTGAACTTTATCGCCAGGCTTGAGTTGTGGTATTTCAACAAATGGCTCGTCGTCAAAAGCACTGGTGTTATCTACGCTACTTTGTGATCCATGAAATTGTGTATCTATCTTTCCGCTGTGGCTAATTAAATCGGCAGGTATTTCAGATAAAAACCGCGAGGGAACATTATGCTGGGTGGTACCGTACAAAAGTCTGGCATTAGCACTTAGCATATATAATCTATGCTTGGCTCGCGTCATACCCACGTAACAAAGTCGCCGCTCTTCTTCAAGTTCACTGGGTTCAAAAAACGTACGGCTGTGTGGGAATATACCTTCCTCTAAACCAACCATAAAGACGGTGTCAAACTCTAACCCCTTTGCAGAGTGCAGAGTCATTAACGTAACTGCGCCGTTACTATCACGCAGACTATCAAGATCTGATATTAGGCTTATCTCTGTTAAGAATTCTTCTAGGCTTAGATTGTTATAGGCTTTTGCTACACTTAGTAGCTCGCGAACGTTTCCTACTCGCTCGCTAGCACTAATAGTACCGTCGTCTAAATATTCTAGGTAACCAGTGCGCTTTAGCACGGCCTCTATAAACTCGCTAACTACCAGAGTACCAATTTGGTCTTGCAGGCCAACTATAGTGGTAGCAAACTGGGCCAGGCTAGATGTTGCCTTGGCACTTAGGCCTTCTATCTTGTTGGCTTGCGCCATAGCCTCGAGTATGGGCAGCTCAAATTTGGCTGAGTAGTCAAAGAAGGTTTGTAAACTTTTTTCACCCAAGCCGCGCGGCGGCAGATTGATAATTCTGTATAGGCTAACTTGGTCATTGGGTTGAAATATAAAGCGCAAATAGGCCAAGGTATCTTTAATTTCTTTACGTTCATAAAACCTTACCCCACCAATTATTTGATAGGCAAGACCATAACGCAGAAATGATTCTTCTAAGCTGCGCGACTGGGCATTGGTGCGGTAAAGTACAGCAAAGTCGTGCAAGCTTAGGCGTGGGTTGAGTTTAATTACCTCTTGAATAGTATGGACAATATAGCGCCCTTCTTCTAGCTCATCTCGCACCGACACAGCTTGAATTTTTTCACCCTGTGTGGCGTCGGTCCAAAGCTTTTTGTCTGAGCGGGCCGAGTTTTTACTTATCACTGCTCCGGCAGCATCTAGAATGGTCTGGGTACTGCGGTAATTACGCTCAAGTTTAACTATTTTGGCCTCGGGATAATCTTTTTCAAAGTTTAATATATTTTCGTAATTAGCGCCCCGCCATGAGTAAATGCTTTGCCAGTCATCGCCTACTACACAGACATTTTGATGTTGTGAACCAAGTATTTGAATAAGTTTGTATTGAGCATGGTTTGTGTCTTGGTACTCGTCTACCATTATGTATTGAAACTGATGCTGATATTTGTCTCTAATTTCTTTTTGCTCCTCGAGCATTATCGTTAATTTCATAATTAGATCATCAAAATCCATAGCCTCGGCCTTTTGTAGCTCGAGCTGGTAGCGAGGGTATATATCGGCAGCTACCTCTTGGAGTCGTCCAGTCGCAAAGCGTTTGTATTCACCCGGGCCAATGAGTTCGTTTTTGGCGCTCGATATTACATTGGCCACGCCATTGGGGGTAATTTGTTTTTCATCAAGCTTAAGGTCTTTGATAATCTTTTTGATAAGTGCATGACTATCGGTTGAATCGTAAATAATAAAATTGCTACTGTAACCAATCTGCGCAGCCTCGCGTCGTAAAATTTTATTTGCTATTGAGTGAAAGGTACCTAAGAATGGCATATACTGGGTATTGTCTTCATCGAACTTTAATATTCTTGCTACTCTACGGCGCATCTCGCCGGCGGCTTTGTTGGTAAAAGTTACCGCCAAGATATTTGCTGGGTCGACCTTTTTTTCTTGTACTAAATACGCCAGACGATGGGTGAGGGTTTTAGTTTTTCCACTACCAGCACCTGCTAGCATTAAGACTGGCCCCTCGGTAGCTAATACCGCCTCGCGCTGCTCTTCGTTTAAACTATCTAAAACTTGTGTCATACGCTTATTGTACTACAGATAGGCGCAGCAAAATAATTGTAAATAGTGCTAATAAATGGTACTATATAGCGCAGCACCTAATCACTACGCCAAAGGAGAAAGCCTTGACCTACCAAGTCAGAGACGAGGAACGCATCACCTGCCCCTGGCCGGTTGTGCAATACGTTTGCCCATTCGATCCATCAGTAGAGCACTGGCAGTTAACTCTATTTGCTCATGTTTCGCTAGCTGTTGCCGAACACAGACTACTTATTCACTTCATGCAAGCCCACAACGGCAGTGAGCGCCGCTTAAGACTGAGTAGGCTCAGGCGAGGACAGACACACTCACGGGCACTGCGCGACCAAGATGGCCTGACTACTGGAGCCTACGCTCAAGTGCAGGCCGTAACACACAATGCCAGTCTGGTAAATGGCAATTACGATATTCTCCTTGCCGTTAGACCACAAGAGTAGTTATTTAACTCTTCTACAATGAAGGGTTATTTTTTAAACTCTTGGTTGTAGCGTTCTACGCACTCTTCAAAAATAACCTTAGCTTCATCGTAGCCAGCAAAACCCTTAATCTCTACTACATCACCCTTTAAGTCTTTGTAGTGTTCAAAATAATGGCGTACGGCGTGTTTCCAGTGTTCAGCAATGTCGTCTAAAGATTTTATATCATCATAGTGCTTATCATCGCTAGGTACACCAATAAGTTTGTTATCAACTTCGCCACTATCTACCATGTACATTACGCCAATTACGCGAGTCGGCACAATTAATCCCATCGGCATAGGGTCATCACTAATAAGTAGCATATCGAGCGCATCGCCATCTTCGTCTAAAGTAGAAGGTATAAAACCATAGTCGCTCGGGCTACCTAAGTGAGTTTGGTGCACTCTGTCGAGTACAAAATTACCCAGCTCGCGCTCAAACTCTATCTTGAGCCGACTACCTTTGGGGTTTTCTATTACAGTATTGACAATTTTTGGCGCATTTTCGCCATAAGGAATATCTAGTAGAGACATATTTTCTTTCTTGTTAAATTAATAGAGATTATTATAGCTCGTGTAGGTTTAAATTGCTAGAGTATTAGACCGATGTTGCAGCTTTTACAATTGCGCTAAATTGATTGTGGTTTAGGCTGGCTCCGCCTACAAATAAGCCATCTACACCCTGCAAGTTCAAATAAGCTTTGGTGTTTTGAGCTGAGACACTGCCTCCATAAAGCACCCGCACATGGGTACTAGCTATACGTCCGTAGGTCTGAGCCAACGTGTTACGTACTAACATTATCATCTCTTCTACTACCGCTGGTTTGGCAAAATTGCCGGTGCCGATTGCCCAAACCGGCTCATAAGCTATAGCCAAATCCTTGAGTTCTTTTTCTGTTACACCGCGTAATGCAGTATTGAGTTGATCGAGTACAGCCTGCTTGGCTTGGCCATCACCTCGTTCTTGCTTAGTTTCGCCCACGCATAAAATTGGCCGCAAGCCATGCCGCATAGCAATACCTAGTTTTTGACTGTCGGTTTTATCAGTCTCGTTGAAATATTTTCGGCGTTCAGAATGACCTACTATTACGTAATCTACCAACTCCTTAACCATACTCGCCGATATCTCGCCTGTATAAGGGCCCATTTCGTGCTCACTAATATTTTGTACGCCTAGTTTAAAACTAGTTTTGGTTTTATTTGATATCAACTCTCTATGTAATGAAAATAAGTGAGTTGCCGGTGGGCACAATACAATATCACAATCTGCCAAGTCACCAATATCCTTTCGCAAATTGTTAAAAAGCACCGAACCTTCAGCGATAGTAGTGTTCATTTTCCAGTTGCCAACAATTAACTTTTTAGGAATATTCATAAGCATTATTATACTCGACTTAATCTTGCTTGTCTGCAGTGAGTCTATTTAAATTTCTATCAATCTAACTGTGTCGGTTCCGCCAACTACACTGGCGTGAGTACCAAAAGCCAACACTACCCAGTCACCCGTTTGCAAGTTTTTTTTGTTTACAAGCTTTTTAATCACACCCCCACTAATATGATGCTTTTTGGGTACCAAATAGGGTTTACCTCCCCAAACCAACGCCATTTGATTGCATACCTTTTCTGATGGTGAGGCAATAATCATCGGCATGGGCGGACGTAAGGCTGCAATTGATAAAGCTGTTGAGCCTGTAAGTGTTTCGGCCAAGATAATCTTGGCGCCAACTTGTTCGGCCAGGGTTATTGCCGCAAGGCTTACGCTGGTTTGGGCGTCATTTGTAGCAAGTTTGCCGGCATTATTTACACTTTTAAGTAGCTTACGTGATGCAGTAATAAATCTATTAACTTTTCCTACGCGCTGTTCGTACTCAACCGGCATCTGCACCGACTCACCGCCTACATCTGGAACAACATCTATTTCTAATCTGTTTCTAGAGTAATAACCTTCACTTTTTAGAATTACGCGCTTCATGAGTTGAACTGTCTGCAAAGGGTACTGGCCTGCGGCAGTTTCACCGCTGAGCATTACACAGCTCACTCCCAAACTTACGGCACTGGCAATATCATTTACTTCGGCCCGAGTGGGCTGAGGACTAGCAATCATACTCTCTAACATTTGTGTAGCCATAATTACTGGTTTTTTATAGGCCCTAGAGCGCTGGATAATTTCGCGACCAATGAGTGGCACATCTTCATTGCTAGTTTCTATAGCCAAGTCGCCGCGAGCAATCATAACTACATCGGCCGCAGCAATTATTTCGTCTAAATTTTGAGTAGCAACTTTGGTCTCTATTTTGGCAATGATCCGGGCTGGGCTGCCATTTTTTTTAAGCAGTTCTTTTAAATATAGTATATCTTGAGCGGTTTGAACAAAACTAAGTGCCACGTAGTCTACATCGTTGGTGTAGGCAAACTCTAGATCTTTTTTGTCTTTGGGGGTGAGGATAGTTTTTGAATCAAAAACGGTATCGGGCAAGTTTACACCGTGGTTGCTAGATACCTTACCAGAGTTTTTTACCTCTACTTCTACCAGTTTGTCTCTAATATCGAGTATCTGGGTCTCCACCGTACCGTCACGTAAAAATATTCTTTGGCCTTTTTTGATGATATGCGAAAAATCAAACTGAATTGGCAAATGACCGTCTTCACATTTGTTGTTAAAGCAAAAGGTGAGTTTTTGGCCAGCCTTAAGCTCAACACCGCCCTGTGGTAATATGCCAAGGCGGATTTTGGGGCCCTGTAGATCTTGGATAACGGCTACTGAACGGTCAAGCTTTTTGGCCGCTTTTCGTGCATTAACAAGTACCGATTTATGCCAAGCGTGGGTATTGTGGCTAAAATTTAGTCTTACTCCGTTTACACCCGCTTGTAAAAGCTGCTCCACCTTGTCTTCGCTGGCAGGGCCAATGGTGGCAATTATTTTAGTTTTTTTGAATTTCGATGCATCTATGCTCATTACTTAACTATACTTCAAGCACAAGCAAGTTTCTAGGGGTTTACTCGATAACTATTATTAATTGTGGCTTTTATGCGGAATCAGAAATATTTTTGGTAACACCTGAGTCTTAGGGTTTGTCATTAGCGAGATCCGGATCGTTTTCTTGCCAGTCATAGGGCGGTTCTTTAGCCGTATTATCTACAGCCATAGGTTTAACGGAGTTGCTGAGCGGCTCAATAGCAACACTTCCATCGGGCACAATAGGTGGCGGAGTATCCGACAAGTCTAAGTTAAGCCGTGCGCGAGTTGTTTCGTCTACGGGATTATTTGGTTCGTAACCAAACTCTCTTAGTTGAGCTATTTGCGCTTTTTTAGGTATTTCTGGCGGGCCCTCAGCTGTCATAACTATCCTTTTTTAATTCTTACGCTTACTATACTATAAGTAAAGATGCCTTTCAATAAAGCCTTGAGTTAGAATTGGTAATATGGTATGATTCTATCTGTTAATCACGTTATGAGTTTAGTTGATGGCCCCATCGTCTAGGGGTTAGGACACCAGGTTTTCATCCTGGCAACAGGGGTTCGAATCCCCTTGGGGTCACCAACTGCATTTATAATGAATGTTTTTGTTAGACTAAATATTAAGCCTTGAAGCTAAACTATTTTGAGCATAGGGCATTATGATATAGTTTAGATATAAGATATTATTGTGCCACCTAACGAGCCTACACCAACCAACGAGAAAGAGCTGGATAGACAACAGCTTAGAGAACTCACCCAATTAGCCTCAGAACCAGGCAAATATTTTGGACGAGATGTAATATTGACTCAAGAGTTAAGAGAGCAGCTTTTACTGGCCACAACACAAGCAAGAAAAGTACTACAGCCGTTTGTGGACAGTAGTCATACTCAATGGCAAGAATATCTAAGGCTCTCGCAGGAAGGCAGCGACAAGGGAATATTAACTTCATTTACAACTCACGAGGGGACGTCAGTTCCCACCTGGTGTATAGATGGCGGAGAGCTAGCTAGGGTTGAGAAGACTATAGTTGATGGCTCACCAAAAGTAAAAGTACCTACGCACATATTCAATCTCATTAATTGGTTTAATATAACAGAATCCATAGAAAATATTGCTAAACTGTCTGATGACATAATTAAGGGTCGGTCTACACTACAGCTGGGTAGAGCATTAACTCAATTATCCTATTTATTAGAACCTGAGCAACAAAGAGAATAATTAATAATCTGAGCGATATGCTAAACTATTGATATGAACAAATTGCTTACGCTTGATAATGTTGATATAGAAAATAAAAAAGTATTTTTACGGGTAGATTACAATGTAGTAACCGACGGAAAAATAATTGATGAGTTTAGGGTAATCTCTAGCCTGCCTACAATCAAATATTTGCTAGAAAGAAACTGCTCAATTATTTTGGCGAGCCACAACGGAAGGCCAAACGGCAAGCGTGTGGAAAGTATGAGCTTACGGCCAGTAGCCAAGCTCTTGCCTCGTCTACTTAATCGTGATGTTATTTTTTTAGATGATTGCGTAGGTGAAGAGGTTGATAAAACTGCTGGTTATTTGCGACCAGGCGATATTATGTTGCTCGAAAACTTGCGTTTTCATCCAGGCGAAGAATCTAATAATAAAGATTTCGCAAAACAATTAGCAGCCTTAGCTGAATTTTATATTGATGATGCCTTTGCCACTGTGCACAGGGCGCATGCTAGTACGGTTGGAGTACCAAAACTTATTCCCCACGCCGCAGGTAAATTGGTGCAAAAAGAGTATGAGATGTTTAGTATGTTAATGAACAAGCCCGCACACCCATATACCGCAATAATTGGTGGTGCTAAAGTAAGCGACAAGATAGACGTACTAAGAGAACTGCTCAAACACGTAGACACCTTACTAATTGGTGGTGCCATGGCCAATAATTTTTTAGTAGCTCAGGGGTACAGTCTACGTAGTAGTAAAGTAGAAAAAAGCAACATTAAAGATGCCCTCACTATTATCAACTCTGCAAAAAGACACGGCGTAAAACTAGTATTACCCACCGATTTAGTCGTTGCCAAAAAGGTTGATGCGCGCCAAAAAGGACGAGTGGTTGATATTGACAAATTAGAGCCCGGTGACATGGCGCTCGATATAGGCCCCGATACTATGAAGGTGTTTAATAAAAATGTTTCGCAAAGCAAAACAGTCTTTTGGAATGGAACTATGGGTATAGCAGAGCTGCCGGCCTTTGCTATAGCTAGCGAAAGTCTGGCCCATGCCATGATAAGCTCCGATGCTCAAACTATAGTGGGCGGTGGCGATACGGCCGCGTTTGTAGACACAGAGGGGTTAGCTGAACATTTTAGTTTTGTATCTACCGGCGGCGGAGCAAGTCTAGAGTTGCTTGCTGGTAAAAAACTGCCAGGACTTGAAGTGCTAATGACCAAGTCGGTGCGTCTTAGTATTTAAATATTTTATTAGTGTAGCTACATTTTTAAATGCTTAAAATAAAAATGCTACTTATCTCTAAGTAGCATCAATCTAATTTCTTATACCCCTTAATTCGTCGAATATTACACGTTCGTGGTAACCAGCTTTACCTGGTGTAGTATTGGGCATATATTTTTCTGCCTCACGAATATAAATTAGGTTGCCGTATGGTCCAATTATTATATGGCCGTGGCCTTCACCTTCAGGGCCGTCATATCCACCAAAAAAGATGTCGGTATTGCCATCTTCTCTAGATTTGATGTATAAATCTTCACCATGGGTATCTACACCGGCATTTCTAACATATGCCTGCTGTTCACTCTTAAATTGTTTCCAGGCGTTGTCGTATCTCTGCTTGGCAGCATAAAAAGCCTCATTGCATGCCTTTAGATACGCTCGCCACTCTTTATGTTTGCTTTGAGCTGATCTTAATTCGGCAATTAATGCTCTTCGTTCGGCAACCAAGCCTGGTAACTTTGCCTTTAACGACCTACCTTCGCTTGAGTAGCTAGAAGCACCGGTATGATCGCCACTTGAGTAAGCACTTGAGGCTCGTTCGAAAGCTTGACGCATATCCTCGTATACCCTGTCGTGCTCAAGGTTTAAACTATCAATTCTTGGTCCATAGCTTTTTTGAAGAGAGGTAAGATTTTCCCAAGATCTATCGTGTCCTTCTTTTGCTTCAGATTTTACTCCCCAGAGTCTTTCTCGCTCCTCGGCCAGTGGCTTCAAATCAGCAAAAGTGCTCATTTGCCTTCCTTTGTTGTATGTACGTTTAGGTATTCCCCAAATAAGGTGCCATTATTACATACTTAGACTACAAATTCAATATAATTCTAGTTATTTGATGAGCTAGTTTCTGTTAATAAAAACTCGTTTAAGGTATCTTTTCGAGGTGCTACCTCTACTAGAAAAGCATAGTTCCCTTCGTTAAATTTATTATACATATGAAAATCCTCAGTTTTAACAGATTTTTCATCAGGAGTTTTTACTGATAAAAAACGTTTAACATCAACATGATAAATTGTATCGATAATTTTTTTTACAGCTTCTAAGCTAGTCACGTAATCTTCTAGATACAAGACATAGAACCGATGTTGGTTTTTATACAAAGCAAGTGCACTATCTGGAGTAACATGCTCATATCCAATCAAAAGCAAGTCTTCAAACTTAAAATCTATTTGAAAATATTCAAATATGTCAGACGCATTAATTGGGTTAAAATAATATGAGCACTTCATAGTATAGTATTATACACTATACTGTTTATTCTGATTTCTGAGTAGCGGCTACCTTGGTAGCAATTTTACGACTTTTCTCTTCTACTTCTTTTGGCACTCCGGCTAGCGGCAACTTAAAACCAAAGGTACTACCCTTGCCCTCAACACTCTCAAAAATTATCTCGCCACCTTCATCCTCAATAACTCTTTTTACCAAATATAGACCTAGGCCCGTTCCATCGGGTCGAGCAGCCTTGGCATTATTGGCTCTAAACATCTTGGTAAATAGTTTTTTTTGCACATCGGCTGGTACGCCTATTCCGTTATCGCGCACTACAAATTCAATGTTTTTATCATTAGCTTTTAGGCTAACGTTGGCTTCGCCACCACCAAGCGGTGGCTGACTGTAGTGAATTGCATTATCTACCAAATTCATTATTACTTGGCGAGTTTTGTTTTCGTCTAAACGTATGGTTGGTATTTTTTCACTTGGTGGCGTATATTCAATAGCCACTTTTTTACTCTCGGCCATAGACTGAAGTTGCTGTATCTCCTCTGCCACTACCTTAACGATATCTACCTCAGTCACTTCCAAAAAGAACCTATTAGCATCCATTCTACTTACGTTTAGAAGATCGTCTATGAGGCGAGCCATTCTATTGGCGCCATCAAGGGTTAGTTCAACCTTTTCGCGCTGTTCACGAGTGAGCTTACCAAAGTCGCCCTCGTCTAACATACTAGCATAGCCCTTTACAGTTGTAAGTGGTGTACGCAACTGATGAGAGGCCATAGATATAAATTCATCTTTGGCTTGGTCGAGTAAATGCAGCTGATCGTTTGCGCTCTTAAGCTGAGCGGTGCGTTGGCGTACTTTTTCTGTCAAAGTTTCGTTAAATAGTTGTATTTCTTTATAGCTAAGGGCGTTTTGAATAGCTACACTTAATTCGCTACCAATTATTTTTAGTACATTAATGTCTTCTGAGCTGTATATGTCACCGCTTTTTTTGTCGCTTAGAAGTAGATAACCAATAAACCTCTCGCTGGTACGCAATGCTAAGCTAACACTTATTCCGTATTTCTGCATTAAGTCTTTACGCTCAGTCGATTGCTGATCGTCGCGCACTAACATAGTACGGCCCAACTTACGCAACTCTTTTTGACCAATATTGTCTTTGGTAGATTTAAAAACATTGTTTTCATAAAATAGTTGTTTCTCGCCAAACACCACTATCTCGGCTTTCTCTATTTTGATTTGAGTGCAGAGCTCGTTTATTACTTGGTGCGAAACCTTGTCGAGATCTATCTCGCTTGCTAGTATACGACCAATTTTGTTTATTAGAGCTTGCGAGTCGTACTGGTCTCTAAAAAATATTCTATTTGTAACGCGCTCAAAGAATTTTTTAATTGGGGCAAATGTAAGAGCTAAAATAACTGCTAGTAAGGCGTAAAAAGATTCTTTAAGGCTTACACTCCAATTTTCTATAAATATATTTGCTAAGTTAAATGCTATAAATGCATATACTGTAGCTAACAGCCCTATAGAAAGAAGGTAGGTAAGCGCACGGACTGCAACCAGGCGAATGTCAAAAAGTCTATGCCTTATAATTGCTAAGGCCGTTAACAGAGTTAAGATAAATAGTGAAATTGGAATAAGTATCTGGGAGGCAGGGTATGGCGCCAAAAGTGTAGTTGTTAAAACAGTAATTATTACTGCTTGAGCAAAACCTATAAATATATAATAATTTGCTGTTCGATCCGATTTAACACGTTTTTTTGTGTCGATTATTAGTATTACAAAGCCGTAAATAAAAAACGCCACAACCACCATTAGGCTGACGTAGTAAAATATACCTACGTCATTTATGGTTAAGCCGGATTCATTAACCGTAACATTGGTAATTCCCAGACTAGTTAGATTTAGCACGAAAAGGATTGATGCGGATACGCCGTAAACTATTAAAATAATTTTTCGCTTCGTTTTATTTGTGTAATCGCGCATAAAAAGCACAAAAAACATACCAAGAAATACCGATGTAGCACTAGCTAAACGTAACATTATCAAGTCTGTATATGCACCAATATTAAGTTGAGCCAGCGACTGCCAAGTAAGCCAAATTGCGATCATGATTGACATTACGCCAAAATAACCCACGCCCTTGCCTTTTTGGCGTATTAGGGCAATTATACCAATAATACTAATGCCGATAATAATTGGTAGATATGCTAGCGATTGAATTATGTATAGGTTGTTCATAAGGATTTGCTTTAATTATATAATCTAAGTTACTCTTAAGCTATTATATAACTATATTACTTATTATGACGGCAATACATACAATTCCAAACTTCCCTAGTTTCTCTAAATTATCTTTAGAGATGAGGGATGATATTATTGAACTTACAGCTAAGTATCCACCATATCACGACTACTCACTTGGTAACCTATACTGCTGGAACACTGATAACAAGCTGGAGGTTTCGAAACTAAATAATAACTTAGTAGTTAAATTCACAGATTATACTGATGATAAAAATCATTTTTTGAGTTTCTTGGGTGATAACCTGAAAGAAGATACTATAACTAAATTAATTGATTATAGCCAAGAACATTTAAATAATGATTTTTTACGATATGTACCAGAAAGCTCAATAACTGACATCGACAAAGTCTTTGATGTTGAACCCATTAGAGATGATTTTGACTATATCTATTCTACAGACGAATTTGTAGATTTGGCGGGCAATAAGAAGGAAGGTCTCCGTAGGGAGTATAACAACTTTTACGAAGCTTACGGTAAAAAGATTAGCACATATCCAATTACAAAATTTGATAGTGAAACATACCGTGACATCAAAATAATTTTTGACGACTGGCTCCAGTCCAAACCCGACCCTAGGGAGTTTGACTACGAGTTTATTGCAATTAATAAGATGTTTCATTATTTACCAGATAATTTCATTACTCCGTGGGGATTTATTATTAAAGAAAAGGACAAGCCAATTGGATTTTTTATTTGCGAGCTTGGTAGAGATGATTTTGCAACATGTCATTTTACTAAGGGTAATATGAAGTACGAACATATCCATAGCTTTTTATTTATAGAGGCATGTAAAAAATTAGCGATGGATAATATTACAAAATTGAACTTTGAACCAGATTTGGGTATCCAGGGCCTCCGAACTAGTAAAGAACGAAAACACCCCACTGACTTTTTAAAAAAATATAAAGTTATATATAAAAAAGCCAAGTAAACCTTGGCTATTAGTTGGTTATTACCAGTCCATATAAAGTGTTATCTATCTTAACTGGTAAATCTACTGTTATTGTTTCAGAGGAATCGGCATATTCTTTGACGAGCCTAGGTATATACTCCTCCGATACACCAGTATTTTCAAACATTACTGTATAGTCTCGGCTAGTACGACCAATCATTTGCGCAGCCAACTTCAGCGTAGGTTCAGAAAAACCAGCCATATCATCGATCTTTTTAGCAACTATACCTGGAAAGAATAGTAGTTCAGTACCAGGCTCAATATGTTTTTGAATAAATGATTTATTGAGCCAGTATTCAGCTTCTGTGTTGGTTGTGAAATACGTCCAGCACACTGGCTCACCATCTTTAAAAAATATACTAAGCGTAGTATTGTTATCTTTTAGTGCTTCGATAAATTGATCTTTCTCGTCCTCCATTGAAATGGGATGATTCTCACCAAGCCATTCAAAACGATTTTGATATATCTCCCATAGCTTTTCAACTAAATCAACTTGTAGCTCACTACCTTTTAGTATTGCTGCTCCATCTCTTGGCATATATTCGAATTCACCCATTTCACATGCCCTTGTATAAGCTTCATAGATATCTATGTTGGGGAGATCTGTAGGTTTCATTTCTGTTCGCGAAGTTACGCATCTATAAAAATTAATAGATACGTCTCGATCGCCATGTTCTGATCGGCCATCGTGCAAAGCAATTTCGCTGTAGTCAACCCCGGTCTTGCTTAAGAGAGCCAACAGTTCATCTCTAGACTTTGGATCATTTTCGACAAAATCAAAGTAAATCCCTACTTGATGACTGCTAAGCCTCTTGAGGTTGTCAACAATTATTTGGTAGTGAGTTTCTTCCGCGAGTAAATTTGGTGGCACACAAAAGTAATAAAGTGCTTCAACTTGCCCCATTGTGTGATTTCGGGCAATTCCAGTAGCTCTATCGACATCAAAACCCGAGGCATATTCAATAGGGGTAAAGATTGGTATATCGCCAATTTCGGTCGGTATGGTAATAGTGCGCTCATCACTTAATGCCTGTATAGCTTGCTTTTCATCTAGCAATCCAACTTTTCGAACACCAATAGCTTTTTGGTCGGCAATTTTGCGATATTCACTCCAGTCTAATTGCTTAGGCTGCTTTGGTTCTAATGGTTCTAATCCCTTACGTTCTTCAGTAGGTTCAGCTTGGCCATCTAGGCCGTTTGGTTCACTCATGACACTCCTTAAACATAGTAGACTTTTGGTGGCTTAAAACCATTAAATGAAGATGCGTAGCTCAACGTGTAAGCACCCGCTGAGCCAATATATATATGGTCGTCTATTGCGAGGTTTTTTGCAAGCTGTACACCTCCAAACATAGTGTCGAGACTATCACAAGTAGGACCCGTAATTACATAACTCAGTTTAGACTTACCATCCTTAGAGTTATCTTTTGATGATCTAATGGGGTAAACGAGTGATCCCTGGGTTGAAGTGGTTTCTATCAGACCATTGTAAGCGCCAATATCTAAATAAAGCCAGTTTTTATTGCCTCTTATAGTCCGGCTCAATACTGAAGACACAATTAAGCCAGCTTCGGCTACCAAGCCGCGCCCTGGTTCTGCAATAATCTTAACTTCGTATGGTAAGTGTTTTTTAATAGCTTTTTTAATAACCAACGAAATTTCGTCAAGCTCTGGTACGTCTTCGGTATATTTGGCAGGGAAACCACCACCGATATCAACCATTTCTATTTTGATTCCCTTTTGAGTAAGCTCATCCATTAAGTTTCCAATGGTTTGAAGAGCAAAATCCCAGCTATTGGTTTCGGTAGATTGTGAACCGATATGAAAGGTAAGTCCATACGTTTGTAAACACAGCGACTTAGCATACTCCATTAGTTCAATTACCTCGCGTGGCGGAGCCCCAAATTTTTGTGAAAGTGGCCATTTAGAGCCTAAATCACTCACAGCAACACGCACATATACTTTTGAGCCAGGAGCATTTTTTGCCACTTTTTCTACTTCGCTAAAGCAATCAACTGCAAATCTACTCACGCCGGCTTTGTACGCCTTTTTAATATCGTCAGCTGGTTTTACTGGTGCACTATAAATTATTTTTGAAGTATTTACTCCAATATTTTCGAGCGCACTACACTCATTGTAAGACGCAACTTCAAACCCCGACCCCAAATCATTAAGTTTCTTGAGTACACCAATATCTGGGTTGCACTTAACAGCATAGTGCAAATTCACTCTCTTTAAATATGTATTAAACTCCTTGTACCGTTTTGCCAGTCTATCAGTATCGATAATAAGAAACGGAGTTTTATAGTTTAGTTTAGCAAGGGACTGATAGGTAAATGGGTCGCTTGCATGTTTTATATTGTTTGTAGCTTTCATTGTTAACTTTATTATAGATTGAATAAGCTTAAATGTGAAATTTCTATTTGTTCAAATATTGTTCAACCAAAATATTTTTCAGTTACTTTTTTATAAGCCGACTTATTAATGTTGTTACCAACTAGCGAAAGTATCCAGCTTCCTTTTTTAACAAAGGTTTTATTTAGTGCCACAATGTCGGCTGGTTTGAGTTTGTTTATTAAGCCCACAAATTCATCAGGCCCAATTAACTCATCGCCATCTATAAAAATATCTTCATAGTAATAACCCAACTCTTCAGCTCTATCATAGCTGCGTTCAAAACGACCACGAATAAAACCCACTGCTCTATCAAATTCTTTTTGAGTAAAATTACCGTTAAGTATGGCGTTGAGCTCGCGCAAGCAGAGTTCATACAGGGCAAAAGCCTTGGCGTCTTCTGTTTGATCCGAGAAGCCAAATGTACTTATCTCTTTGGTTAGGCTATAACCTACCGAAACTCCATAACTCAACCCAGCCGATCTAGCTTTGTCGTGTAATCTTGAGAACTCCCCCACACCATACATTATTCTCAATACCCGCATAGCTGCATCTACAGACATATCATACTTGGGCTGCAATAAGTCAAAACTCATGTTGGTTTGGCCATCAAACTTAGGTTTTTGAACACTAATAGTTTTTACTGCCGACAAATTTATAGTATTTTTATAGGGCGTTTCTAGGCCTACAGGCATGCTAGCCAAATTGTTGTTTAGCTTATCTATTAAATCTTTTTTAGAATTAGTAGTGAAGTCTCCTGCTACAATGATTGTTAAATTTTTTAGTACATGATATTTTTTGTGATAGTTCTTAATATCCTGCAGATTAATATTTTGAAGAGTTTCTATTCGCTTAGAAATTGGTAAAGAATGTTTGGCAAGCTTTAAGTAGACGCCATTATAACCACAGCGCGATCTGTCTGTAGTAAGTTTGCGCGAAAGTTCGCTTTTTATAACTTCTTTTTCGCTCTCTAAGTCTTTTTGATTAAAAACAGGCGAGCTTAGCTGACCACAGGCAATATCGACTATGCGCTTATACTCTTTAATCGAAGATTCATATATATAATTAATGGTGTTGTCTGAGGTTGTGGCATTAGTGTAGGCGCCGTCTTTTTCTACCTCGTAGGCAAACTCCATTTTGCTTGGTAGCTGACTGGTACCATTAAAGGCCAAATGTTCTAGTAGGTGTGCAATTTCAAATTTGTCTTTTGGAGTATACTTGGTACCACCTCGAACAAAAGTACTCATCAAAAAACCCGAGGCGCCGGGGGCATTTACTAATAAAAATTTACTGCCGCCTTTAAGCTGTAATATTTCAACCGTGTGTTTCATGTTTTACCTGTTAAATTAAAGTCTATTTTAGTTCAATTATCTTATTAATATCATCGTTTTTGCTAGCCTTATTAATCTTTGCGTGCCCGCATTTTACGCAAGTATGTTTGAGTGTGTACTCACTACCTTTTACGTATTCTAGGCTAGGACGCATCATGCCACAACACTCACTTGCTCTATCGCCGGGCTGTATATCGACGTGACGCGACCATAAACAATTTGGACAGTGGTTGGTATAACCAGTACCTTCAACCTTTTGCCCACACTTCTCACAAACAAAGTCTTCTTTTAATTTAATAAAGTTCTTACTCATTGCTACTAATAAGTCTTGGCAAGAATTGTTGAACCCTCACTATCGAAAGGGTAACAACGTACCGTGATACCGTGATCTTTTTTTAGCCGCTCTTCGGTAGTAGTATCAACCCTAAAACTTACGCGGGCAAATTTATCATTTTTTACGGCTTCAATCGCTTCGGCTTCGTCTTTGGCTACGACAGTATTTTGTTTGAGCCTTTCTTGAGTAGCGCTAAATAAACGATTCTGCATAGCTGCAAGTTGTGAAGTTACTTCTTTGGTTAAATCACTTAGTGCTACAGTAATTTTTTCACCCGTATCTCTTAACACCAATATGGCTTGGTTTTCTTTGATATCGCGTGGACCAATTTCTACTCTAATTGGTACTCCGCGTTTTTCGTGAGCATAGAATTTTTCACCAGGACTTATTTCGCGCGCATCTACCAAAGTGGTCTGTTCAATATCTTCAGTAATTGCATTAGCTTTTTTCACTACATCATTATCTAATGGCCCAACTGTAGTAATAACAACTTTTAGAGGCGCAATATTGGGTGGTAATACCAGACCCTTGTCGTCGCTATGGCTCATTATTAGACCGCCAATTGAGCGCGTACTCATACCCCAACTTGTTTGCCAAACTGCTTTTTGATTTCCGTTCTCATCAGAATATTTGATATCAAATACTTTGGCAAAGTTATCGCCCAGATTGTGCGAGGTAGCAAACTGCAGCGCTTTACCGTCTTGCATCATTGGCTCTAAGGTGTAAGTTTTGGCTGCACCTGCAAATCTCTCAGCTTCAGTTTTTTCTCCAGCCACAGTAGCAATAGCCAAAACATTCTCGGCTACGTCTTTGTAGAGCTCTAATATTTTTTTGGCAAAATCATCGGCTTCTTGCGCAGAAGCATGCGCTGTGTGGCCCTCTTGCCACAAAAACTCTGTGCTACGTAAAAATAATCTTGGGCGCAGCTCCCAACGCACTACATTGGCCCATTGATTGGTAAGCAGTGGTAAGTCGCGATAACTTTGTATCCAGCGCGAAAAACTATCGTACATTATAGTTTCGCTAGTGGGGCGCACAATGAGTTTTTCTTCTAGCTCTTTACCGCCAGCGTGTGTTACAACTGCAACCTCGGGTGCAAAACCCTCAATGTGGCTAGCTTCTTTTTGCAATAAACCATCTGGTATAAGCAACGGAAAATACATATTCGGAACGCCCACTGCTTTAATTCGCTTATCAAGCTCAGCCTGAATGTTTTGCCAAATTGCATATCCATAAGGCTTAATAATCATACTGCCTTTGCTAGGGCCATTCTCGGCCAAGTCGGCAACGCTTATAACATCTTGGTACCACTGAGCAAAATCGTCTTTGCGAGTTGCAATTGTTTTCTTACTTGTATTGCTGCGTAGTAAATATTCAAATTCGTTTGATTTCATAGGTATTATTTTAACACGCTTTTTAGTTATTATCTTAATTTGACATATAGGAGTAGGTTATTTTATACTCGAGCAGTCATAGCCCTCAACACAAGGACATGTAATGCGCGTTGCAGGAAACACACTCAACCCAACCCTTACAATCCTCTGCTGTACTCACGGAGATGAAGTATTTGGCAAAAGAGTATTTGATAGATATTTTGCCGATATTGAAAAATATCCCGAGCTACTCATTATACTTTGCAATGAAGAGGCCTATAGGCTCGGGTTAAGACAAGTAGATTCTAATCTCAATAGAATTTACCCCGGAGACCCTAATGGTGACTCTGAACATTGTCTAGCGCACCAGATTACCCAGTTAATGATGCATACTAGATTTATGATAGATATTCATACTACAGAGTCTAGTCTAGATACTTACGCACCAATTATATCTACGTATACTCCAGAAGTTGCGCGCATTTTAAACCATACAGATGCAAGTCATATTTTCAAAATGCCCGAAAATGCCGGCGCAACCATCGATGCCATTGCTTCTGGCGTTGGCTTGGAGTTTAGCTATGATTTCTCGCAAACAGTTCACGCAGTCGATATAGTTCATAGAGTTGTCGTAGGGTTACTAAACAATAAACGACGTAAGCCAAAACGACGTGAGATTTATCATTTTGGAGGTAAAATTCCACTTGATGTAGATATACCCATTACTTCGGGTAGCTTTCAGCCCTTTGTACTAGATGGTCAAACGGTTCACCCTTTTTTGATCAATGGCACAAACTACGCCACTACCGAAGGACACCAAGGTTTTTACGCATCTAGTGTTCAAGAGGTATATGTATAAAATAAAAGCTAGATACAAAATTGTATCTAGCTATTTTTTTATACTATTTAGACAATACACATACTATGTATGCACCGTCTTCGCCGCCTCCAGCAGCACGTTCAAGGTCCAGTTTCAAGAATCGTTCTTCTACCACTGGGTTACTACACGTCTCTGGTGGCACTACTGGCAGTAGTGTCGGAAATGTGGTTAGTGTTTTGATGTGAATCGAGTTTGGCATTCTCATATCGTAAATCTCTTCTGGAGAATATGCATTTGCCGACAAGACATAGGTGGTATTTACGGTCAGCGTCTTAAGGCCAGGGTCTAACACGGCAGCCAACGAGGCTCGCCAAGGTAGAAAGTCAAAACTATAGACCAATGCATCTCTGTTGTAGAAAGAAAGTAACGCTTTGCCGCCTCGACGTAACACTCTATCTATCTGCCGAATGACGTAGCCAATATCGCTTACATCGCTGGCTGTACCAAAAGACATAGTCACTAGACACACAGAGTTATTTGCAATCTGATCCCAAAAGGCATCTGACTCAATATCTCCTTGGATGACAGTGATATTTGAAGCTGCATGCTCAACTTTATCGGAAGCTACTCTGCACATATCTGGACTAATATCTACAGCTACAACATCTTCAAACTTGTCGGCGTATTTTAGGGTGAATCCAGCGGTCGCACAACCCAAGTCTAGTGCCAAATGGCGACTTGGTAATTGAGACAGCAAAGCATGCAACACATCGCTCTCATAGCGCAAGTACTCATGAGTCGCCGGATAAAGACCGTCGTAGCTTTCATCGTATGTATCAGCTACTTGTGCAGTGAGCTCTAAGAGATTTCTGCGCATCTCGTCTTGAGTTGCTGGCTCAAGACGTACTCTGCCTGTCTGCAAAAAATCAGCCTGCACCTTGCAGCCCTCATCTATCAACCAATACTCCATCGCTCTGGCAAAATTAGGGTTAACTCCATACGTTCTGGCCAATTCTGCTACCACGTCTAGACGCATGTCTTCTCTATCGGGCGCGAATATTTGCGGCCCATAAGGAAGTTCGTCTTGAACACCTTCTTGTAATGCTATACCTACCTTGGCCTGAATTACTCTATGAGCAACTTCAACTCTTTTTAGATAAATACCCACAAGTAGTGAGTCTAGTACGGCTAAATCTGCACCTGTTTGTAACAGTTTGGCACGCCAATTAATTTCAGTGTTTTGACTAGACATATCTAACGATCCCCATTTTTGTACGCACATCTTCTACCGTTTGGGCAATTACTGCTCGTGCAGCATTTCCACCTTCTACTAGAACATCTGTTACGTAGTCGTTCTGATTATCGAGCTCAGCTCTACGCTGCTGGAATGGTTCTAGAATTGCGGCAATACCATCAACCAACATATTTTTACATTCTACGCAGCCAATTTGCCCACTACGGCACAGATTGGCAATGGTACGAGTTTCACGCTCCCCCTCAGTCACCATCTCATGTACAGCATATACCGACTTACATCCGTTATATGGATCTCCAGGGTCATTCTTACGAGCTTTATTGGTGTCTGTAATACCTCTTTTGAGATATTTACTGCGAATTTCTACTGCAGTATCGCCAATACCGATAGCGTTGTCTGAGGAAGACTTCCCCATCTTATGACCATCCAGCCCAGGTACCTTTACCATTTCTTTCATCATTTCGGGCACAGCAAAAGTTGTGCCAAATCGATTATTGAACCTCACCGCAAGATCGCGAGCAAGCTCTACGTTTGGACTTTGGTCGCTACCGACCGGGACAAGGTTGGCTTGGGGCCCCAAAATATCAGCCGCCATTAGCACCGGGTAAGAAAGTAGGCCATGAGTAATCCTGTCGGGATTATTCTTCACCAAATCTTTGTAGGTAGGGATTAGTTGTAGCTCGCCTAAAGGTTGAAACATACCCAGGAGCAACATCAACTCAGGAATTTCTGGAATGCTTGACTGAGCATAGATGATTGATTTGTCAGGATCAAGGCCCGCGGCCAAATAGTCCTTTACCATCTCAACCAAATTTCTTCTAAGTTCCTCTGGATCTTCAAGAGTTGTTAGCGTATGCAAGTCAGCTACGAAATACATACATGTATTTTCTGGGTTGGCTTGGTAGCGTACAAAGTTGTCTACTGCACCTACGAAATTCCCAAAATGCATCCGGCCTGTTGCGCGTATGCCTGAAAGCACAGTGCTTCCCACTTTATTACCTTTCTTGTCAGGGTTCATCTTGCCAATAAGCAAGTCACTGGCGATTATACTAGAATCACGCCCTAAGTCAATAAAAAACTCTAGCTATAACAGCTAGAGTACACAATCAATTCTCAAGATTGTATAGGAGATCCATTTACAAGAGCTCGTGTTACCAGCGCTTCAACCATTGGCCACTGCTCTTCGAAACTAACAACTACCAGTATCCTTCTGGGATAGATAAACAAAAGCAGCTTGCTTTCATCGCTATATGAAGCGAATATCTCTTTGATTATTTTAGTTCCAACTTCACCAATTCTGTCAAACTTCGCAGCACCGTTTTCGTGTTCGGTACGTATGCTATCCAGATGTTCAACCCATCGGTTTGAAATAACGAAATCGACAACAAAGTTCTTGGCAAGTGGATTGTTGCAAGGTTCAATTACGACCGATCCCATAGCGCTACCTCCGTTTGAGTTATCGTAGAAGATCTGATGTCGAATAGATTATACAGCCAAAATATTATTTGTGCAATCATAAACATGCTTGACAAATTGTATGCATTAAGATAAAATTGTTTTCGTACATTAATAGAGCTATAGAGCGCAAGTCTGTAGTCATCAAATAACCCAACTTGACAACGATACTCGCCTGTACACTAGAACTATTTAGATGTTTTCCTCTCGGGGGTGTAGCTCAAGCTGGCAGAGCAGCGGTCTCCAAAACCGCAGGTTACGGGTTCGAGCCCCGTCACCCCCGCAATGCCCACCTAGTTTCAAACTAGGTGGGATTTTTTATTTTCAACATTAGCTGGGTAGTCTTTTGTGGACTAATACGTTGATGCCAACTTTTAAGATTAACTTCTTTTCGCCTTGTCCTGCCTTCTTTAATAGAGGTAGATACAATCGCACCGGTGCAATAGCCAAGTAAACGTACCGCATTTCTTACGTTTAAACCACTGCCGATAATTATAGGAAACTGACTAGCTGTGTGGTGAATTTTTTTGAGGTCGCTTACGTCCGGTGATTCTCCAGTCCAGTTTCCGGTAACAATTATTGCATCGGCGCCAGCATTTATTGCGGCTTGCGCTGATACCTCGATAGATCTGGGTTGTAAAACGGTAGCATGCTTGACTTGAATATCTGCAAATATCAATACATCATCCGCACGCATATCGCTTCTTGTTTTTGTTACTTTTTGGGGATTCGCCAAAAAACTACCATAGCTGGTTTTTACATCGTCAACAAAAACGGGTACACGAATAAACTTAGCACCGATCTTTTTGGCGATATAAAATGCCGACTCGTAGTCGTTCCATAACACACTCACGCCAATTGGCAGTTGGCAATTGCTGGCAACTTTTTTGCCTAGCCCAACCATGTATTTGCGATTTTCTAAACTAATCTTCTCCTTGTGTGGGTAGTCATAATTATTCTCAATAATAATTGCGTCGACACCACCGACTATTAATGCATTAAGGTCGTCCATGGCATCTTGTTCAAGTTGAGACTTGCCTGGGTGATCTTTGTAGCCCAAAAGAGGATCAAAGTGCAGTGCACCAATAATCACATTTTTATCTTTTTTAAATATTTTTTTAAACTTTTCCATAATAATAACTATAAATAAAATGGCGACTAAAAAACAGTCGCCATTATGACACAACTACTGTACTAGAGAGTGAAGAAATTCTACAGCTTTACCACTCGATATTGTATGCAGGCAGATACTATATGCTGAATGAAGCAGATTGGCATCTAGGCCGCGCAGCGTAGAGGGCTCCTTGCCCAAATACATATAGGCATAGTAGCCAAATGCAGCGTTTGCTGCCAGGTAGCGTGCCAATGATGGGTTTGCTCCCGAAATGGCCTCAGAGTTGGCGATTTCTAGTGTGGCTCTGCTGTTTTCTACAAATATTTCATCCGGGTCTACTTCGCACAACGTCCTTAGATCGAAATACGTACACCCCAGTATTTGGTCTTCATAGCTAATGGCGATCATATTACCAAACGGTGATAGTTCGTCGAGGATGCCAAATCTACGGGTAAATGCTCTGTCGTGATGTACCCGGCTCCAGCCGTCTGAAAGGCCACAAACAGCAACTACACCACCGACGTTGTAAACACCTCGCCTATGCAGCTCGGCATACGCCTTTGTAATGTCTTCGGGGTGCACCTTCTCGTTGACACCAATGAGTTTTGTTAGCCTAGTACGACGACTAATTGGCGGAGTCATTGGGCCAACAATGTGGTTAATGGTTTCCATCATAAGTAGATGCGACAAATCGTGAATGGTCTTTGACCAGTGAGCATCAAGATAGCAAAATCCAATTTTAGCGAAATTTGCATACACTTCATCTGTCGAGGTGTAATTTGGATTGACACCAAACATCTCAATTGCTTCAGTACTACCGATTTTTGTGGTATTGCCATAAGAGCCGTGCTTGAGCGTTGGCAAACCCGCGGCAGCAAGCACTATTGCACTTAGGGTAGAAACATTAATAGTCTTCTTACCTCGCAAACGGGCATAGCCTCGGTCGCCACCCATTCCGCAGGTTTCTACTGCTTCATCAAACTGTAGTTCTACAACTGTGTCCATAGAAGCAGCAGCCACAAAGCCTGCAATCTCTTGCCAGCTAAGACTAGTTAGTGCTTCTTTGGTAGCCATAGAAGAAATGAAAGCAGTGCCTACTAGCGAAAGTTCAAAATCTCCTATATACGGCCTAGCGTATGCCTGGGCAATCAATGGAGCAAATACCTGTCGCAAGTGCGCGTTAGTAGTGCAGAGCACATAACACATCCCTACAAAGGCCTCATCGAATGTTAGGCTTTCGCCACGTTTTATTTTGGCATCTAGTTCTCTATATGGTATTTCGCCAAGCAGCTTAAGTTGATCAGCGTAGCGACCAGTGCGCGTTACTGGGTCGTAACCAACTGCAACTTTCTCGCGAGCATTTTGCTTCGCAAGTCGATCGTCTGCAAGTGTAATCAAAGAAATGGGTTGATTGCTCATTTCACTCTCCTAGTTGTGAAGGAACGTGCAGGTATAAAAACCCCGCCCTCGCAGTACAAATAATTGTACGGTAAGGGCGGGAATCTCCGCGGTGCCACCTTACTTGCTTAAAACGATTTGTCTTAAGCACTCTAACGAACAAGCCTAGTTGTGTCGTTTGCCCCATGATAACGGAGGGTGCCGAACCTCCACTCACGCAGAAGCTACCTTGCACAATGTGCGATCTAGCCCCAACCTCTTACTAAATTAAGAGAACTAGATCAAAGGTTTTAATAACTTAGGGGTACTACAATATGTCTAGTCTAACAAATAATTATTTTTTGTCAATAAAAAAGCCAGGTATTATCTACCTGGCGTAATGAAGCGGGCAATTACCAAAAATCCATCGGTAGGGCCAAGCTGGCTGTCAAAAAAGCCATCTACATTTGTCATATCACTAGACATATATGTCTTGTCTTCGGGCCTAGATGAGGTATAGTGTCCCTTCAGCACAAGGTTACGAATTTCTGTGTCACCCACCTCACCGCTCGTTGCGCCACCAGAGATTAATTGACGAGCAAGGTCTAGAATCTCATAACCAGGCGGATAAGTGTGGCGAGGGTACACGTTCTCTACGCCACAGATCTTTGCCAGCATCGTATAAACTCTGGGATTTTGCGTGGTAAGTGCGATGTAGTTTGGTTGATAGAGTTCTATCGCATCTTCAAGCATTTTACGAAAATAGTGTCTCGATCTATATAGTTCGTCTACAATCACGCCCTTAACGTAAAGCACTAAGGATTTTTTATGCTTTTCAATATGCGAGATCATAAAGCCCACGCACCTGCCATCTTCGGTTAGCGTTGTGCAGGTTGCATTTGGCATGTATGTAAGTCTAATTAAAATATCCAAATCTGTTGAATCTGGGCTAAACCACATATATAGCGGTTTGATTTCTTCAACTAGAGCCAGCCTACTACTATGATCCATGGCGCCAACATATTGACGTTTTGAAGTTACCGGTGACATGTTTGAGCTCCTTCAATCGAGTTGATGTGAGGTGCGAATATCTGCAAATAGTATACAGTAGCTTAATATTATTGCAAAGTTTTAATTTATACCGATTTCTTACAATGAAGTATTGCGGCATCAATAGCCAAAGTTTCTTGGTCACCCCTTAGCATGTTTTTTAGAATAACGTTTTTGGCAGCCACTTCGTTTTCACCGATTACAATAGTATATGGTACGCCCAGTCTGTCAGCATACCTAAATTGTTTATCTACCTTGCTGTCTTCTAAATCTACCTGGGTGGCTACACCGGCAGATCTAAAGTCGCTAGCAACTTTTAGGGCCCACTCGCGCGCACCAACCCCAAAATTAACAATATATACCTGCACCATTTGTGGTTGTTTGGCAATTAAATAATATTCAAGTGCGGCGGCAAACAGTCTACTTAAGCCAATCGATACGCCCACACCTGGCAAATGAGTTTTGGTATAATATTCTGCCAAGTTGTCGTAACGGCCACCTGATAATACCGAGCCAAACTCGGGGTGGTTGTTGAGTGTTGTCTCATAAACCGTACCAGTATAATAATCTAGCCCGCGGACAATTCGTAAATCAATTGTATAATTTTGACTATCAATACCCAATGCTTGCACTTGGGCCACCAGCTCTTTAATTTCATTTAGGCCACTAGTAAAAGTTTCGTTTTCGACCGAAAGTCCTTCGAGTTGGCTTATTACATCTGCACCTTCTCCGCCCATATTTACAAAATCGATCAGTTGAGTAGAATCGTCATCGCCACAACCCGCGTCTTTGAGCATCTTGGTGACTTCTTCGACACCAATTTTGTCGAGTTTGTCTATGGCGTGCAATATATCACTTGTTTTAGCTTGTAACCCAATTGCCTCAATGAGTCCGCTCAACAATTTGCGATTGCTAATGCGAATTGTAAAATCTCCAAGGCCTAGAGCCTTAAATACATCGGCGCTAAGAGCAACTAGTTCGGCATCATGTCCTGTACTAGAGCTACCAATAATATCAGCATCGCATTGATAAAATTCTCTGTAGCGACCCTTTTGGGCGCGCTCGGCTCGCCAAACTTTTTGCATTTGATAGCGTCTAAATGGAAAGGTCAGTTCATTTTCGTGCTCAGCCACATATCGAGCTAGTGGAACAGTTAGGTCGTAGTGCAAGGCATATTCTTTATCACCTTTACTAAAACGATAAACCTCTTGCTCGGTTTCACCACCGCCCTTTGCTAGCAGTACCTCGGCCAACTCCACAGCCGGTGTTTCTATAGGCATAAAGCCATATTTTTCATATACGCTACGAATAGTGTCGAGCACACTTTGTAGCTGGGCTTGTTGTGTGGGTAAATACTCGACAAATCCAGATGGTCGCCGTGGAGTAACTTTATTCATTAAACTTCGCCTCTAGCTACGCTTAATTTTCCATACTGCATTCGACTGCAATAATTAAGTTTTGATAGTAATACGCGAAATGAATATGGAGTGTATTTATTCATTAACTTATTATCGCTCACAACAGATTGATGGTCAATTATTTGGCTTAGCAATAACCACTACGCGGCCATCGGCGCTACCGGCCTCGGTGCAAGTGTACATAGTAAGCTTTGCTTCGCCACTAGGCTCCAATATTGCTGGATCGTTGGGTTTAACCTGAAGTTTTTCTGTAGCCGTATAGCTATAAGCTTGTTTGTTCCAATACACCGTTATTTGATCGCCCACTTTTACGTCCTCAAGGTTGTAAAAAAATGATTTATTCATTATTTGACTAGGCGTGTAGCCCCACAAAAAGCTATGTGCTGCCAATATAAAATTACCTCCCATTTGAGGATTTCCCCGCTCAGGATATTGGTGCCAAGCACCGTTTTCTAGCACCTCAGCTCCACCCTCGTAGATGGTGGTATTTATGCCATGGTCAAGCACTACCACTCTGTTTTGATCGGTAATCTCGGGCATTTTTTTGTTTAAATAAAATGAGTACTTGGGCCCAAATAGCAAAACTAACAAATAAATCCCGGCAGCAATAAAGCCGACAGATACAATTGTAATGGCGAGTCTTAAAAAAGTTTTTAACCCAGGGTGCTGGCGGTCACTAGTGTCGTCTGGGGTAGTAATTAAATGTTTGTTTTTTTTCATATGTATGAGCAACCTATACCACAAATTTGCATAGGTCGTTTAGCAAATAATTATTTTGAATCTGATTTTTTGGTGCCTTGTTTGGAGAAATAATAGATATAAAATATTTCTAATATGCCTGCGGTATTAACTATCATAAATACTACAAACCAGACTTTTTGATCGAGTTTGGCAGCTCGCCACAGAGCCCAACCTTTCCAGCCAATACTCCATATGGCCAAGAGTAGTATCCACCAGATATTTTGATTGATAAATGTGTTTGCGTCCATATATTTATTATACCACTAAGCAATATTAAAATTACAAAATCGATGCGTTGTGCAGCTCAATTACTAAGTTCGTTTTTGACGGCGAGCAACGTATAGCCCAGTACCACCCAGTAATACCAGTGCGATAGCTGCGAGAATTAATTTACTTCTATTTTGATTAAGGCCCGTAGTGGCCAACACATTGGCAGCTGGACTTGGGGTTGGTGTTGGAGATACCGGCACTAGAGTAGCTTGTACGTCAGCAGCAAACTCAGAGGTGTGGCCAAAACCATCATCACTAGCATCGGTCATGGTAGTGGTGGCAGAAACATATTTAGAACCATCCACGCCAGCTGGGAGCGTAAGAGTGGCGCTTCTACCATTCACATCACCAGCAACGGTGTCGCTTCCCAAGTAGGTTTGGCCTTGGCCATGACCACTGGGGTCAGCAGAGTCGTTGGCAAAGAACTCTACGCGGTAGCCAGTAGCGCCAGGCTCGGCATCGTTGATATCTAAGTCATACGTTATTGTGGCTTGTCCATTGGTAGAAGTAACTGATTGAATGACTGGGAAGTTCATGAGTACATTAGAGGTAACGTCGGGGTCACCAGCATCGTTGGGGGTAACGCCAATGGAAGACCACGTAACGAAATCATTTGTGTTACCCAGTAAATCTATTCCTAAGCTACTCAGGGGACCACTGCTATTGTCATGAATACTATTGCCTAAGATAGAGTTATTTTGTGCTAAGAATATACCTCCTATATCACCAACTGCAACACCTGCGCCATTACCGGCTATTATGTTGCCTTCACCACTATTTACACCGCCTATTAAGTTATTCGTAGAAGCAGAAGCTATAATAATACCAGCGGTACTATTACCAAACCCACTTTGGACTTCACCGCTAGTTTTGGTACCAATGTAGTTACCTTGCACCGTATTATTCCCGCCAGCAATCATTAATATCCCAGCCCCTAGGCTGCCAGATATAACATTGCGTGCACCAGTAGCAGAACCACCGATAATCATGTTTGAACATCCTGTCAAAGCAATGTTAGCACTGTTACCAGCACCAACATTGGGTATTGTTGTAGCGCCATCAGCACTCAACCCCACATAATTTCCTTGAATACTCAAGTTGGCACCACTACTACATATCACCCCAAAATTGGAATTACCCGAAAGAATATTTCTAGACCCTTCAGCAAGTCCACCCAGAACATTGCCAGTACCTGTTGCCAAATAAAACAAGCCATTTTGATCATTGGGTATTGCGGCTGAGCCACTCGCATTGGTACCAAGATAATTACCTAGGATTGTATTATTTGTGCCAGTGCCAGATATGTACACTCCATTATCTGCGTTTCCAGAAATAACGTTGCGTTCACTAGCAGTGGTACCGCCAATAGTGTTACTACTTGCTGAGTTATTTATAGCTACACCAATACCGCCATTACCTAAGTCAGCCGTACCAGTTACATCAACACCAATGTAGTTACTTGCTACTGTGTTGCTATTACTTGTGTCTATACTCAAACCCATACCACCGTTACCGGAAATAATATTGCGTGTAGTGGTATCTGCCCCGCCAATAGTGTTGCCACTAGACCCACCTAAAATACTTACCCCTGTGCCATTTGCTAGGGCTGTAGCACCAGTTATATCGGTACCAATGTAGTTGCCTTCTACGGTGTTGCTTGTACCTCCGCTATTAATAAATATACCCGCACTAGAATTGCCAGAGATAAGGTTTCGAGCGCCGGTCGTAGTACCACCAACAGTATTAGATGCAGAACCACTGCCAATAAATATACCGCCATTGGCATTACCACGGGCAACAGCGCCTGTGTAATCAGTGCCAATGAAGTTACCGGCTATAGTATTGTGGTTGACATCGGCAGTCGTAATAGATATGCCATAGCCCGATGTATTGCCAGATATTACATTAGCTGCCGAGGTAGTGGCGCCCCCAATGGTTGCATTGGTAGTATCGGCATAAAAAACAATGCCACCACCCGCATTTGCTAAGGCAGTAGTCCCATCGGCAGCTAAGCCAATATAATTGCCCTGTATGGTAGCATTGCTGTTTGCCCCGCCTCCAATCCCCCCAGCATTGCCAGAGATTATGTTCCTATCTGCTGGGTTTGTGCCACCGACTGTAATGTTTGATGCGCCGGTACCAAACAGGCCAATGCCAGAGCTAAGCGTAGTGCCCTGGCCGACAGTACCGGCTGCATTGGTGCCAATGTAGTTACCGGCTATGGTTAGGCCGCTACCAGTAAAACCAGGAGCTACTTGAATAGCATTAAAAGAAAAATTATAAATCACCAGCCCACGTACCGATGAACCCTCTGAGCCTGATTCAAAACCTAAACCAAGTACGCTACCAGCCGCCAACTGACCATCGAGCTCAACGGTGAGTGTGCCATTGAATGGGTTGGGGCTGGCTGCAGAGTTGGCTGTGGCACCGCCGGGCGAGCCGGTGTAGCCATTTATTTCTACCGGGTCGGTAATTGATGGTAATGAGCTAGTGGGCTGGATAACAAGGGCTCCATTAAAAACAATAATATCAGCGCCAGGATTAGCATTGGCATCGGTGATCGCTTGGCGCAACGAACCAGCACCAGCATTATTACCGTTGGTAACTGTGTATGTTGTTGCGGCATGAGCTGGCTGAGCTGGGTGCATCTTAAAACCAGCATAAATCGCCAATAAGCCAACAAGTATACCTAAAGTAAGTAGTGAGTTAATTAAAATGTCTTTTTTGTTTGCCATTTGTAAAATTACTTATGCTAATAATTGTAGCATAAGTCTACTAAAGCGCCAGGACAACGGCTGGCGCCTTCTGCCTGTGGTGCTCGCTCAAAACCTAAACAGGTTTGGTTTTGGTCTGCGCTCCTCGTTCACCGAACCTCGGGTTTCTCGTCTTTCATCAAATACAAACTAAAACACCCAACAAAAGTTGGGTGTTTTAGTTTGGTCGGGGTGAAAGGACTCGAACCTTCGACCTCTTGGTCCCAAACCAAGCGCGCTAGCCAACTGCGCCACACCCCGTCGTCCAAATAATGCTTCAATTGGCAAATTAAATATTATTACATTTAATTCTATAACTTTCGCATTATTTCTCCTCTCAGTTCGCTAAACAACTATTCTATTGTTTCACGAACTGTAGATGGGAAAAGAAATAAGAATAATCTTATATCACGCTACTAACCATACCAATAAACTGGTTATTTTTCAACCTGCACATTGACTTTTGCTACCTGTTGGCCTACTATATCAAACGAACTTCTTTCGACCAAACATATTGAAAGGTTTGTTCCTTTGCAAAAGAAATCAACCAAACTACGTCACATACTAAGCACCTCTCAGCTGAGCAAACAATTCTTGTTAGATCTTTTTGCCGCTGTAGATATATACGTACAGCAGTTGGGTTATGGACTTCGCGTACCAAACCCTCAAGTCAGTGCCAGTCTTTATAGAGACTACTTACTCTACACGTTGCTAGACTGCCCGTCTCCTCGATCACAAACATCTCTCTTTACCGCTGCCAAAAGAATGGGAATAAGTATTATAGATGTGGATAGCGCTGGAGATGAAAGTTTATCTGATTTACTAAAGTCACTGAGTGAGTACAAGCCTCACATTATTGCGGTCAATCAGCCGCCAAGTAAAGAGTTAGAGCTCTCGGCTCACCATAGTAGTGCCGCAATGATCAATATAGCAGATGACCCATTGCAAACGCTAGTAGATCTCTATACTATCTATCGAGAAGTGGGTAGACTACAGAATTTGCGCGTGGTGATTGGTGGCGATCTTCGTCGCAATATAACTGCGCGAAACCTTGCTCTAGCATTGTGTCTCTTCGAAAATATCAGCTTCATATTTGTATCACTTGAAAGTGCACGTATAGATGATGAGTTGCGAGAGAATTTGTATTTGAGTGATATTGAATTCAAAGAAACGACCAATCTCGACTCGATGGTTCTAGACACTGATGTATTCTACTGGGTGGGAGCTGGTGGGTCTGCTTATTTCATCGATGAGAGTGTGATGCGAATGTTGAGCCCCAATGCAATACTTATGCACCCATTACCTCGAAGTAATGATCTAATGCCAGAGATAGACAATGACAGGCGAGCTAAGCACTTTGCACAGTCTGGCTATAGCGTGCCAATACTCATGGCAATAATCGAGTATCTTCTGGAGGGCCATAACCTCTTGCACTCCCCAAGCGTTACTCCTATTCCAGACTCAAGATGGAAACACTTTTTTAGTCGTACCGGCGACTTATAGTTCATCTCTGCCTACCTATTTGGTAGGCTTTTTTTAAATTAATGTTTTACCAAGAAAAAATCCCAGCATTCGCTGAGATACTTTCTTGGTGGGTCCGGTGGGACTCGAACCCACAACCAATTGCTTAAGAGGCAACTGCTCTGCCAATTGAGCTACAGACCCTCGTCGTCGTCGAACGATTACTGATTGTTGCAGAAATTATTGTAAATAATTACTTTCACCGTTCGCAAGTCATTCTCCTCTTCAATTGAACAAGCAAGCTTATTCAATTTGCTAGAAGATTAATTAATTTAGTTTTAATTTTATTCTAACATCTAGAATATATCGTCTAACATAATATAACGTGGTGCGCCCTGAGGGATAGCGGCTACGCCTCTTAAGGTAAAGTGCTTGGTCAAAACCAAATTAATTTGTTTTGACACTGCGCGCTTTACTGCACCGAACCCTGGGTCTCTCATCAAATCATACTTTATAATTGTGTCATTGGCTTTTAGCCAAGACTCAATTATATGGTGCGCCCTGAGGGATTCGAACCCCCGGCCTTCTGGTCCGAAGCCAGACGCTCTATCCAGCTGAGCTAAGGGCGCATTATTTTACTAAATTTAACCTGTTTATACTAGCATAATTATAGCTATAAAAAAAGAGCCCTTAGTGTGTAGGGCTCTTCTTAAACAAGTTACTTACTTACTTACTTATTTATTTATTTTTTAGCAGCTGGAGTAGAAGTTTTTTGTGCGCTAGCTTTGCCTAGTTTTGAAACAACTACAAATCGGTAAACCAATGCACCTAGTATGCCTAGCAATATTACAACTAGCAACCATAGAGTTTTGTCGCTTTCGTTTTCCCAATTGGTACGTTTAATTACGTCAATTAGCATTAGTATCCAGTACACAAGTGCAAATATTGCAAATGCAAACCACAAGAACATAAATAGTAGCGACACACCTACGATACCTGCAGCGGCAGCGCCATCTGTAGTGGTTGTTGTAGTGGTGTAGTCTGAGCTGTAGTCAGCTGCACGAGCAAGAGTAGGTACCAAGGCTGATACTGCTGCTCCACCTACTACGGCTAGCTTTTTTAATTTTCCGTTTATCATTTTAATTCTCCTTTTTAAAATATATTTCTTAACTACTATTAAACACCCAAACAACTACCAAAGCAAGTATAAACGGTTTTGAATATAATATTTACTTTTATTCTAATTTAGAGTTGCGCTAGTTACTTTATTGTCTTGTAATATATTAACATTTGGAGTAATATACATTGTCTGCAAGATAGCGCTGCATATACAAATCTTGTATAATAAGCTATGTTCTTTCAAATCGATTGCACTTTATAGATATGCGGGTATCGTATAATGATTATTACTCCTGCCTTCCAAGCAGGTGATGCGGGTTTGATTCCCGCTACCCGCTCCATTAAACTTCACTCACGCTACGCTTAATTATTCAAATTAAGAATGCATGAGTGAAGTTTAATCTGGAAGTTGTATCGTAGCTTTAGCGTAGAACACCGCCCCATCGTCAAAGTATTGTATAAATACAAACAAATAAGCAGAGTTTCAACTTTGGGGTTCTGCTTATTTGTTTGTTAACTACAATACTTTTCCTCCTCGAATAAAATGTGCACATTTTATTCGGTTAAGACAGCCCATTCACAATTGTTAAATTTATACCCTGCACACTACTTTATTGTTACAATAAGTTCAGGACAGTTATTTTACAATCATGAATAAGTAAAATTGTATCTTCGAAAATAGGTATGTAAGTCACTACGGTTGTCCGACGAAGACGCGCCCCCGTAGCTCAGCTGGATAGAGCATCGGTTTTCTAAACCGAGGGTCGTAGGTTCGAATCCTGCCGGGGGCACCATATAACGCTGAGGCATAGCAACGCCAACTAAAAGTATAGATCTGATCTTTTTCTAAACCGAATCATGAAATAAACACTTGGTTGTTTCGTGATTCGAGAGGAGAAAGTTGTGTGTTAACTGTAGGCGAATAGATATTCTATTGTCGATAGTGTTAGCACACTTTCGACGAGGTGGGTGTAGCTCAGTTGGTTAGAGCGTCTGGTTGTGGTCCAGAAGGCCGTGGGTTCAAGTCCCATCACTCACCCCATAAAACAAGTAGCCCATGCGTGGGCTTTTTGTTTAAGTACTAACGCAATTAGTCTCAATTATTCACCTGTAGCAAAATGTATTAAGCCGTTATATTATTAATAAATGGATAATGTAGGCTGGCATAATGCCATTATCTCCAATTTAATAGTCACATCTGTTTTGATAATTTTTGTGCCTATAATAGTATTTTTGATTTGTAGTAAGTTGCTACTTAAAGATAGACAAAGTTCAACTAGGGCTATAACTATCACTGTGGTTGCGATGGTTATTTCTTTATTTTTAGTACTATATTTACTTTCATTTATAGCTTTTAGTCCAGCTAGCTACTTTACTGGGGTTTAATATAGTTACTAATTCGGCTAAGGTTTTGTTGAAAACTCGCTAACAGTTTTTTATACTATTCTATTGATCTATTTGCTCGTCGTAATCAGCTTTCATCCACTCCCTAATCTCTGCTTGGCGTTCTTCTTTAGTATGGCCAACTATACTTGCCCTTGCATCATCTACCTCCTCAGAAGTCATGGCTCCCGATGCAATAACTTCATCGCGTACTTTTTGAAATGCTTTCAAGCTAGTGCCAAGGGCCTCTTCTAGCCTACTGTAGGCTACCGACTTTTCATCGCTAGTGTCTTCAGGTACGAGCTCATTCTGTGGTCTCATTATTATCTCCTTGTTTATATTAAAATTCGCTAACAGTTTTTTCGTTATTAATTAGCCACTTATTATTTTGACCAATTACGCTGTATTCATAACCCTGGGTATATTGGTTGGGGTTGTCAGTGTATTTATACAATACATTTACTTGAGCTTTGTATGTTCCATCGGCTTGTTTAGTAACATTAATTATTCTAAAGCTGCTAGGGTATTGATATTGACGTTGCTCGGGAGTTAATTGGTTGAAGTTATATTCTCCTTGGAATCCAGCTGTCATAACTGGGCGCATTACAGATTCATTGCCGGCTATGTAGCCTTGCTCAAAAGTTGTTATATTGTTCGTAACTGTGGTTTTGTTGGCAGCATCTTTGGCGACCACATCGGCGGCGGCGTTTTGGGCTTCTTGCACCTTCTGTTTATCTTGATCGAGCTTATCTTTTTGCTTTGCCAGTACATCACCAATGTTAAAAATATCTGTGGGCATTTTGTCGCTTAGATATTTAGCGCCATCTTGAAATTTATTGGTAGCGGCCTCAGCCGTATTAGCTAGATCATCTAGCTTAGATGAATCGGCAGTAGTAAGGCTAGCAACATTCTTACTTTGATTAGACGCCTCCGATATATAATCATTTAAGTTAACAAGCGCATTTTTGTAATTGGCAATGTCTTCTTTGTCGGCGCTAGTAGGCTTGAGTTGATCGGCCCTAAACTTAACATCGCCAACCAGGCTTTTGTAGTCGCTAAGCTTTTTGGTGTAATTGTCATAACCAGCCTGGTCTTTAGTAGCGTTGGCCGCGGCATCATCAACCCCTTTTGCACCATCTACTACTTGGTGCCAGTTGGCCTTAATAGACTGTTGATTTTGAGTAGTTTTTTGACTGGTTATAGCCCAAAATACTAGCCCGGCAATAGCAGCCAATCCCATAACTGTGGCTATCCAGAAAACAGGTTTTTTATAAAACGGTACATCTGATTTGAGGTTTTTCTCGGAGTTAATTAAGAGCTGTTTGGAGTCCGCGTCTTTCGTAAGATCATATATCTTGCTAATGGTTTTTTGTTTATGACTCTTTTGATTTTCATTTAATATCTCAGCAGTGACCGAAAAACTACCGGCCTCTTTACTAGTTCTAATAATTCTAAATGAAACCGGCTGAGTTTTTTGAGGCTTTTGAGGGTCTAAAACTGAAAAATCATAGTTAGCCTGAAAATTCTCGGTCATTAATTTGCGCATTTTCTCTGGCTCTGCGTCTATTCTGGCATCTAGAAACTTTACAACTTCTTTTTCGGCAGCGTTCAGCTCTGGGGTTGCTGCTACTTTTTCTACTTTTTCTTCACTTGTTTCGTTCATAATTATTTTGGTACCTATTAGTAGTTGTTATATATGCTAATGATTATATCATAAGCGCATTTAACTGTTGTCTATCATTATTTTTACTAGCAACCTACCAAACCAACTAGACTAGCATTAGTTGCGCTAGACTCAAGAATATAAAAAATCCGCCCACATCGGTGCAGGTGGTAATAAATACTGTTGCCGATGTAGCTGGGTCTTTGCCAAATGCTTTCATAATTAGCGGAACAATTGCGCCAGATACCGAGGCTATTACTAGATTGCCAATCATAGCTAGTGCTAAGACCAACCCTAGCATGGGGTTTTTATTTATAACTATTGCCACCAGTGCCACGATGGCGCCGTTGATAATACCGTTTATAATACCAGCGCCCAACTCGCGAGCAGCAAAATTAAGACCGTGACGCAAGTCTATTTCTTTGAGTACCAACCCACGTACGGCAACCGCCAAGGTTTGAGTAGCAGCATTACCACCCATACCGGCTACAATGGGCATATATACAGCTAGCAAGGTAAGCTTGGCGATAGTACCTTCATACATACCCACAACCGAGGCGGCTAAAAATGCCGTACCAAGGTTTATCATTAGCCAAAGATATCTATTGCGCACCTTGGTACCAACCCCATCTAATGCATCCTCTTCTTTATTTACCCCAGCAAAACCATATAGATCGTTGGCTGTTCGTTTATCTATTAAATTTAGCAAGTCGTCAGAATGAATTACGCCCAAAATACTTTCGTCTTCGGCAAGTACAACCACCTTATTGTGTGGGTGTTTTATAAACGAGTTCACAACCTTGTGTTCATCATTATCAAAGTGCACCGACGGTACTCTTTTGATATAGTTCTCTACCTTTTCTTTGCCGCTATGCAAAGCCAGCTCGTGCCCGGGTAGTTCACCCAACAATTTACCGTTGTCTACCACTAGTATTGAAGGGAACTTGCCGGTTCGTTTTTCGTGCTCAATAATATTGGCCGATACATCTTCAAAATGCATATTTGGCGCAATCTCTACGTAGTCAAGATTCATTAGGCCGGCAGCAGTACGAGGGTTAAAACTCAGCAAAGTCTCTACCTTATCACGAACAGTATCAGATAGCTCTGAGGTGATTTTCTTGGCTCTATGGGGCTTGAGCTCTTGAATAATATCGGTAGCTTTGTCGGGGTCTAGATAGTTTAGCAGCGCAATAAGCTCGTCGTTATCAAGATCTTCTACGATGCTTGAGCGTATTCTTTTGGAAAGCTTTAATAGTACAAACCCTTGTTGGCTTATCTCAATATCACGAAATATTGTAAGTCTTACTTTGGGCAACTTGGTAAGTTGATCAATTATTTTTTCATCGGCTACGTAGGTATTCATGTTTGCTATTATACTCAATTTTGACGCACCACAACCAGTTTGCTGCTATATTTAACGAACCATCTTTTTAAATCTACTACCAGATCTAAACTTGGGTATCATTACTTTGGGAATATCAATTTTATCACCTGTCATAGGGTTGATGCCGGCTCGAGCAGCTCGCTTGCCGAGGTAAAACGTACCAAAGCCATTAATATTAACCTTTTGGCCGTGCTTCACTTCGCTCATAATTATCATACTCATTTTATTAAGCGTACGTTCGGCTTGACGCTTAGTAATATTGGCGCTATCGGCTAGTTCTTCAATTAATTCTCTATGTGTCATTTTTGTTCCTTCATACTATTTAGCAAACTCCACAGCGCGGGTTTCGCGAATTACATTTACCTTAATGGTACCTGGATATTTTAGCGTAGCCTCTATCTTGGTGGCAACATCACGAGCCAACTTAATAGCACTAAGATCATCAACGTTTTCGGGACTTACAAATACTCGTATCTCACGCCCGGCACTCATAGCATAGACTTTTTCTACACCAGGAAAAGCCTTGGTAACGTTTTCTAAGTCGGTCATACGTTTGCCAAAATTCTCGGCAGTATCACCACGTGCACCTGGCCGACCAGCGCTTAGTGCATCTACAGCTCGCACAATTAGAGCCTCTGGAGTAGTGGCTTCAATATCATCGTGATGAGCCTCGGCCGCATGCACAGTAGCCTCATCAAAACCAGCCTTGCGCATAATGTCGCCGGTAATGTGGTGATGCTTGCCTTCTATCTCGTGGCTGACGGCTTTGCCGAGATCGTGCAGGTAGGCGGCGGTACGGCTGATTTTAACATCTGCTCCAATCTCTTCGGCAATCATAGCGGCCAAGTGTGCCATCTCTATGGAGTGATGCAGTACATTCTGAGAAAAACTGGTACGAAATTTTAGCTGACCCATAAGTTTGTTTATCTCTGGTGGCAAACCAACCACTTTGGCTTCTCTTGCAGCATCTTCACCAGCTTTTTTTACGTCTTGGTCAATTTCTTTTTGAGCTTTACCTACCAACTCTTCTATGCGACCGGGGTGAATACGACCGTCTTTTACTAGCTGTTCCATTGCAACGCGCGCCACTTGCCGGCGCACAGGATCAAAGCCAGAAAGCACAATTACGCCAGGGCTTTCGTCAATTAGTACATCTACCCCAGTTAGGCGTTCAAAAGTTTGAATGTTACGGCCTTCTTTGCCAATTATTCTGCCTTTTACCTCGTCGCTAGTAATAGGTACAGTAGTAATAGTACGCTCTGTAGCCTGACTACTAGCCATGCGCTCCATAGCGGCGGCCATAATTTCTTTAGCGTCTTCGTCGGCATTCTCAGTTGCGTCTCGTTTGAGCTTTTCAATATATTCTACCAAGTCAGCCTTAATATCTTTTTCGGTCATTGCCATTAATTTTTCAGTGGCCTCTTTTTTCTTTAATTTAGCGATTTTCTCTAAATTCTCAACTTGTCTTGCACGTATATCTCGCAACTCTTGTTTAATAGCTTCAATTTCTTTTTCATCATTTTTCATTGCATCGGCGCGACGTTCTAAAGTTTCTAGTTTACTATCTAGTAATTTTTCTCTATCACTTACGCGCCTATCTTGCTCATCAAGTCTATTGCGACGTTGCTTCTCTTCTTCTTTGGCCTCGGTTTGTATCTTTAGTGCCTCTTCTTTAGCCTTCAACAAATCTTCTTTCGCTTTAACTTTGGCATCATCTAGTATTTTGTCGGCCTTGGCCTTTCCCTCGGCGCTTTTTTGCTTGGTCAAAACCACATTAGATACGTAACCCAAAGCCCCCGCTCCAACAATAACAGCAAGTAACACTCCTATCTGCATAACACCACTCCTTTTTATAGCTACTACACAAAAACAACCGATTTGGTGAGGTTGTTTATGTTTGTATTTATATACTTATTATATTATTTCTAAAAAACTTATTTTGAGTTTTGTAATCAAAACTTCGGAACTTCTGACTTATTCTATTATTATACTTGTGCCAAATAGAATCAAGTTTTTGGCTTAGTAATATTAGGTTTTTTGGAATATTTAGGAACCACATAGTTGCCGGGCTTAGAGTTGAGCAGATTTTTGAATCCAGCCTTGAGCCAATCAGAGCCCCGGGCCTCCACAATTGGTATAGACAGTGAATATGCCAAGGTATTAGCCACGGTTGTACCAATTCGTAAGCCAGTGAATGAACCGTCTCCAGTAAAAATTATTATTCCTGACAAATCAGGTAGATCAAAGTTATTTTTATATAACAGGTTTTGAATGTGAGGCAAAAGTTCATCGGCAAGTTTTCTGTCGGCTTGCCAAACGTCTCTATCTATTTCTTTTTCTTGGCTATCATAAATTGATAGCTCAGCAGTTGCTTTATCGGTTCGTATAGCAAGTATCATTTTAATTTATCCAACAACATTAAACTTTTTTTACCTACTGCTAAAATTTTTAATTCCCTAGTTTCTTCATTTATATATTTAAAATCTATTATCAGTCTATCTTTGGCCAAAATGTCTTTAAAATTAGCAGCCCACTCTACTACTACAATTGAGCCTTTGTCTTTTAAGCAATCTTCAAGTTCATTGAGTACTATCTCGTCATCACCTAGCCGGTAGAGATCAAAGTGCTCCAACCTACCACCAACAAAGTCATAGCCTCTATGGATATTAAAAGTTGGGCTGGTAATAGTCTTTTTTACTCCAAGTGCTTTGCCTAAAGCTTTGGTAAATGTAGTTTTACCACCACCCAAATCACCCACCAGCTCAATAAGTTGAGGTGATTTTATGGCCATAGCTAGTTTAGCGGCTATAGTCTCACTTGTTTTTAAATCGGTAGTAAAGGTTAGTGATTTCTGGCTTGTATTCATATATTCCATAACCTATGGTAGCTGTTCCGAGTAAAATCATCAACCATGGCCAGAAATTGGCGAACTTAGATTGTAGCTCTTGTTGAGTAACTGCTGGCGTGGCCGTGCTAGCATGTGCTTTTTTTGCTGCACTGAGCTTACTGGCTTTAGCTTTTTTGGTGCTAGCTTTTTTAGCTATGGCTAGTTTTTTGGCAGTAGTTTTATTGGCTATCTTAGTAGTTTTGGTAGCAACGGGTTTGGTAGCTACTACTTGCACATAGGCAGATGAATTTGGTGCAGCAGGGGTGGGTGAGTTGTTCCAGGCCCATGCACCATCTACCAACCCCCAGCTCAAACCTTCTTTAGCGTCGCCATAATCAACTGTTTCGTCTTCTAGTTGATTGTTAGGACTATACAATCGTATGGTGTCACCTGTGTTGTTAAGTGAAAGGTGTGTTTCACTACTATAAATTGCAGCATGACTACCGGCAGCAATAGTTTTGTTTTTTATTACAAAGGTATTGCCAGAGGCGTCTTTTATAAGCCACCCATTTAGATCGATGTCAAAGTTATTGGGATTATAAAGCTCAATGTATTCATCAGAACTTTCAGATTGATCGCTCGCGGGGTTGGGGTAAAGTTCATTAATTGTTAACGGAGGGTATGTAATTGGCTCGCTAGTATCTTCTATCTCGACTGCCGGTACCGCTCCTGGGGTTAAAACGGTGGCAATATAAAAATCTGAGAAATTATCACCAGTATTTATCATTTGTGTATTTGGAGAATCGTATTGACGATACATACTTTCTCCGGACTGGACTGCTACCGCTGGTTTACCGTTTGAAAGCGAAGCATTACCATAACCCACTCTATCCATAACACTGTTCTTATCATCACGAATCTCTACCACCCCACCAGTCTGAGACATTCCAGAAATTAACGTCAAATCGCTGGGCTTATTCGTACTTACCAAAAAGAAGCTGTGAGGCTGAAGTGTACTACCGGTTGCGAAGCTAGCTTTTTTTGAATAACTTGTGCCGGTAGCCGAACGATAATAAATAGACCAATTGGCCATACTTACACTTGTGCTGGAGTTATTATATAGCTCTACAAACTCCTCGGTAGCAGATGAGGTGCTACCCATACTAAGCTCGGAGATTACGACACCACTAAATGAGTTGGCACTAGAACTTTGTGGCAATATAATACTTGCTAAGACAGTTAAAAATGCCAAAAATATTATTTTAATTTTCATTTTACCCCCTTATTTTTTTAAATTGTATTAAATACAATACCGAAAGTAAAGCGTAAGCTTAAAGTTTATTGTTAAGTTGATGACAAAATTGCACTTGACCATATAAGCACAACAGGTTTACAATATATACATTCAGATAGTAACGAGGAAACAAATGAAACTTGGCAATATTTTTAAGTCTCAAAAAGGTTTTACCCTGCTTGAGCTACTAATAGTAATAATCATCGTTTTTGTACTAGCAATTATTATTGTGCCTAATTTAATATCGGGCCCAGCTCGAGCTAGAGATAGCCAACGCAAACAAGATATGCGACAAATTAAAACTGCTTTAGAAAACTACTATCAAACCAATGGTAGTTACCCTACCTCTCTACAAGTTCTTACCGAAGGCAATGTACCTTTTATTAAAAGCTTGCCCAAAGACCCTAAAACCAACAGCGATTACGTATATACCACTACTGGTACGCCGCCAAGTAACTACATTATTAAGGTAACCTTAGAAAACAACGGCGATAAAGACGCGAAGTCGGGCACAGTCAATATCTACGAAGTAAATAGTAGCAATTAAGCACCCGGGGGTGTTTGTTATGAAGAAATTATTTAGCAATGGTGCCAACTCTGTAATTGGTCTTGATGTTGGTAGCTATAGCGCAAAGGCTGTCCAGCTAACTCTCAACCAAACCCAAACTAGATTAGATGCCTATAGCGAGGTGCCAACCGAATCAGTAGATTTGAACAATCCCAGGGTATTTACAGATATAGTGAATAGAACTCTAGTTGGCCCCAGCTATGGTAAATATAGTGCTAAATATTTGGTAATTAAACTGCCCGGGCATCTTACGAATCACCAAGTAGTCAGTATAGATAACCTCCAAAACAAATTTCTTCACTTAAGCAAATATGCAGCCCAACAAATAAGGAGCTACCTGGGAGCAGATAAAAAAGCGCTCATTGACTACGATTTATTAAAAAAACCAAGTGAGTCTGGTAATCGAACATATCTTGCCACTATTACTCCAGAAGATCTTGGCCTTGCTATAAAGTACGGTTTGGCCGAAAACAATTTGGATAATTTTAAGTTGGGCACCCTGCTTACAGCTATTAGTACAACTATTACAGACGGCGTAGACCTACCGAATCACTATATAGATATTGGCCATCGCACTAGTCGCTACGTTTTTTTTAATAACGATATTTACATGCATCAAGACATACCTTTTGGAGCGAATGATTTTGCCGAGCACTTAGCCAAAGAGTTAGGAGTAGATACAGATGCAGTTTTTACCATTCTAAAAACCCATGGGCTTTATGATGGTGAGCATGCCGCCAAAGCCAGGCATAGTTTGCAAAGATCTGGCTCTAAGCTGCTAGACTCTCTTTCTTCTCAGATTGCCAGCAATAATAGTGTTTTTAATAATACTGAGCTCAATAATACTTTGGTGGTGTATGGTTCAATTGGTACAATACCTGGCCTTACAGCTTTTTTATCTAAGAAACTAACTATGCCCGTAGTACTACCGCAGCCATGGTCGCAAGCCAATATTTACCCCCTCAAGCCTATTCCCAAGCACCGCCTACCTATCTATAGTACTGCTATCGGTTTGGCGATGTCCGCGCGGTAAGTAGTCGAGGTCTTCGTGGTGTTCAGCCGACTCATCGGGATTATAGAATACTTTACGAGTTTCTAAGATATAGTGTTCCAAATCGTAAGGATCGGCTATGTAGTCGAGTATAAAGTTCTCACGTGAACCCGCAGTTTGAATAAATAGTGATCCGTACTGAAATATTGTCTGCAATGGCCCATGTACTTTGGCGGTAACATCTTGCATATCTTCGAGTCGCAGAGTTGCAACTGTGCGATTAAACAAGCCAGCCTGGCTAATATCTACAATATGCTGATTGGTAATCACCAATTTATTACGGCGCCATATCCAAATAACCGAAATAAATAAAAAGACCAAAAGTATTATGTATAAAAATCCAGCTATATTAAGATAACCAAGCGGTATACTTTTACTCAGCTCTTCTTCGTTAGCACCCAAGTAATAAGCGCCAAATATTCCTAGGATTGATAAAACAAAAATTGCAAATATAAACGGAAATATTGTCATTATATGTCTATAGACAATTCGCAGAGTCTTTTCGGTACTAGGTTGGCCAGGGTAGTGCCGACTAGCAGTAGATTTAAATATTCGTCCAAAAATTGTCTTTTTAGCTTTTTCTGTTTCGTCTACCGATGGGTGTTGAATTGTATAGTTTTCCATAAACTGGGTGTTATTATAGTCCTAAAATAACTATTATAAAAGCTTGCTCTGTTCTTTATTGTTGTCAGAATATTCTGGCGGCTCAATACCTAGGTGCACATAAGCTTCTGGTGTGGCTATGCGACCACGATGTGAACGTTGTAAAAAACCAATCTGAATAAGATATGGCTCATAGACATCTTCAATAGTTTGGCGCTCCTCGCCGGTAGCTGCTGCAATAGCCGATACTCCTACTGGCCCACCTTTGTACTGCTCAATAATAGTGGTGAGTACTTTTCTATCGGCACTCTCTAGGCCGTGCTCATCGATACTTAGTAGCTCGAGAGTATTGTAGAGCGCATCTTTATTAATAGTGCCATTGCCATGCACTTGTGCGTAGTCGCGTACCCTCTTGATTAGACGATTGGCGATACGTGGTGTTAAGCGTGCACGGTGTGACATTTGCTGCAATGCCTGCGGGTCAACATCGATGTTTAAAATTCTGGAGCTACGGGCGATAATCTGCTCAATCTGCTCGGGCGTATAGTACTCTAGCCTATTGACCAGTCCAAACCTATCGCGCATAGGGCCCGAAAGTGCTCCAAAGCGAGTGGTAGCACCCACCAAAGTAAACTTGGGCAAGTCCAATCTTAAGCTCTGAGCCGACGGGCCTTTACCAAGCATAATATCAATTACGTAATCCTCCATAGCCGGATAAAGTATTTCTTCTACCGAGCGTGGGAGGCGATGTATTTCATCAATAAATAATATGTCGCCTTCCTCTAAATTAGTAAGGAGTGAGGCCAAATCGGCGGCGCGCTCTATGGCTGGCCCGCTAGTAATTTTGATAGGTCGGCCAGTTTCGTTGGCTATAACATAAGCCAAGGTTGTCTTGCCCAGGCCGGGTGGGCCGTAAAGCAGTACGTGGTCTATTGGTTCATTGCGCTGAGTAGCCGCAGTAATCGCAAGTTGCAGACTTTTTTTAATCTGGTCTTGGCCAATGTATTCGGTGAAGTTTTTGGGTCGCAGACCATCTTCAAAAACTTTTTCTTCAGGATCTATTTTTACCTCTTTGGGAGATTCTGGTTTTGAGTTATTGCGTTCTATCATTATTTAGCTCCCTTAAGTGCTTGCTTCACTCTCTCTTGAGTACTCATATCGGTGGCTACGTCCTTGAGCGCAGTAGCAGCATCTTTGGATTTATAACCCAAGCTCAGTAAGGCTTGGTAGGCCGGATCTTCGTGATTGACGGCCTCAGATTGAGATTCGTCTACCAATTTACCTTTGAGATCCAGAATAATTCTCTGAGCAGTTTTTTTACCAATGCCACTAACAGCCGAAAAAAGAGCTATATTGTCTTGTAAAATAGCTTGGGCGACTTCGCTAGTTTGGTGAGCTGCAAGAATAGACATAGCAGCTTTGGGCCCAACGCCACTCACCGAAGTAAGCTGATAATACATACTGCGCCCATCGATATCTAGAAAACCATATAAGGTGTGTTCGTCTTCTTTAATATTCTCGGCAATGTAAAAAGTTTGAGTTTGGTTTATTGCGATAATATCTTTTTGGCTATTGGTAATAAATATTTCATAGCCAATTCCGCCTACATCTAGTATTACAGAGCTGGGCAAAAAGTCTTGAACTGTTCCGGTTATTTTCGCAATCATACCTTATATTATACACCAATCAGTTCTTACTATTTGCACTAGCACATATTGCAATTGCTAAGGCGTCGGCCGCATCATCGGGCTTAGGAATATCTTTGAGCTTTAATATTTTTTGTACCATTAACTGCACTTGCTTTTTGCTAGCCTGGCCATAGCCAGTCACCGATTGTTTGACTTGTAGTGGAGTAAACTCTTTAAGCGAAAGGTCGGCTTTTTGAGCAGCAAGTAAAACCACGCCGCGGGCTTGCCCTACAGAAATCGCCGTAGTAACATTTTTGGCAAAAAATAATTGCTCTACCGCGATAGTATCTGGTTGATGCTTGGCAATAAGCTCTTCTAAGTCATTAAATACTATTAGTAGCCTATTGCTCATAGGTAAATCCTTGGGTGTTGATATTACACCATAATCAATAGTATTAAATTTTCCTTTAGTTTTTTCTATCACCCCAAAGCCAGTGGTTGCAGTGCCCGGGTCGATGCCGAGAATTTTCATAGTTTAATATGTGATTTGATAAATGAAATAGTTTCAGCTAAGTAACCAAACTTACTCATGTCTTCTAGTGTCATCCATTCGAACTCACTGTGCTCATCACTTATTTTTACCTTTTCTTGAGTATCAATACTTGCTAAAAATGGAACCACTATCCATCTCCCGTCTTTGTCGTTCATCTCATATATTGGAAGGCTTTTTTGAATTGATCCGTCAACACCCAATTCTTCTTTTATTTCTCTTAGAATGGTTTGCTCTGCAGTCTCACCTTCGACTATAAAGCCGGAAACGAGCTCCCATTCATGTGGTGCAAAACGTGAGCTACCCGCTCTTTTCAAGACTAGGAAATTATTACCTTTGGTAATTATTGCGGAAACTATTACGCGCGTGTTCATTACTCAAGCTTGCTCATTATCTCGTCGCTAATATCGTAATTGGCTGTCACTGAGACTACATCATCAATATCGTCGAGGGCATCTATTAGTTTCATAAGTGTTTGGGCCTTATGCGCATCGTCCACCGAAATAGTTTGACTAGCTATCATCTCTACATCGGCTGACTCTACCATGTCGCTTAACGCATCTTTTACTTTTTCTAGCTCTGTGGCGCTAGTGTAAATTATTACTTGATCGCCACTATCATCAATATCGGCCGCACCGGCATCTATAGCTGCTAGAGCTACCTCGTCTTTGTCTAGCCACTCCTTGCATACAATTACACCTTTTTGCTCAAATAAATAGGCTACCGAGCCTGTTGCGCCCAAGTTACCGCCAAATTTGGTAAAAGTAGATTTTATCTCGGGGCCAGTACGATTACGATTGTCGGTCAAGGCGCGAGCCATAATAGCAACTCCGGCTGGGCCATAACCTTCATAGGTGAGTTCCTCAAGCGCTACCGCCTCGCCAGTGCCGGCTCCACGCGCAATTGATCGTTCAATATTAGTGCTGGGCATATTAGCAGCCTTGGCTTTTTGTACTGCCAAGCGGAGTTTAAAATTCATGCTAGGATCTGCACCATCGCGAGCCGCGATGGCTATCTCGTGCCCTAGCTTGGTGAATATTTTACCGCGCTTGGCATCGGCCGCGCCTTTTTTGTGTTTTATTGAGGCCCATTTACTATGTCCACTCATACATTACGAGTTATCTTTTTGGTCAATTACTGCGTTACCAGCTGCGCTACTCGTTCATCGTACCTTATTAGTACGTTTCGCTCGTTGCTCGCTGGCGCCTAGTACTTCACGCAAAAATCTGAACTCTTCTCCTTTCTAACTAGTTTATTATTAAGCTCTAGAAACAGACTTGTTGGTAACTTCTATTGCACTGTCTTTTTCTATTTTATCACGATTTTTATCTGTAGCCGAGTTGTTTCTTGCTTTACCAAGCACCATAAAAACTATAATAACAACACCATAGTAAAAAGATATAACAGCAAGCGAAACATTTTTGAGCTCGAGCTTGGCAATACCAAAATTGGCAAGATAGGTAAGTAAGTCAAAAAGAATATATATAATGTTATGAACATACTTGCCAAAAGTTAGGTAGGCAACACCTGGTAAAATCATACCAAGAATTGATGATATAAAACCAAGCAACATTAGCCCTGGTATCAGTGGCATTACAATTAAATTACTTAGCGGGGCAAGCAAGCTTATTTGACCAAACTTGTAAACTACTAGCCCAGCCGTAGCAATTTGGGCGGCAAGAGTCACTGAGAGAATATCGTTAAGTAGTTTTGGCTTAGATGGTAATATTTGTGAAAGTTTAGGCGCAAGTATAGTTATGCCAAAAAGTGATAAAAACGATAATTGCCAGCCAATATCGCTAAGCAAACTTTGTGGCTGCAAGGCTACCATCGCAACTGCAACCAACGCCATACAGACTAATAAATTTAGTCGCTTGCCATAATAACTGGCTAGTAAAAATAGTGCGCTCATTATGCCAGCGCGCAGTATTGACGCGCTTGCTCCAGATATTATTACAAATCCAAGTATAATCCATAGCGACCCTACCAAACCTCCCCAGCGCCAGTTTTTTGCAAAATGTTTGTTTAAAAAACCTACCAAGATTGTCAGATTGTAGCCCGATACCGCCACTATATGTGTAAGACCAAGGGCTGTTAATACATCACTGTATGTTTTGGGCAAAGCACTGCGTGAGCCTATTAGTATGCCCGCCATAAAAGCCGCCGTTTCTTTGGGCAGCGTGGTCTCAAGCCCTTTGTAGAAACTATTTTTTATTTGAACAGCAGCAGGCTGATTGGCATTAATTATGTCTATAGAGGCATAGCTAATGTAGCTCTCGGCTTTTCCTTGGCCGGCCTTGAGTTTGCCACTAGCCTTAACTATCTGACCCTCTTTGGCTACGCCAGTAATTGCTTTTATTCTTACCAATCCTTCAACAGCTTGACTGTTTATTCGAGCATTGCTCAAGTAAAAAACATAATTGCGATATTCGTCCCAACGGGGTTCGCCGTCCACGGTGCCTACTACAGTTACTTTTTGATTATCGTATACGAGAGCACTGGGCAATTGTTGATGTAAAAATATGTCGTATCTCCATATGCCTAGTACCAGCCCTATACCAAAAAATAGAATGTAGCCAATTTTACTTTTTACCAAAAATACTGCGGTGATCGCCATAATTATAAAGCCAATGTATATACTTGGCACAATTTCAAATTTATAATTAGCAGCTAAAATAATGCCAATCAAAAAACTTGAGCCCAATAAAGTTATTTGTATATTTCTACGCATCTACTAACTATATGAGCATGAGCAATTTCACACCAAGCATGGAGAATTATATAATGGTGGGTCCGGTGAGACAGCGGCTAGCGCCTTCTTCGCATCGGTAGTGCTCGAAACAAGTTTCTGTGCGCTACCTTGCTACGCCGCCCTCACTCCGTGATTTCAAACCCTACAGGTTTTCACCAAGAACAAAACCCCGGCAAGCGGGGCACTGTTCTTGGTGGGTCCGGTGAGACTCGAACTCACGACACCCTGCTTAAAAGGCAGGTGCTCTAACCAACTGAGCTACGGACCCGAAAAATAATTAATCAACCTATATATTTAACCTGATTTTTCTAATAATTTCAAGTTTCAAGTCTAAACTTACGTTCAGTATTAGACTTTTCGGCATCTTTTGCGGAGTTGGCTAATAGTTCGCCTAGGCTGCTTCTGTGAACATCGGCTAAATATTCAGCTCCAGCTTGTCTAGCCTCGTCGTATGATGGTGGTAGGGGGTAACGAACATTGAGCTCCATGAGATACCATTTATTACCGTCGTAGGCCACATCAATAGCACCATGAAGATATTTGACATTGCCGTACTCAAGCATACCAGCAACTACTTCTCTTGCCATTACATCTAGATCTGCTGGCAATCCCTGCTCAATATCCATTAATAACCACTCATCCTCATGAGTTAATTTACTTCTTGCAAATTTATTTGTGCCTTCTTTTGGATAAAAAACTCTGGCGAAAGGAATTATTCTTTGTTGGTCTGCTCTTGTGACATCCCAATATATCATAAGTCTCACCTCTTTGGGGTTATGTATGCCCAGCTCATACGGCTTTTGGCAAGACTCAATAATTTGTATTCCAGATGGGAATGGCTGACTAGTATCTACCATTTCTTGCAATACATATCCTTCATTGGTGTCTAACTCTATACTTACGCCAACTTCGTCCTGGCTCGCTAAATATAATCCAGA